>CAZJBJ010000001.1:0-54087 GCA_964544295.1 uncultured Bifidobacteriaceae bacterium
GCGCCGTGTACCTCCACCCCGACTGCCCACCCGAGGTCACCGACGACATCATCGCGTCGTTGCGGTAGTCCCGCGCCGGTCCGCCGATCGGCTCAACACGCGCCCCACAATCCACGCCGGGCGCGCTTCGCCGCGAGTTCCTCCTCGAGCATCACCCGCGCGTGGGCGCCGTTCGGCGGAATCACCAGCAGTCGCGCGTAGCCCTGGCGGAGGAGTTCGTCGTTGAACCGGTGCCCGTCGACGGACACGTAGGCGAGCAGCCGCCCGTACCGGTCCCGCCGTTCGACGTCGAGCTCCAACTCCACCCGACGGCCGGTGAGTATCCGATCGGTGTAGGCCGAGGCCTCGGGCCCGTAACACTCGACGCCCTTGGTCGGATGATGCGTCTCGGGGGTGTTGATGCCGAGCAGGCGGACGGTGTCGGAACCTCCGGACAACGCCACGCGCACGGTGTCGCCGTCGACCGTCCGCGTCACCGTGGCGGCGATCGAGGAGGCACCAGAGGGTACGGAATCGGAATTCTCACCGGGTTCGTGGCGCCCCATCCACCACCCCGCGAGCGAAGCGGCAGCGATGAGGATCGCCACGACCGCGGCTCGCGGAACAGCCACGGGGTGACCCTATCGGAGGGTTCACCGAGTCGGGGAGACGGGCTTCTAGGGTGGTGGGCCGTCATGGATCGCACTCGTCGCCTCATCGGCGCTCTCGTCATCGTCGTCGTCGCCGCCCTCGTGGTGCTCGTCGTGACCGTTCGACCGGGCCTGCGCAAGGATGCCGACGCGATCGATCGCACCTGGGCCCCCCTCGTGGAACCGCTGGCATCGCGGTACGCCGCGTTGGGACAGGTGTCCACCGAACTCCAACGGGCCGGCGCCGCCGATCGACCGGTCACCGCCGAGTTGAACCGGCTCCTGACCCGCTGGAAGATCATCCAGAACGGCGCGAACGCCGAGGACCAGGTCGTCACGGCCAACCGCTTGGAGGCGGTCGCCGCACGCGTCGCGGTCCTGGCGACGACCCCCCGCCTCGCGCTCGACCAGCAACTCACCGACGCGATCAATGCGTTCAAGGTGTCGCGTCCCGCCGCCGACGCGCTCGCCGCGTACCAACGCGACGTCATGGCGTACCAGGACCGACGCGACGGCCTGTGGGGCCGCATCGTCGCCGGACTCGACGACTATCCGATGCGGCCTACGCTGCAGCTCCTGGCCTGACCGATGACCCGCCTTGCCATCCTCGGCGGCGGCCAGCTCGGCCGCATGCTGGCGCTCGCCGCGATCCCCCTGGGCGTCGAGATCAGCTCCCTCGATCCGGCTGATGCCGCGCCGGCCGGCGCGGTCGGACCGTTGACGGTCGCGGCGCTGGACGATCTGGACGCGGCGAGTCGCACCGCGGCGGATGCCACGGTCGTGACGTTCGAGTGGGAAGGTGTGCCCGCCGTCACCACCCGCCATCTCGAAGCCGGCGGTGCCGTGGTCCGGCCGCCGACACCCGCCCTGGAGGTCTCTCAGGACCGGGTGACCGAGAAGACGACGTTCGCGGCGCTGGACATCCCCGTGGCCCCCTGGGCCGCCGTCGACTCCCGAGCGGACCTCGATGCGGCACTCGCCACGATCGGCGCCCCCGCGATCCTCAAGACCCGCCGCGGTGGCTACGACGGCAAGGGCCAAGCGGTGATCGACGCTCCCGCCGCGGCCGACGCGGCGTGGCGCGATCTCGGTCCGGCGGGGGCGCTCGTGCTCGAAGCGATGGTGCCGTTCGATCGGGAACTCTCCATCATCGCCGTCCGGGGAGTCGACGGCGACGTCCGGACCTGGTCACTCGTCAAGAACGAACACCGGGGCGGCATCCTGCGCGTGTCGCGCGCGCCCGCGGCAGAGGTGACCGCCGACCAGCAACGCGTCGCCGACGAGTACGCGGCGGCGGTCCTCGGCCACTTCGACTACGTGGGGGTGCTCACCATCGAGCTGTTCGACGTCGGTGGCGAGCTCCTCGCCAACGAGATGGCGCCCCGCGTGCACAACTCGGGCCACTGGACCATCGAAGGAGCACACACGAGCCAGTTCGAGAACCATGTGCGAGCGGTGCTCGGCTGGCCGCTCGGCGACACGGGCGCTCGCGGATACAGCGCCATGGTCAACTGCATCGGCCACGTCCCCGATCCCTCGACGCTGCTGGCCCTCGACGGCGTCCACGTGCACGCCTACGGCAAGTCCGCCCGTCCGGGTCGCAAGGTCGGTCACGTCACGGTGACGGCGCCCTCGGCACCCGAGCTGGAGGCGCGGCTGGCGGCCACGCTCGCGGCCCTCCCGGACGACATCGGCTGAGCCGGTGAGACGGTGAGACGGTGAGACGGTCATTTAGTCGGAATTTGACCGTTCACGAGTTCAGCTGAGGTCGCGAAACCGCCGATATCTCTGGGAACACACCGTCACCCGGAGGTTCCCGATGCCGAATCGCAAGGCCCTGACCATGGCCGGCGCCGTCACCGCCAGCCTGATCAGCGGCGTCATCGCGGTGGGCGCAACCGTCGGCCACACCCCGCTCACGAGCCTCGCCGCGGCCGACGCCGCACCGACCCCGGCGGTATCACCGGCTCCGGCGACCGCGGCCCCATCGCCGTCGACTGCGTCCGATCCGATCGCCCCTGGCGCGCCGCAACGCGCGGACGTCCCCTCCAGTCCGGCCGCCGCCCTGTGGTTCGCCGGTCTGGCCGCGCAATCGCCGAGCGCGGCACCGACGTCCGGTGGGGCCGCCGGTGCTCCCGCCGCGCCGACGACCAAGCCCCCCAGCGGGGCCCGGGGCACACCATCGACCTCACCGGCGCCGGTGGTGCAGACGCCACCGTCGACCGCGGCGCCAGCCGCGACGACGACCACGACCGTCCCGCTCTACAACTGCTCCGGCAGCGACGACGGCCTGACCGAGTCCTACAAGCACGCTCGCGAGGTGTGGTGCGAAGCGCACGGAGGCATCCATGGGTAAGCGGACGAAGCCGGCCGCAGCCGCGCGCATCATGACCACCGGGCTGAGCACGACGGCGACGTTCGCGATCGTCGCGGTCCTGGCCGCCGGCGCCCCGGCGGCGTCGACCGCGGTGGCGGCACCCGGCGCGCCCGGTGCCACGACCGAACCGGCGCTCGCGGCGAGCGCGGTCAACCCATCTGGTTCGGTCACCCCGGCCGATCTCGCCGCGCTCGCGGCGGCGAATGCGGGGACACCGGCGGCCGGCGCCGCGCCTCCGCCCTCCCCCACCGCCCCGGCAGCCGGTGTCGCGTCGAGCGGTGGTGGTGCGACTCCCGCGGCGCCGCGTGCTTCGGCACCCGCACCCGCTCCGGTCGCGGCGGCACCGGCACCCGCCCCGGCCCCGACCCCGGCCCCGACGGCCGCGCCGACGCCGGCACCGACCACCCCTCCGGCGACGAGTCCTCCCCCGCCCCCGCCGCCGACCACCGGCGGGAGCTGATCCTCCCATGGACCTCGATCCGAAGACCTGGTGGTACGTCACGCGCGCGAGCGGCTTCGTCGCCTGGGTGCTGTTGGCCGTCGCCGTCCTCTGGGGACTGTTCCTCACGAACAAGACGCTGCAGAAGAGCACCGCGCCGGCGTGGGTGCTGGACCTCCATCGCCACCTCGGCGGGTTGGCCGTCGTCTTCGTCGCCGTCCACGTCGGGGCGTTGCCGCTCGACGGGTACACCCACTGGGGGTGGAGCGACCTGTTCGTCCCGATGTCGACCAGGTGGCACCCGCTCGCCGTCGCCTGGGGGATCGTGGGCCTCTACCTGCTGGTCGCCATCGAGGTCACGTCGCTCCTCGGTCGCCGCTTCCCCAAGAAGTGGTGGCGACGGGTCCACATGTTGTCGTTCCCGTTGTACGTCCTCGCGTCGATCCACCTCTTCGCAGCCGGCACCGACAGCGCCAACCGGGCCGTCCAGGCGATGGTGCTGATCGTGTCGACGCTGATCGTGTTCCTCGCCGGCGTCCGTGGCCTCGCGGTGGCCAAGCCGCGCGAGACCCGGTCGAACCCACGGGTCGCGGCCGCCAAGGCCCGCGCCACCGAAGCACCGGTCGCCTCGGTCACCGCGAGCACCGGTGATCTCCTCCCGGTCTCGGCCCCGCCGGCGGCGGTGAAGGCCGAGCAGGCCGCGAGTCAGACTCCATCAACGAGCCCGGTCGCCCACGGCCAGCTCTCGATGCAACCACCGTCCCTCGAAGCCCGGGTGGCGAAGCTCCGGGCCGGCGCGCGTGCCGCCCGCGAACGGGTCCGCGATCAGTCGCCCAGCCCGGTCGGCTCGGGCCCGCCCTGAGTCACCCGCAGGCGGGCCTCAGGCGATCGCGCCGGCCGCCCGTCGGGCCGCGACGACGTCGTCGGCGAAACCCCAGTCCCGCAGCACCTCGTCGGTGTGCTGCCCGGGCCACGCGGGCGGCCGCTGGATCGCTCCCGGGGTACGACTGAACCGCGGCGCGGGCGCCGGCTGCAACAGACCGTCGCGCTCGACGATGGTTTCGCGAGCCTGGATGTGCGGATGCTCGGCGGCCTCGTCCATGGTGAGCACCGGCGCGAAGCACACGTCGGTCATCTCCATGATCTCGCACCACTCGTCGCGGGTCTTGGCGAGAAACAGCGCGGTGAAGCGCTCGCGCAGGTCGGGCCAGGTCGTCTGGTCCATCTGTCCCGCGAGTTCGACGTCGTCGCTCAACCCGGCCAGCCTGATCAACTCCGCGTAGAACTGCGGCTCGAGCGAACCGAGCGAGATGTACTTCCCGTCGGCGGTCTCGTAGGTGTCGTAGAACGGCGCGCCGGTATCGAGCAGGTTGGTACCGGCCGGACCCCAGAACCCGAGGGCACGGAATCCCCACATCATCGCCATGAGCGCGGCCGCGCCGTCGACCATCGCCGCGTCGATCACCTGACCCTGACCGCTCCGCCCGGCTTCGACGAGCGCGCACGCCACGCCGAAGGCCATGAGCATCCCCCCGCCGCCGAAGTCGCCGACGAGGTTGATCGGCGGGGTCGGCTTCTCCCCGACGCGACCGAAGTGGCCGAGCGCGCCCGCGAGCGCGATGTAGTTGATGTCGTGCCCTGCCGCCGGCGCGTACGGGCCGTCCTGGCCCCACCCGGTCATCCGGCCGTAGACCAGCTTCGGGTTGCGGGCGAGGCACGCGTCCGGTCCGATACCGAGCCGATCGGCGACCCCCGGACGGAAGCCCTCGATGAGGGCGTCGGCCTGTTCGACGAGCTGGAGCACCGTCTCGACCCCGTCGGGGTGTTTCAGGTCGACGCCCACCGACCGGCGGCCGCGGTTGAGGATCTCGAGATTCTGCCGGTCGAAGTTGCCGGTCACGGTCTGGGCCCGATCGACGCGGATCACGTCGGCGCCCAGGTCGGCCAGCATCATCGCCGCGAACGGCCCCGGCCCGATTCCGGCGATCTCGACGATCTTGATTCCCGACAACGGACCCGACACGGCAAGCTCCTCTGGACGAACGGACGCGGCGAGGGACGCTACGCGGCCGGCGCCGAGTTCGTCAGATCGCTCAGAACTCCAGGGCCAGCCCGGGGCGCGGCCAGGGCAGGGAGACGATCTTGCCGGTGCCCGAACAGGTCGCGTAGGCGGTCGCGAGGTCGGGGCCACCGAAGCAGACGTTGGTCACGAGCAGATCGGGCAGCGGGATGTGCTCCACCCCGTTGATGCCCGAGCCGTCCGCGTCGGGCGAGATCACGGTGAGCCCACCGTTGAAGATGGTCCCGACCACGACGTTGCCGGCACTGTCGACCCCGAGCGAATCCAGGAGTTGCATGCCGGGGAGACCCGCGAGCAGCGTGCCGCCGTTGCCCACCGGGCCACCCGCGGCGAGCACGCCCGGCGACTCGATCGGCCACCAGAACACCCGTCCCGTGTGAGTCTCCGCGACGTAGAGGCGGTCACCGCCGGGCGAGAGCCCGATGCCGTTCGGCGAATCCAGGGGGAAGATCACCTCCCGGATCTCGGAGCCGTCCGCGGCCGCGTAGTACACCGCGCCGATGGTGTGTACCCGGCCCCGCTGCTTGCCGTGGTCGGTGAACCACATGCCACCCGCGGCGTCGAACACGAGGTCGTTGGGACCGACCAGCTCGTTGCCGTCGCACTCGGTGTAGAGGACGGTGACCTGACCGGTGTCGAGATCGACGCGCTCGATGCGACCGCCCGTGTAGTCGCCGGGTTGACGCACGTCGGGCACGGTCATGCCCATGACCTCCGAGAAGCCCCAACCTCCGCTGTTGCAGACGTAGGCCGCGCCATCGGGCCCGATGGCGAGCCCGTTCGGGCTCCCACCCGGCGTCGCCACCGTTTCGACCCGTCCGTCGAGGTGCACCCGAACGACGGTGCGACCCTTGAGCTCCACGCACAGCAGCGTCCCGTCGGGCATCCAGACCGGACCCTCCGGGAACTGCAATCCGGTCGCGATCTCCGTGATCTCCATCGTGTGCTCCTCGGTCGGCACGGCCGCGCTCGAACGCGTCCGGACCCGCATTCGAGCGCACCCGCGCCGAACGTGGCAAGAATGCGCCCATGAAGCTGCGCCTGGACCCCCAAGACGAATACATGCACCCGCTCGAAGACGCGACGAACTTCAACGAGAGCATGTACTTCAACGTGTACGACCCCGCCGAGAAGATCGGGGGATTCCTCCGCCTCGGCAACCGGGCGAACGAGGGCTATGCCGAGATGACGACGTGCCTGTACCTCCCCGACGGTCGCGTCGGCTTCATGTTCGGTCGCCCCGAGATCGCGAACAACGACGCCTTCGACGCGGGCGGCATGAAGTTCGAGGTGCGCACGCCGTTCGAGTCACTGCGCACCACCTACACCGGCAAGGTTGTCCTGCTCGACGAGCCGTTGCAGATGGCCAACCCACGCCAGGCCTTCACCGACAACCCCTGGGTCGACGCGAGTGTCGAACTCGACTACCGGGGCATCGCCCCGATGTTCGGTGGCGAGCCGGTGAACGACGACGGCTCACCCCTGACCGAGGATCTCTCCGGCGGGTTCGCGCGCGGCCACTACGAGCAGCATGTCGGCGCGCGCGGCACGATTCGCGTCGGTGACGACGAATGGGTGGTCGACGGGTACGGGCTGCGCGACCACTCGTGGGGTCCACGCTTCTGGCAGGCGCCGTGGTGGTACCGCTGGCTGACGATGAACTTCGACGACCACAGCGGGTTCATGATCTCGATCGTCACCGCCCGCGACGGCAAGCAGCGCATCGGTGGCATCGCACTGGAGGACGGCGAGTACCGCCACATCGACCGCGCCACCATCGACACCGACTGGGTCGGCGAGGACCTCTACCACCAGGAGATCCGCGTGACGGCGGGCGCGGGCGACCGCGAGTACGAGATCACCGGATCGGTCCTCAACCTCATTCCGCTGCGCAACCGGCGCACCTCACCCGAGGGCGAGAAACTCGTCACCCGGATCTCGGAGGGCATGACCGAGTGGCACTGGAACGGCCACACCGGATACGGCCTCTCCGAATACCTCGATCAGATCATCGACGACAAACCCGTCGGATGGCTGCCTTGATTGCTCGTCCGGCTTCACCGCGAGGCTGGTGGAATGAGGCCAGACCACTTGAAGGCAGGTTCGCGCTGAGTCACACTCGAGCCGGAGCTTGCGGAGGCGAGCAGCTCGGCAGGGAGCCCACGGCAT
Organism: uncultured Bifidobacteriaceae bacterium; assembly: GCA_964544295.1. Lineage (GTDB taxonomy): Bacteria > Actinomycetota > Acidimicrobiia > IMCC26256 > JAENVU01 > JAENVU01. Next base: position 7,695 of record CAZJBJ010000001.1, read on the forward strand.
CCGGAAGCACCGAGATGGCGACCGTACGAGCCAAAGTGCAGATCAGCGGTTGCGGAAGGTGCCGTCGGTGACCTGGGGGTCGTCGGCGTCGAGTTGCCAGAGCGCGAGCGCAGCTTCGGCCGGGTCGTCGGCAGCGGCCCGTTCGGGCATGCCGGCGAAGCCGAGGAGTTGGCGGGCCCGGGCCGGCAGGGTACGAGCGAGTTCCGGGCCGACTCCGACCGCGACCGCCTCTTCCGGGGTCAACCAGCCGACGAGGTAGGCGAGGTAGAGCGCCTTGCGCCACCGGTCGGCCGTCCGGTTCGCCCCGCCGCCGTGCACCAGGCTGCCGAGGTACACGAGGGCGTCACCCGGCTCGAGTTCGACCTGCACCGCGAGCGACTCGTCGATCGGCCGGTCGAGCGGCCAGAGGTGACTGCGCGGGATCACGCGGGTCGCGCCGACTTCGGCGTCGTAGTCACCCAACGCGACGAGACAGGAGATCTGCAACGGCACGCGGAGCTTGGCGGCGAGATTCCAGTTGAGGTCGTCGCGGTGGAGGGTCTGGGCCGGGTTGTCCGGGCCGATGAAGATCGTCTCGGACTGACTCATCCAGTAATCGCCGCAGTACGGCAACAGCACGCGGTCGGCGAGGTCGAGCAGCGTCGGGTGGAGCAGGTACTCCTCGACCATCGTCCGACTCTTCGCGGGGATGCCCTGGACACGCACGGTGTTGCGTCCGTAGAAGGTGTCGTCGAAGCCCTCGCGGAAGCCGGGCTGGCGCGCCGCGACGGCCGGCGCCAGATCGCGGTCGATCTGGTCGACGGTCTCCGGCGTCAGGAGGCCGGTGATCACGAGACCACCATCGCGATCGATGGTCTCGAGGAGGAGGTCGGAGTCGGTGTCCGCGGTCAACCGCGCGAGGCCGTCCACCGGACGGGAACTGCGACGGGACCACGCGGCGCCGAGGAATGACGAGGCACGGGTCAGCAAGGGAATCCAGTCTTCCAGCTCGGAGACATCACAACGGGTATCGACCAGTTTCGTCGTTCCCTGAGCTTCCCGGAGTGCGGAACCTGACCGACCTCTCAGGTCCGAATCGCCCGCCCGCACGACATCGTGGTCAGGATTTTCGGTCCTTGGAGGACGAATCGGTCGACCGACTCGACCTGCAATCCGGCCCGCTCCGCCAACTCGGCCGGGTCGCGGGTGAGGTGACATCCGCCACCGATCCGACGCTGGATGGGTTCGAACCGTCGTTGTCGAGCCTGGATCCTGGGGTCGTCGCTGCGACCGTGTTCGACGAAGTGGAGCGCACCACCCGGGCGCAGGACCCGCACGATCTCGCCCATCGCGGCGTCGATGTCGGGGATCGTGCAGAGGGTGAACGTCGACAGCACCGCGTCGGCGCCCGCCGTCTCGACGGGGAGCGATGCGCCGTCGAGACCGACGAACTCGATGGGCGGATGCGCGATGTCCGCCATGCGGCGCTCGGCCATCTCCCGCGCCCGGGCCGACGGCTCGACGGCCAGGACCCGCTCGACCTCGGCGGGATACAGGCCGACGTTGGGTCCGGACCCGAAACCGATCTCGACGACGGTGCCGTGCAATCCGGCCAATGCCGGTCGCCGGACCGGGATCATCTGCTTCCCACCGCAGGTGAGCTCGACGATGTGGGGCAGGACGTGCTCGGTGTACCAGCTCATACCACCAAGGACTTCTCGGCGGCTCGCACGCGCGCACTCAGGCTGGCGAGCAACTTCACGGCCAATGCGGGATGCTGCTTCACCAGGGTACGGAAGTTGAACTCCGCGATCGACCAGGTGTCGAGCGGACTGGTGGCAACCACCGACGCGGATCGAGGTTGACCATCGAGCACTGCCAGTTCGCCGAAGTACGAGCCCGGGCCGAGGGTGATACGGGTGCGCCCGGCCGTCTGCACCGTCGCCGTCCCCGACTGGATCACGAAGAAGCGCCCGCCCAGCGAGCCTTCCTCGACGACCGTCGCACCTTCGCGGAACGTCACCCGCTTGGCCACTGCCGCGATGCGACGGCGCTCCCGGTCCGACAACGTCGAGAACAGTGGCACCTCGGCGAGCAAGTCCACATCACAGCGGTCGACCATCGCGCCACTCCTCGGATCGTCTGCGACCTGGCTGCCGACGAGCCACGCCATCTCGGGAGTGTCTAGTTTGACGCCATGCCCGCTGTCGACGCCCCTCTGCTCGCGGCCGCGTGCCGGCGTCACCTCGACGACGAGGTTGCGGTCCACGACCTGCGGCGACTCTCGGGCGGGGCGTCCCGTGAGACCTGGGCCTTCACCGCGGTCAGCGCCCGCAACGGCGAACACCGTCTCGTGCTCCGGCGCGATCCGGGCGCGACCATCGGCTCCACCGACCGTTCGACCGAGTTCGAACTCCTCCGAGCGGCCGGCGCCGGCGGCGTCGCCGTACCCCGAGTGCGCTTCCTGCTCGAGGAGGCCGACGGCCTGGGATCCGGGTTCGTCATGGATCACATCGAGGGGGAGACCATCCCCCGCAAGATCCTGCGCGACGACGAGTACGCGACCGCCCGGGCGAACCTCACCGCCCAGTGTGCCCAAGCCGCGGCCGCGATCCACGCGCTCCCCCTCGACACGCTGCCCCGCCTGGCACGGCAGGACGCGCCCGGCCAGATCGAGCAGTTCCAGGGAGTGCTCGACGCCCTGGGAGAGCCCCACCCCGCGTTCGAACTCGGATTGCGCTGGCTGCGCGCCCACGCCTCGGCGTTGCCGCCGACGCCACTCACGCTCGTCCACGGCGACTTCCGCAACGGCAACTTCATCGTCGGCGACGACGGCCTGCGCTCCGTGCTCGACTGGGAACTCGCCCACCTCGGCGATCCGGTCGAGGACCTCGGCTGGCTCTGTGTGAAGTCCTGGCGGTTCGGGAACGTCGATCGACCGGTCGGCGGCTTCGGCCACGTCGACGAACTCCTCGCGGGGTACGCCACCGCCGGCGGTCGCGAGGTGACCCCCGAGCACCTCCGGTACTGGGAGGTGTTCGGCACGCTGAAGTGGGGCGTCATCTGCGAGATGCAGGCGTTCTCGCACCTCCAGGGCCTGGTGCGTTCGGTCGAACTCGCGGCGCTCGGCCGACGCATCGCCGAGATGGAGTGGGACCTCCTCGACCTCATCGATCCGGAGCCGCCGTCGCCCGCGCCCGAGTCGGAACCGGTCGACCCGCCGACGATGCACGATCGACCGACGGCCGTCGAACTGCTCGAGTCCGTCCGCGAGTACCTCGAACGGGACGTGATGACCGGGGAAGGGCGGGTCGCGTTCCACGCCCGAGTCGCGGCCAAGGTGCTGGCGACCGTGGAACGCGAACTCCGGGCGGGACCGGGCCAGTACGCCTCCGAGCATGCACGACTCCGCGACCTCCTCGGTGACGACGGAACCGTTCGCGACCAGACGATCGAACTCGCGCGGCGGATACGCGCCGGCGAGTTCGACGATCGGAACCGAGAAGTCCTCGACTCGGTGCGGGCTTCGGTACGGTCCAAGCTCGCGGTCAGCAACCCCGACTACACCATCTCCGGCGGATAGGAACACGTCGTGCGCATCGCCACCTGGAACGTGAACTCACTGAAGGCGCGCCTGGAGCGGGTCGAGGAATGGCTCGACTACGCCCAGCCCGACGTGCTGTGTCTGCAGGAGACCAAGCTCGCCGACAAGGCGTTCCCGGCGATGGCGTTCTCCGCGCTCGGGTACGAGAGCGTCCATCACGGCCAAGGCCAGTGGAACGGCGTCGCGATCCTGTCGAGAGTCGGGATCGAGGACCCCCAGAACGGTTTCGGTCCCGACGTCGTCGACCCGTACGAGGGCGACGCCCGGATGTTGGCCGCCACCTGTGGCGGGATCCGCATCGTGAGCGTCTACGTGCCGAACGGGCGGGAGGTCCCGAGCGAGTTCTACGACCGCAAGCTCGCCTGGTTCGAGCGACTGGCCGAGTGGCTCGACACCCATCACTCCCCGACGGATCCGATCATCGTCACCGGCGATTTCAACGTCGCGCCCGAAGACCGCGACGTCTGGTCACCGAAGGCGTTCGTCGGCTCGACCCACGTCACCGAACCCGAGCGCGCCGCGGTCCGTCGCCTCGAGGAATGGGGACTGGTCGACGCGTTCCGCAAGATCTACGACACACCGAATCTCTACAGCTACTGGGACTACCGCCGCGGCGACTTCCACCAGGGGCGGGGCATGCGCATCGACCTGGTGTTGGCCAGCACGCCAGTGGCCGATCGGGTCACGTGGGCGCTGGTCGACCGAAATGCCCGGAAAGGCAAGCAACCGTCAGACCACGCACCCGTCGTGGTGGATCTCGCCGACTGACGCGTCGGCACCACGACCGGGACGTATAGCGTTCCGCCTCATGACCGACACTCCAACTCAGGATCCGAGCCCGACCACGTCGTCGTCGACTCGAACCATCGTCATCGCGATCATCGCCGTCATCGTCTTGGCGGGTGGCGCCTTCGCCGCCTACAAGCTCACTCGTTCCAAGGACGCAGGCGACCCGCCGTTCACCGTCGCGCACGAGATCCGCAAGGCGATCGAAGACGGCAACACCGCCACGATCACCAAGCTCTCGACGGCAAAGGGCAAAGTCGCCGTGCTGAAGATCAAGCCCGACGAGGTCTCCGGCCTCACCTGGGGTGGCTGCAAGCGGACGCTCGGCGCCGCGGCCGCCTCACAGGTCTGCGTCTGGACGCGCCCGGGCGGGCAGGTGGCGTTCATCCTGACCGCACCCGACAAGAAGTGGGTCGTCGACGACGTCCAGGTCGGTCCGGCCGGCCTGCCGCCGGCGACCACGGCCACGACCTGATCCCTCCCACCCCGGACGCGATGAAGGCGGCGCCGAGGCGCCGCCTTCATCATGTCCGGGCACCCGCGGGTGCGTGAGCGATCAGCCCTTGCGAGCCTTGATCGCCTCGATGAGCTTCGGCACGACCTTGTGCACATCACCGACGATGCCGAGATCGGCGACCGAGAAGATCGGCGCTTCGGCGTCCTTGTTGATGGCGATGATGTTGTCCGAGCCCTTCATGCCCACCATGTGCTGGGTCGCGCCGCTGATGCCGAGGGCGAGGTAGACCTTCGGCTTCACCGTCTTGCCGGTCTGGCCGACCTGCTTCGAGTACGGCACCCACCCGGCGTCCACGATGGCGCGGGAGGCACCCGACGCTCCACCGAGCAGCTTGGCGAGGTCGTCGACGAGCGGGTCGAAATTCTCGGCCGCACCGATGCCCCGACCACCCGAGACGACGATCGCCGACTCTTCCAGCTTCGGACCCTCGCGCTCCTCGACGTGCGTCTCGAGCACCTTGGCCTCCGCCGCCCGGCCCGCGTCCGGGGTCGCGACGTCGACGATCTCGGCTGCGGCCGCTCCGCCCGGCTCGGCCGCGAACGACTTCGGTCGGATGGCGGCGAGGCACGGCTTCGCACCGTCGAACTTCGTGTCGACGAGCGTGTTCCCGCCGAAGATGGCCGACCGGACCGTGACCGTGTCGCCGTCGACCGTGAGACCGACGCCGTTGGTGAGCACGGTGCGGTCGAGCTTGACCGACAGGCGGGCGATGGCGTCCCGGCCGTCGTAGGTCTGCGCGAACAGGATCAGGTCCGGGGCCTCGGCCTCGACCAGACCGGCGATCGCCGCCGCCCCCATGACCCCGGCGAGGCTGCCACCGGCGTCGACCGCGAACACCTTCGCCACACCGTGTTCGCCGAGCGCCGGCGCGACCGCCGCCGCGTTGGTGCCGACGTAGACCGCCTCGACGGTGCCGAACTCCCGAGCCTTGGTGACCAGCTCGAGCGTGGCCGTCGTCGGTGCGTCACCCTCGGATTCTGCGTATACCCAGATCTTCATCGTGTCTGCTCCCCTACTCTCAGATGACCTTGAGACCGTCGAGGAACTCGACAACCTTCTGGAATGCTTCGCCGTCGTCTTCGATCTTCTCGCCCGCTTCACGGGCGGGGGCCGCAGCCACCGACGTGATGGTCTGACCAGCGGCGAGCGCGTCGCCGCTCAGGCCGAGATCGCCCGTGGTGACCTGGTCGACCGGCTTCGACTTCGCCGCCATGATCCCCTTGAACGACGGGTAGCGCGGCTCGACCACACCGGCGGTCACGCTGACCACGGCCGGCAGCGACGCCTCGACGACGTCGTAGCCCGCTTCGGTCTGACGCTGGATCTTCGCCGTGCCGCCTTCGAGGTGCACTTCCTTGGCGAAGGTGAGCGACGGCCACCCGAGCAGTTCGGCCATCGCCGCGGGGATCGTGCCCGTGTACCCGTCGGTCGATTCGGTGGCGGTGAGGACCAGATCGACCTCACCGGCGCGCTCGACGCACTTGGCGAGGACCTTCGCCGTGGTCAGCGCGTCGGCGCCGGCGAGCGCGTCGTCCGAGACGAGGATCGCCTTGGCCGCACCCATCGCCAGCGCGGTGCGCAGGCCCGAGACCTCGCCGTTCGGTGCCATCGAGATCAACGTGACCTCGCCACCACCGGCCTTGTCGACGAGCTGCAGCGCCATTTCCACGCCGTAGCTGTCGGATTCGTCGAGGATCAGCTTGCCCTCACGCTTCAGCGTGTGGTCGCTGTCGAGTTCGCCCGGTACCGCCGGGTCGGGAATCTGCTTCACGCAGACGACGACGTTCATACTGGACGCTCCCAGAGACTGGACGGGACCCGCCGGGAGATCGGCGGTCCATCGGATTTCGGCCCCGATTCTGGCGTCCCATTACTGCGCATGTCGAAGCGGGGAGGAACCTCACCGCGAATCCCTCGAAACGTGACGGTTCCCGGAGCCGAGCCAGTGCCGGATCGCACCGACGACCGAGCGGATATTTTGCGGACATGCCGTTGTCGCCCGACGTCGACCTGCTGGTGATCGGCGCGGGTCCGGCGGGTACAGCGGCGGCGATCACCGCCCGGCGGGCCGGCCGATCGGTCCTCGTGATCGATCGGGCCGAGTTCCCCCGGGACAAGACCTGCGGCGACGGCCTGACCACGAACGGGCTCCGACTGCTCGAAACCCTCGACGTCCCGCTCGCCGCGCTGCACGCTTCGGCGCCGGTGCGCACCGTCATGATCATGGCGCCGTCGGGTCGAGAGATCCGCCTGCCGCTGCCGAGGACCGGTGAACACGCGCGGGTGATCCGCCGCATCGACCTCGATGCCGTGCTCGTCGACCATGCGCGCGCCGCCGGCGCCGAGGTGCGAGAACGCTCCGAACTCACCGAGCTGAAGAGTCACCCCGACGGCGTCGAGGCCACGCTGGCCGACGGTCGGGTGGTAACCGCCCCGTTCGCGGTCGCGGCCGACGGCACCTACTCGACGGCGCGGAAGCTGCTCGGTGGTGACGTCGAACCGGTACGCGGCGAGTGGTCCGCATTCCGGCAGTACTTCGCCGAGGTCAACGACGACCGACTCTGGGTGATCTTCGAGCGCGACCTACTCCCCGGCTACGCCTGGGTGTTCCCGCTGCCCGACGGTCGGGCCAACGTCGGCCTGGCGATGGTGCGCGGCCCGGGCGTGACCGGCAAGACGCTGGCGGCCGCATGGCGCGGCCTGCTCGACCGCCCGTCACTCCGCCGGGTGCTCGGTCCCCTCGCGACCCCCGAAGGTCCGCATCGCGCCTGGCCGATCCCGAGCCGCCTCGATCCCGGTCGACTCGCACACGGTCGCGTCTTGTTCGCGGGCGACGCCGCGGGCGTGGTCGATCCGCTGACCGGGGAAGGCATCGCCCAGGCGCTCGAGACCGGGATCCTCGCGGCGCGGGCGATCACCCACGTGCCCGACCCGCCCGTCGGCCACCGATCGTTGTTCGACCCCGGGTCGATCGCGACGCGCTACCGCACCGATGTCCGCCGCGCCCTCGGCCGGGACCTCTCGTTCGCGCAACGGCTGCAACGGGGCTTGGCGAGGCCCGGATCCGCCGACCGGGTGCTCGGCCTCGTCGACACCAACGCCTGGACCCGCCGCAACTTCGCCCGCTGGATGTTCGAGGACTACCCCCGGGCGCAGCTGCTCACCCCCGACCGCTGGCACCGCCACATGTTCACGCCCCCCACCCCCTACCCCTGACCGTTCTCGTACACGTCGTGCACGCCAGGGCGTGCCCTCCGCGGGTCGGAATGAGGTCGGGCGGGGTCAGACCGCGGTGATCGTCGTGCCGACGGCCGTCGGATCGACGATGACCTTGGCGTGGGTGTCGGGGCTCGCCAGCTCGGCGAACGCATCGGGCACCCCGTCGAGGCCGACCGTACCGGTGACGAGCGGTGACGGGTCGATCTCGCCCTCGGCGAGTTGCCGCAGGGTGTCGCCGAACTCGGCCGGGTCGTAATAGATGACGAACTGGAACTGGAGTTCCTTCGCCACCGCGACGAGCGGCAGGAACGTGTCCGGCTCCATGCACACCCCGACGACCGTGATGCGGGTCTGGGGCGGGACCGTCCGGCAGATGTCGTCGAGGATGCCGGGGATGCCGATGGCCTCGAACACGACGGGGGTCGTGCCCCCGGCGGTGCGGTTCCAACCGTCCATCGCGGTCTCGACGCCGGGGTCGACGACCGCGGTCGCACCCATCGCCACTGCCAGGTCGCGCCGACGGGGCGAGAAGTCGCTGGCGACGATCGGCGCGATGCCTCGACCCTTCAGCACCGCGATGAGCGCGAGCCCGATCGGACCCGCACCGAGGACCAACGCACCCTCGCCGTCGGTGATCCCAGACTTGTTCACCGCGTGCACGGCGACCGCGATCGGTTCGGTCAGTGCCGCGATCCTGGGGTCGAGTCCGTTCGGCACCGGCAGGCACATGCCGGCCGTGAGTTGCATCCGCTCGGCGAATGCACCGACGTAGTTGTTGGAGAAGCCGATGAGCTCGAGACCGTGCGGCGCGAACGCCATCGGCAGACTCACCGCGATGTCGCCGACCTGGACCGGTGACCCCTCGGTGCCCGGCGCGAGCTCGAGCACCTCACCGCAGAACTCGTGACCCATGACGAAATCGGCATCGGGGTCGAACGGGTTCTCCGCGCCGGTCATGCTGGCCAACGCCAACATCGAGTGGGCGTGACGAAGGGTGTGGAGATCGGATCCGCAGATCCCACACGCCTGGACGCCGAGGAGGACTTCACCGGGGGCGAGGACCGGTTCGGCCACCTCGCCCACGACCATCTGGCCCTTCCGGGCGATCGCTGCACGCATGCCGCGCATCCTCGGGGCTCGCCGACCGGTCCGTCAAACGCACGCCCACCGACTCCCCGCCACGACTCCACGAGCGACTTTTGAACGAAGTTGTACCGCCCCGTGTACAACTTCGTTCAAAAGTCGGAGGGGTTGCGGCGGTGGGTACCTAGGTGTCTATGACGCACCGACCGGCTCGGCGAGACGGCCGTCGGTGATCGTCAGGACGCGGTCGCAATACCGGGTCACCCGTTGGTCGTGGGTGACGATCACCGCCGCGGTCCCCCGTCCCTTCACCTCGGAGCGGATCAGCTCCATCACCTGCTCGCCGAGTTGGGTGTCGAGGGCGGACGTAGGTTCGTCGAAGAGCACGAGGTCGGGTTCGTTCATCAGTGCGCGCCCGATCGCGACCCGCTGGCGCTCACCGCCCGAGAGCTGCGCGGGCAGGTTGGCGCGCCGCCGTCCGAGACCGAGCTCGTCGAGCAGCTGATCGGCACGATCCCCGGCGCGCTTGCGTTCTGCCCGACCACCACCGGTCAGTTCGCCGACCACCAACAGGTTCTCCCGTGCGGTCAGGAACGGCACCAGGTTGACGGTCTGGAACACGAACCCGATGTTCTCGGCCCGGAACCGGGTGAGTTCCTTGGCCGAGAACTCGGTGATGTCGGTCGCGCCGACCGTCACCCGACCGCGCGTCGGCGTCAGCAACCCGCCGGCCATCGAGATCAGCGTCGTCTTGCCCGATCCGGACGGGCCGACGAGCGCGACCATCTCGTCGCCGCCGAGGGTCATGGTGGCGGCGTCGACCGCGACGATCTCGTCGTCGCCGGATTGGTAGATCTTCGAAACCGCTTCGAGCTGCAGTGCGGGCACGGGGCCTCCTCAGGTTCCGGTGCCGATGGCGGTGACCGGATCGATGCGGGCGATCCGGCGGAGTGACAACGCACTCCCGATCGCGCCGGTGAGCAAGAGTCCGACGAGGGTCGTGACGGCACGCGACCCTTCGAGCTGGAGTGGGATCCGCGCCGGCAACAGGCTGACGACCCCGAACGTGATCGCCGCGCCGATCGCGAACGCGACCACCACGAGTACGCACCCCTGGACGAGCACCCCCGCGAACAGCCGACGGGTCGTGGTGCCGAGCGCCTTCAACACGCCGTAGATCGGCGCGCGTTCCAGCGTCAGGAGCGCGAAGAACAGGGCGACGACCAGGCCGACGACCGCGAACGTCACGAAGATGATCCCGTTGAACGTCGACTTCTGTTGCCGGGTCCCGGGCGACGCGAGCACGGCCTCGTCCTTGGTCAGCGTCTTCGTCGACCCGGCGGTGGCCGCGTCGATCCGGCGCGCCAGATCGGCGGCGTCGCCGGTACCGGTGGCCACGAGGACCTGGAACGACCCGGGCGCGAACTGCGCGTCCGGGCGACTCGCGTTCTGTACCGAGCGCCAGGTGGTCGGCGACACCCAGAGTGACCCCTGCAGCAGGTAGTTGGTGTCCTCGACCCACCCGCGCACGCGGATCGGGAACTGCTGCGGACCCAACTGGAGGGTCATGCCCTGCCTGACGCCGAATGCCTCGAGCCGCCGATCGGCCCACGCCTCCCCGGCCGGTGGCACCGCCGGCACCCCCTCGGGCGGGCGCTGGTACCCGATCACGGCGGCGTCGGCGAGATCCGCCTCCCCGGGCACCACGGCGCCGAGCAGGCTGATGCCGAGACCACCGGTCGCGGTCACTCCCGGAACGGCGGCCACGGTCGCCCGCAGCTCCGGCCCCACGCGGGAGCGAATGATCGAATTGTTGGCGTCGGCCGAGTACACCACGACGTCGGCGCGCTGGGCCCGGAGCGCACCGGTGCCACCGAGATACAACCCGTCGAGCAGACCACCGAGGAAGAGCAACAGGACGGTCAACAACGTAAGCGCGGCCGTGATGGCGAAGAACCGGCGGGGCCGACGACGGAGTTCGCGCACGGCGTTCCTCATCCTTCGATCCCTCCGGGAACGGTGGCGCGCACGGGATCGATCCGCAGGACCCGGCGCGCGGCGGCGAGCGCGGCAAGCAGTGAGAGGCCGAGCACCAGGGCACCGGTCTGGAGGACGGCACCGAGTTCGACCCGGGCCCCGAGGTTGTTGCCGGCGACGTTGAGGCTCAACCAGCCGAGCAGCGTGCCCACGGCCAGACCCGCGACCACGACGACCACGACCTGGACGAGCAACGACCGCACCAATGAGCCCGCCCGGACCCCGATGGCGCGCAGCAAGGTGAGCGCCGGCGCTTTCTGCACGGTGAGGATGAGGAAAAAGAGCCCGGCGACCATCACCACGACGAAGAAGCACAGGAGCACGACGAGCCCGATCGACTCACTCACGTTCGCGACGCCGGGCGCCTGGGCGACCGCCTCGGCGCGGGTCAGCGCTTCCACCCCGTCGATCGTCTCATTGATGCGGGCGGCAACGGCCTCGGGCGTGGATCCGGGGGCCACGGTTGCCGCAACCGCCGACGGGATGACCTCGCGCACGCCAGGACTCGCATCGCGGCGGGCGGCTTCGTAGGTGGCGTACGTGGTGAACAGCGTGGGATTCACGGAATAGTTGATGTCACGCGCGATGCCGACGATGCGGATGGTCCGATCACCCTTCTCCAGCTGCACCGAGTTCCCGAGGGCGAAGCCCTTGTCGGCACTGCCGTCGCTCGCGACCGCTTCGAAATCGGCGCGCGGCAACCGGCCCTCGATCAACGTCGTCGGCTCACCGGGAAGACCGAGTTCGTATCCGAAGATCGTCGTGTCGTTGAGCGCGCCCCCCGACCGCACCGAGAAAGTGCCTTGACCGATCGGACCGGCCGCCTTCACCCCCTCGACCGCGCCCACCGCGTCGACCGTCGCCGGCGGCACGCGCGACCCCTCGAGGTTCTTGCGGGCATCGGACCCGTACACCAGCACCTGGCCGGATTGATGGTCGATCGCACCGATGAACTGGCGGATCAATGCGCCAGTGAGGGCCTGGACGAAGATGATCAGGAACACGAGCAGCCCGATCGCACCGGCGAGCAGCGCGAAGCGCGCCTTCGAACGCAGGATCTCACGCCGGGCCAGGAACACGACCCCGAAGGTAGAGCGCTTCGACACCGGTCCCCCAACCAGCCGGCTCGTCGCGCGGAAATCGCGCGTAGGTTCGGGGCGTGAGCGACGACTCGATTTGGCAACCCGAACTCGACGAACTCGAACGCCGCCGGGCGCTGGCCGGCGAGATGGGTGGCACCGAGAAGGTCGATCGCCATCACGCGAACGGGAAGCTGACGGTGCGCGAACGCATCGATGCGTTGCTCGATCCGGAGTCGTTCCGCGAGGTCGGCATGCTCACGGGCCGCGCCACTCGCGACGATGACGGCAACCTGACCGGGGTCATGCCCGCGAACTTCGTGATGGGACGCGGCCGGATCGACCGGCGACCGGTCGTCGTCGGCGGGGACGACTTCACCGTCCGCGGCGGCGCGGCCGACGCGTCGATCTTCCAGAAGCAGGTGATGGCCGAGCGCATGGCCCACGACTTCGGGCTGCCGCTCGTCCGTCTGGTCGACGGGTCCGGCGGCGGTGGCAGCGTCAAGACGCTCGAGACCGAACGGCGCAGCTTCGTCCCGTTCAACCCCGGCTGGGAGTGGGTCGTCGCCAACCTCGGCCGCGTGCCGGTGGTGAGCCTCTGCCTCGGCAGCGTCGCCGGTCTCGGGGCCGCTCGGGTCGTGACCAGTCACTACTCGCTCATGGTGCAGGGGACGAGCCAGCTCTTCGTCGCCGGACCGCCCGTCGTGAACCGACTCGGCATCGAGGAAGTCGACAAGGAAACACTCGGTGGCAGCGGCATCCACACGCGCAACGGCGCCGTCGACGACGAGGTCGCGAGCGAGGTCGAAGCGTTCGCCCGCACGCGTGCGTTTCTCTCCTACCTGCCGAGCAGCGTGGAGGAACTTCCACCGCGCACCGAGCCGACCGACGATCCCGACCGCGCCGACGCGTCGCTCGCCGACGCGATCCCCCGCGAACGGCGACGGGTGTACCAGGCGCGGGCCATCATCGACGCGGTCGTGGATCGCGGCCAGGACGGCGAGTCGACGTTCTTCGAGATCGGACGGAGGTGGGGCCGATCGGCCGTGACCGGTCTCGCCCGGATCGACGGCTGGCCCGTGGCCGTGCTCGCGAACGACCCGTACCACTACGGCGGTGGCTGGACCGCCGACGCGAGCCGCAAGGTCGAACGGTTCGTGGACCTCGCCGAGACGTTCCGCCTCCCGGTGATCCACCTCGTGGACAACCCCGGGTTCGTCATCGGTACGCAGTCCGAGCAACAGGCCACGATCCGCCACGGCGCGCGGGCGCTCGCCGCGATCTACCAGGCGACGGTGCCGTGGTGTTCGGTGATCATCCGGAAGGTCTATGGCGTCGCCGGGGCCGCGCACCAGAACGCGAGTCGGCTCTCGTACCGGTTCGCGTGGCCGTCCGGCGAGTGGGGATCACTCCCCCTCGAAGGCGGGATCGAGGCCGCCTACAAGGCGCAGCTCGAAGCCGCCGACGATCCCGCCGCGTTGCGCGCCGAGATCGAGGCCCGGCTCGCGAAGTCGCGCGACCCGTTCAAGACCGCCGAGGTGTTCCTGGTCGAGGACATCGTCGACCCCCGCGAAACCCGGTCGCGCCTGTGCGAGTTCGCCAACCTCGCCGCCCCCCGCCGCGCCCGCACCGGCCCAATCCACCTGCCGCGGCCGTAGGCCGCGCTTCGGGACCCACCGGGTCGACAGGCCCCGATATCCGGGATGTCCGGTTTCGGGACCTGGGTCACAACTTCTCGGTGCGGGGCCCAGAAACCTGGCAATTCCGGGTTCCGTCCGTAGACTTTCCCCCGTGACCTCCTCCCTCGACACCGCCGCGAACGCCCGACCGGCCGACGGCTGGTGGCCGAACCAGGACCACTGGTCCGTCGCCATCCCCCGCGAAACCCCCCATCCCCGCCCGGCGGCGATGGCCGAACGCGGCGTCGTGGCCCTGACCGACGCGCCGTTCACCGTGCCCGAGGCCGAGTTCGTCGACCTCGAATACATGGACTGGAAGAGCGGCGGCGACACGAACTTCGCGCCGATCGCCACCGCCGACGGCAAGCTCGACTGCCGCGGATTCTGGAACGACGGCGATGAGCGTCCCGACAAAGACGCCCGCTTCACCAGCAACGCTCTGCGCTGCCCGACCATCGCGACCTACGTCGAGAGCGTCGGTGCGAACTTCGGCCGGGTTCGGATCATCAAACTCGAACCGCAGGGCTACGACACCGCGATCCGTTCGTTCCACCGCGACGACAACAACCGCTTCAACCCACCGGCCGACGGCTGGGTGGTGCGGTCCTGGCTCGAACTCACCGACAACCCCGACTCGTACATGCTCCTCATGGAGAGTGGGACCGACGGGTTGCCCGACCCCACCACCGAGATCCGCGTGCCGCTCCACCGCGGCGCCCGCTTCGTCGTCGACACGCAACGCCTCTGGCACGTGGTGGTCCACAACGGCACCGAGCCGCGCTACGCGCTGATCACGAGCTTCGAGAGCGGTCCCGTGCTCGACCGCTGGATCGAGTCACAACTCCCCTGACACCGCGTGACCGACCGACCCGCCGCGCCGACCCGTCGGAACGGTCGATGACATCCGGGTGAACGGTCGGTAGCCTCGCCGGCCATGGCACCGATCGATCGTCGTCAGTTCCTCACCTTGAGCGCGACGGCGGCCGTCGCGGCCGCCCTCGCCGCGTGTTCGAGCGACGCGAAACCCGGTCGCGCGTCGTCATCGAGCACCCGGCCACGACCGGCGAACGGCCTCGGCGACCCGAAAGACGCGCCGTTCGAGCACGTCGTGGTCCTCATGATGGAGAACCGTTCGTTCGACCACATGCTCGGCTGGTTGCCGGGCGCGGACGGGAAGCAGGCCGGGCTCGAGTTCCCCGACCTCACCGGCGCGACGCACCCGACGTGGGACCTCGGCACCGACTACCAGGGCTGCCAGTACATGGACCCACAACACCAGTGGCCGGCCGGGCAGACCCAGTACAACAACGGCAAGGGCGACGGGTTCCTCTTCACCCAGGTCGAGGACGGCCAGCAGACGCCGGTCGACCTCTGGCCGATCAGTTACTTCGGTCCGGACGCCGTGCCCGTCCTCGGCGGCCTGGCCCAGCAGTACACGACCCTCGACCACTACTTCGCCGCACTCAACGCGGGCACGTGGCCGAACCGCATCTACCAGGTCGCCGCGACCACCGACATCAACTTCACCGGGCTCTTCCTGCCCGACGGCACCGCTGCACCCCAGTCGAAGATCGAGACGACGATCTGGGACCGCATCAAGGACGCCGGGCTGACGGGCGGGTACTACTCGTACGGTGAGCCGATGACCAAGGTGTTCGCGTCGGGCAAGTACGACGACATCTCCTTCGGCGTCGACGCGTTCTTCGACGCGGCCGCGAAGGGAACCCTGCCGAACCTCACGCTCGTCGAACCCGATTACACGTCCGCCGCCGAGGAGGCCGGCACGTCGAGCGACGATCACCCGTACGGTTCGATCCAGGTGGGTGAGGGCTACATCAAGCGGGTCTACGACGCGATCGCGTCGAGCCCGCAGTGGGACAAGACGGTGCTCGTCGTGAACTTCGACGAGTGGGGCGGCTTCTACGACCATGTCGTCCCGCCGCAGGTGGAGGACGACACGGTCGGCCCGCCGCCCGGACCGAACCCGGACTACAAGCAGCTCGGCTTCCGGGTGCCCTGCATCGTGATCTCGCCGTGGTCACCCAAGACGGTCGTGTCGGCCGGGCCCTACGAGCACTGCTCGATTCTGCGGATGATCGAGTGGCGCTGGGGCCTCGAACCGCTGACCCTCCGCGACAAGCAGGCGAAGAACCTCGCCGAGGTGCTCGACTTCTCCCTGTCGCGCGCTCCCGCGAAGTTGCCGGCGTTCACCGCGCCCGCACCGGTCGCCTGCGCCACCACCGGAACCGAGTAGCCCGGCCGCTTTGACCCGGCCGCTTTGACCCGGCCGCTTTGACCCGGCCGCTTTGACCCGCCCGGTCCCGGCCGAGTCGAATGCGGGCCATGCGCTTCGGAACCTTCATGGCCCCGTTCCACCCCGTCGGTCAGAACCCGACGCTCGCGATCGAACGCGACCTCGACACGATCGTGCACCTCGATCAGCTGGGGTTCGCCGAGGCCTGGGTCGGTGAGCACCACTCGGCCGGGTACGAGATCATCGCGTCGCCCGAGGTGTTCCTCGCCGTCGCCGCCGAGCGCACGAAGCACATCAAGCTCGGCACCGGGGTCAGCTCTCTCCCCTACCACCACCCCCTGATGCTCGCGGACCGGATGGTCCTGCTCGACCACCTCACGCGCGGGCGCATCATGCTCGGCGTCGGCCCCGGCCAGCTCACCTCCGACGCGGGGATGATGGGCATCCCGTCGGACCAGCAGCGCCCCCGCATGGAGGAGGCGCTCGATGTGATGATGCGCCTGCTCCGGGGCGAGACGGTCACCTACGAGTGCGAGTGGTTCACCGTGCACGAGGCTCGCCTCCAGATGCGGCCGTACAGCGACCCGTGCTTCGACATCGCGGTCGCCGCGTCCTTCTCCCCGACGGGTGCGCGCGCGGCCGGCAGGCACGGCATCGGGATGCTGTCGGTCGCGGCCACCGCGAAGCAAGGGATGGACCTGCTCGCGCACCATTGGGACATGTGGGAGGAGCTCGGCCGCGAGAGCGGGCACGAAGCCGATCGTTCCAAATGGCGGCTGGTCGGGCCCATGCATCTGGCCGAGACCCGGGAGCAGGCCGAACGCGACGTCGGGTACGCGATCGCACCGTTCTCGAAGTACTTCACCCATGTCCTGCCCGGTGGCCCGGTCACGGGCGACACGCCCGCCGAGATCATCGAGAACAACAAAGCCAGCGGCTTCGCGGTGATCGGCACGCCCGAGGACGCCATCGCGAAGATCCAGGAGCTCGTCGACTCCTCCAACGGCGGCTTCGGCGCGTTCCTCCTGTTCGACCACAACTGGGTGCGCCCCGACGCCAAGCGTCGCTCATACGAGCTGTTCGCGCAGTACGTGATGCCCCACTTCACCGGACAGTTGGCCCCGGTGCAGGCGTCACACGACTGGGTGACGGGCAGCGGCGGCGTCTTCGTCGACCGCGCCGCGACTGCGATCGCGAAAGCGATCGAGGACCACGCCGCCGAACGTGCCGGACACTGATCCGACCATGACGCGGGCGCAGAGCTCGTTCCGCGCGCCGTCCGGGCTCGACCTCGCCATTCACGAGTGGGGCGGTGCCGGCGCGCCGGTCCTGCTCGCCCACCCCACCGGGTTCCACGGGGTCGTGTGGCAACCGGTCGCCGAACGGCTCGTCGCCGCCGGACGGCAGGTCTGGTCGTTCGACTTCCGCGGCCAGGGGGATTCGGGCCCGTCCCCCGACGCCACGTATTCGTGGAGCGAGTTCGCCGACGATGCCGACGCCGTGCTCGACCACCTCGGCCTCCGCGCGCACCCCGAACTCCTCGCGGCCGGACACTCGAAAGGCGGCGCCGCACTGTTCATGGTCGCGATGCGCGACCCTGCCGCACTCCGCCGCATCTGGACCTTCGAGCCCATCGTGTTCCCGGTCGAGGAGGTGCTCCCCGCCGACCCCGACAATCCGATGTCGAACGCGGCCCGGAAACGTCGAGCGGTCTGGACCTCACGCGCCGACGCGATCACGTCGTACGGCTCTCGACCGCCGATGAACTCCCTGCACCCGGATTCGCTGCGCGCCTACGTCGAGTACGGCTTCCGCGACCGGCCCGACGGTCGGGTCGAGCTCAAGTGCCGACCCGAGCACGAAGCGAACATCTACATGATGGGCGCCGCCAACGGTCTGTTCGCCCGGTTGGGCGAGGTCGCCCCGCCCACCCTCGTCGCCTGCGGTGGTGACAGCCGCTCGATCACGCCGGGGTTCGCGGCCCGCATCGTCGATCGACTGCCGCACGCGACCCTCGAAGTCTGGGACGGCCACGGCCATTTCGGCCCGCTTGACGACCCGGACCGTGCAGTCGCCTCGATGCTGGCCTTCGATGCCAGACTTCCGGGATGACACACTGGCACTGATCAAAGAGCCCAAGGCGGCACGAGATAGGGCAGTATGAAAAGGATCTCCGCGCGCAACAGAGGACGAGCGAGACAACGCCTTGTTCCATACGTGCTGATCGTGGCCGTGATGGGTTGTGGTGCGTCCAACGACGGTGGAGTCTTGACGCCACCTCAACAACTCGACGGGGCAGCGAACGCCACTGCGAGGGAAGCAACTGATCCCGTCGTTTCCCACGTCGAGTGGTCGACGATCTTCGCTGATATTGATGACATCAAATCGTCCGCTGATCTCGTTGTTCATGCTCGCGTCATGGCCGTCGAGGAAGACGGCCGAGTGGGTGGAACCTCCGGCAAGGACGCCGCCATACAGTTCCGTGAACTCACCGCTGAGGTCAAAGGACGACTGTTCGGCAACGCAGGCGAAACCATCCGGATACTGCAGGAGGGTTACAGCCTGTTCCCAGCCGGTTCTGTCCCCGAGGATCAGGCAACTCGATTCCCCTATTCGCCTGACGGGATGCGCTGGGCGCAACCCGGTGACGAGCTCGTTGTTGTCTTGAAGCGGGTGCAGACGACCGCTGGTGAGGCCTACACGATCGTCAATAGTCAGAGCTTGTTCTTCGTTGAAGATGGCGTCTTGGCTTCTTCCGGAGAAGTCAGAGACGACAGAGTCATCGATCAGATCGCTGGCGGTACCGTTGAGGACGTGACCGACCTCTTGTCATCCCAGTAGAACAGATGCGCTCCGACCAGACCTCTTGGGATTGGATCCTCCTCGCCGGACCGGTCGCTTCGGTGATCGCATCGTGAACCGCGGACGCGCCGTGAGTTCATCACACCGATATGGAGCGACCAGATGACCACCATCGAGGACATCACCGCCGACTACCTCAGCCGCGTGTTGGGGCAGGAGATCGTCGCCGTCGCCGCCGAACCGGTCGGGCTCGGCGTCGGCCTCATCGGCCAGCTGTACCGCGTCGTGCCGACGTACGCCGCCGGCGCGACCGGCCCCGCGGCGCTCATCGCGAAGCTGCCGGGCGCCACCGAGGAGTCCCGCTTCGTCGCGATGGTCCTGAACATGTACCAGAAGGAATGTGGCTTCTACCGCGAGTTGGCGGAGACGAGCGGCGGCATGTCGCCACCGGCGCATCACGTGGAGTTCGAACCCGAGAGCCATGACTTCGTGCTCCTGCTCGACGACCTCGGTCACCATCGCCAGGCCGACCAGATCACCGGCATCGAACTCGCCGACGCCGAGGTCGCGGTGCGCGGGCTCGCCCGTCTGAACGCGACGTGGTGGGAGCACCCGGATCTGCTCGCCAGCCCGTTCCTGCGGCCGCTCAACGAGTCCCCGTTCCCGGAAGCGGTCTCGATGAGCTACGACGCGGCCTGGCCGATCGCGTTGGAGACCTACGGCTCGATGATGTCCGACGACATCAAGGAGTTCGGGGCCCGCTACTCCGGCCGGTTCCGCTGGTTCTGCGATCGGCTGTGCGAATCGCCGGTCACGCTCACGCACGGGGACTGGCGCGGCGACAACCTGTTCTTCACCGGTGACGCGGAGCTCCCCCTCCTCGCGGTCGACTGGCAGCTGATCTCGGTCGCGAAGGGCATCAAGGACTTCACCTACTTCGTGGCCCAGAGCCTCCGGCCGGCAGACCGCTCCGCCCACGAGGAGGGGCTGCTCCGCATTTGGCTCGACGAGCTGAAGGCCAACGGCGTCGGCGGGTACGAGTTCGACCAGGCCTGGGAGGACTACCGCCTGAGCGTGGCGTGGGCGTTCGTCTACCCGGTGATCGCAACCTCGACCCTCGACGCCGCCGACGCCCGCGGCGTCGAACTCACCCGCTCGATGATGGAACGCTCCATCGCCGCCATCGAAGGCGTGGACGCGCTCGCGGTCATCCCGGACTGAGCCCTCCACCACCCGAGCCGACGGGCAGAAATATTTGGCGCTCGGTCATCCGCGCGAGCGCCGAGACCGAACCAGTCCCGTCACACTCAACGGGACTGGGAGGTTCCTCATGCGCAAGCTCTTCATTGGCGTGGGCGCGCTGACGCTCGCTGCCACCTCGATTGGCGTCGGCACCAGTGCGTACGCCGCCGATCACCTCGATGCCCCGGCGGTCAAAACCGACGGTCGCACCGACATCAACGACGTCTACGCGTTCCGCTCACCCAACAACTCGGCCAACACCGTGCTGATCGCGACGGTGAATCCGCTCGCAGGAACGCAGAACGGCACGACGTTCCATCCTGACGCCAAGTACCAGATCGTCGTCGACAACGACGGGGACGCACGATCGAACGGCTACATCGACTTCACCTTCGGCAAACCCTCCAAGTCCGGATCTCAGTCGGTCGAAGTCGAGTTCGACGTCGCGAAGAAGTACAAGGCCAAGGGCGACACCGACAAGGTGTTGTCGTTGAAGAAGTCCGACCAGGCCGTGGCGTGGGCCGGCCTCGCCGACGATCCGTTCTTCTTCGACCTGCAGGCGTTCAAGGACCAGGTCGTCGGTGAAGGCGGAGGTCGCACGTTCTGCGATGCCCATGCGACCAACTTCTTCAAGGGACTGAACACGAACGCGATCGCGGTCGAAGTCCCGAGCCGGTGGCTCGGTGGCAACGCGATCGGCGTCTGGGGTCGTACTCGCCTCAACGGTGAGACGATCGACCGCATGGGTCGACCGGCGATCAACACCGTGTTCATTCCCGCCGCCGGGAAGGACGAGTTCAACCAGACCAAGCCCCAGAGTGACCGATCCCGGTGGCTCTCGACCGTGGTCACCGGACTCAAGACCCTCAGTGGCCTCGATGGGACGGGCTACAACGACGAACAGGCGACGAGCATCGCCAACCTGTTGTTGCCCGATGTGCTCACCATCGACACGTCGTCGAACGCCGGTTTCGCGGACCTCAACGGCCGGAAACTCGACGACGACGTGATCGACACCGAGCTGAACATCGTCACCGGTGGTCTCGGGGTCGGAGCCGTCCTCACCTCCGACTGTGTCGGGAACGACTCGGCCTTCACGGCGAGCTTCCCGTACCTCGCACCGAAGAACTGACCGCGTCGACGTCGGGGGTGGGCGGGTAATGCCCGCCCACCCCCGACGCGCCACCCACGGAGCAGACACCATGATCGTCCAGCCTGTGCTCGTCCCGAACCGCCACTTCCCGAACGCTGCTCGTGCTGCGCTCGTCGCCGTCGTCATCGCCGCGGTCATCGCGGTCGGGATCGCCGTGACCCGTCCCGATGCGCCCGGCCCGGTCGGCACGCCACTCCCGGATCCGGTCGTCATGCGTTCGGCATCGACGGGCACACCTGCGATTGCGACGACGGTCGGGTTCTGGGCGCAACGGGTGGCTGCCGATCGGATCGACCTGCCCTCCCGGAGGTTCTACGCGCGATCCCTGATGGCCCAGGCCGCCGAGTCGGGCGACCTCACGGGCTACGAGGCGGCCGAGGAACAGTTCCGCACGGCAGTTGCGCAGAGCCCTCGGGACGCCCAGTCCCTGCTCGGGCTCGCCGGCGCGCTCGCGGCGCAACATGAATTCGCGACGACAGCATCGCTCGCTCGGCAAGTTCTCGACCGCGATCCGGCGTCGATACCGGCTCGCGTCAGCCTTGGCGATGCGCAGTTCGAACTCGGCCAGTACCGGGCGGCCCGTGCCACCTACGACGGGCTCGCGGCGATGTTGCCCGGCTCGGGCACCGTCGCAAGCCGCGCCGCACGGGTCGCGCAGCTCGACGGCGACGCGACGAGGGCCGTCGACGCCGCCCGCCGCGCTCTCATCGCCGTCGGCGACCTCGATCAGCGGCCGGCCGACGCCGCGTTCTACTGGTTCCAGCTCGCGAACTACGAGCTCCAAGCGGGACGAATCGTCGATGCGGGCAAGCACCTCGAAGCGGGGCTGCGGATCGCACCCCGACACCTTCCCAGCCTCGAACTCCTCGCCCGTGTCCGCGTGGAGCAAGGCCGGTTGCCCGAAGCCCGACGCCGCTACCGGAGTCTGGTCACCACCACACCTGCAGCGGATCTGCACGGTGAGCTGGCGAAGGTCGAACGCGCGCTCGGGCACACCGCGGCCGCACGCGAACAGGTTGCGCTGGGGCTCCGAGTCGGTCACGAGCAACTCGGACGGTTCCCGGCGGAGCGACGCCACCTCGCGTCGTTCTTCGCCGACACGGAACCGGCGACCGCTCTGGCCGCCGCGCGCACCGACTTCGCGGCCCGTCAGGACATTCACTCCGCCGGAATCCTCGCGTGGGCCGAATACCGCACCGGCCACCTCGCGGCCGCCGTCCGCCACTCGCGCGCCGCGCTCCGATTCGGCACGGCCGACCCCGTGCTGCGGGCCCAGGGCGGGCTCATCGAGGCCCGGGCCGGTCACGACACCCGGGCCCGACGGCTCCTCACCGCGGCGCTGCGAGACCGACCGAACTACGACCTCGAGTGGGCACCCCGGGCGCGGGCCGCCCTGGACCGACTCGAGGACTGACCGACTCGCCCCTCGCTCCACCTGAGTCGCCCGGACGTCGGAGTTCGTACGCGCACCACCCGGTCCAAGACTCCGGCGATCGAGGCGCCTCAGACTCCGGACACGGCATCGAGCCGGAGGTATTCCTCACTCGTGTCGACGTGGTCTTCGAAGTCGATCACGCCGAGTTCGGTGAAGCGGTCGCGCAGCCACCGGTCGCGACCGTCGAGCAGGCCGAGCTTCTTGCAGTTCGGCACGATCTTGGCGAACAGCATGCGCTGGAACAGCACCTCCTCCTCGCTCTGTTGCCGCACGAAGTAGGGCACGATCTCGCGGGGTGACACGCCGAGTCGTTCCCACACCTCCTGGTGCAGGAACCGGTCGCGCATGCGCACCGCGGCCTCGAAGACGAACTCCTGGCGTTCGCGCAGCTCCGGACCGGAGATCTCGGCGTAGGCCTCCTGGAGGCTCAACACTCCGAACGCGACGTGGCGCGCCTCGTCCGACATCACGTACCGCAACAGCTGTTTGAGGAGCGGCTCGTTCGTCGTCTGGTACATCGCGCCGAACGCGGCGAGGGCGAGCCCTTCGACCATGATCTGCATGCCGAGGTAGGTGATGTCCCACCGTGAGTCGGACAGGATGTCGTCGATCAGCGCGCCGAGGTGCGCGTTCATCGGATACCGCGTGTCGAGCTTCTCGTCGAGGTACCGCGCGAACACCTCCACATGGCGGGCTTCGTCCATCACCTGGGTCGACGCGTAGTACTTGGCGTCGATCCAGGGGACGGTCTCCACGATCCGAGCGGTGCAGAGCAACGCACCCTGCTCCCCATGGAGGAACTGGCTCGCCCGGTGGGCCAGGTTCTCGACCGCGTACCGGTTGAACTCCTGCTCGCCCCAGCGGGCGACCGGCGAGCCCTTCTCGTCCATGATCGCCCGCACGTACTTCATACGGCCGTCGCGCGCACCGAGCTCGACCGCGGTCCGTTCGGGATCCACATCGATCGACCAGTCGAGATCCGTCGAACCGTTCCACTGGCCGGTCTTGGCCTTCTCGTACAGCTTCTCGAGCTGCGGGC
Organism: uncultured Bifidobacteriaceae bacterium; assembly: GCA_964544295.1. GTDB lineage: Bacteria > Actinomycetota > Acidimicrobiia > IMCC26256 > JAENVU01 > JAENVU01. Next base: position 31,603 of record CAZJBJ010000001.1, read on the forward strand.
GTGCGCCCTTGGCGTAGTCCGAAGTGAACAGGGCTCCGGCGTCGGAACTCACACCGTGGAGCGTTTCGTCAGGCGCGGCATTGGTCATCGCGAGGATGGCGTCGACATCGTTGAGGTCCATCGCCGCACCGTACGGGCGAGGGTCACCGGTGGTCAACGAGTCGTCGCTCACCTGGCGCGCCCAGCGGTTGACGCGACGGGCGGACGGCGCGACGATCACGGTCTCCGAGGCAGGGAGGGCAGATGAGAGCATCATCCAGTGAGTTCGCCGCATGAGCGCGACCTTCGTCGTCACGCGCGGCTGGGCGTTGGTGTTCGTACTCGGCGGTACGGCCCTGCTGCTCATCGTCGCACGGGCGATCATCGGCACCCGACCACCCGAAGGGGCAACTCCCGCGATGGCTCGGCGACGGGGCCTCGGCGGCCTGGTGATCGGGACCGACGGTCGCGCCTCGACATCGAAGGTCCAGGCGGTGCTGTGGACGTTCGCCGTCTTCTTCGCGATCACATTCCTCCTGATCTGGGGCCGCTCGTCGGGTTGTGACGCCGAGAATCCGCCGGGCGAGTGCCGGGAAGCGGCGCAGGCTCGCGCCGCATTCGAGAGGCTCGTCGACCATGGGATTCAGGGTCAGTACTTCGTGCTCATGGGATTCCCGGTCGCGGTGGCGATCGCGGCCAAGGCGATGACGCAGGCGCAGGTCGACGACCATGGCGACGACACGAAGCCGGCCATCGACGACGATCGCGATGGCATCATCCAGGGCCTCCGTGAGGTCGCGTCGAACGATCACGGCGAGCTCGACCTGCTCGACTTCCAATACTTCGTCTTCAACCTGTTGGCCCTGGCGTTCTTCTTCGTCGAGTTCCTGACCCACCCGGGCCAGGGGCTTCCCGATCTGCCGGCGACCCTCGTCGCACTGACCGGGGTCTCGGCCGCCGGCTACACCACGAAGAAGGGCCTGATCGCGGCCGCACCACCGAAGCCGACGGCACGCCGTCGGCGGGGCGATGCCGCAGAGCGCGACGCGACCCCGGGCGCGACCGGGACGGAGCCCGTCACATGACGGCTGCGAGGACCCGTGGGCGCACCGCGGCCGGCCTCAGCGGCGTGATCGTGGCGGCCAGCGCGTTCGGCATCACCGCGCTCGATCACGCGTCCCGACCGGTCCGGCGCACCCCCACACCCGCGACCCGCACCAACCACGTCGAACGGGATCTGGAACCCACCGTGCGCTGCGGCCGCCAACGGTGGGCGGTCAAGACCGCGACCGACCCAGCCGCCGCCTCGATCGATCTGCAGACCGTGAAGTCCACGACGATCGCCCGACTGAGCTCGCTCCCCCGGCCCGCAAATACGGGCACCCGCACAGCACCGGTCGAGACGACGATCTACTCCGTCCGCGCGACGTTGACGACGTACCTCCGCGAAGACGACAGCGACTACCACCTCGTGCTCGAAGACACCCGCGGGAACACGATGATCGCCGAGATGCCGTCGCCCGACTGCGCCGTCGGGAGTCGACTCCGCCGCGAGATCACCGCGGTCCGAGGCGCGTTCGACCGGAAGTTCGCGGTGTCCGGCTCGGCCAAGTCGGTGTCGCAACGCGTCACCGTGACCGGGGTCGGCTTCTTCGACTTCGTCCACACGCAGACCGGCGTCGCCGACAACGCCATCGAGCTGCATCCCGTGACCGAGATCCACTTCGGCTGATCGGGCAGGCGCACGACCCCGCCCGCCCGCCATCGGCACCAGGTCGCTTCCGCCCGGGAGACCCTACGATCCCCGCACCGGCGAGCGACGGGAGCAACGATGCAACTCGACAGTGCCCACGTGGTCCTCACCGGAGCGAGCCGCGGTATCGGTCGCGAACTCGTCCACGTCCTCGCCGACCGCGGCGCGCGGCTGGCGCTCGTCGCCCGCGACGCCGACGCGCTGGACGCGCTCGTCGGCGCCATCGGTGAGACGCGCGCGGCCGCATACCCCTGCGATCTCGGTGACCCGACGGCGATCGACGGTCTGATCGCTCGCATCGAGGCCGACCGAGGCGCGGTGGACGTGCTCGTCAACAACGCCGGGCTCGACCACACCGGCTCGTTCACGGCCATGACGGCCGCGCAACTTCGCGCCGTGGTGGGTGTGAACCTCATCGCCACCGCGGAGCTCTGTCGGCAGATCCTGCCGGGCATGACCGGGCGCAGTCGCGGGCACGTCGTCAACGTGTCGAGCATCGGCGGATCACTCCCGAGCGCGGGCGTCATCGCCTACTGCGCGACGAAGGCGGGGGTGAACCAGTTCACCGCCGGTCTGCGCGCCGAACTCAAGCACACCGGGGTCGGGACCACGCTCGTGGAGGTCGGCCCGGTCGCCACCGAGATGATGGATCACCTGCGGGAGTACGCGCCGACGGCGAACGGCGTGCGTCGGCTCGAACGCCTCGGCCTCTCCCGGGACCTCGACCCGCACGTCGTCGCGGTGGCCATGGCCGATGCGATCGCGTCCGACCGGCCCCACCTGCGGATGCCGAAACGTCAGGCCCCGATCTCGGCCATCGCCGAACTCCCCCGCCGCATCGGCTCCCTGATCACCCTCGGCCTCACAACCTCCGCGAGCTAGCGCTTGTCAGCCTTCAGGCCCTCGATCACCGCGGCCCAGCGTTCGCGATCGGCTTCGTAGGGGGCGTAGAACGAGAGCCGGTCGACGATGTCGCCGTAGCGCGCCGAGAGTTCGGCGGCGATCGACTCGGGCGCACCGACCACGGCGAACGTCTCGAGGATTTCGTCGTCGATGAGCTCGCCCATCTCGACCCACTTCCCCTGCTTCGAGAGCGCGTTGAGGTCGGTCTGGAGATCACCCCAGCCGTGCAGTTCCAGCACGCCCCGGTACGCGGGGGTCGATCCGTAGAACGCGATCTGCTGCTTGGTTCCCGCGCGAGCCTTCTCCATCTGCTCGTCGTTCGTCCCGGTGACGACGAAGAGCGGCCCGGAGAGCTGGAAGTCGGCCCGGGTCTTGCCAGCCTTCTCCCAGCCGCGGGCGAGCGCCGGGAGGGTCACCTCGCGGACGTACCGCTCAGTGGTGAAACCGTGCAGGATGATGCCGTCGCACACCTCGCCCGCGACCTCGGTCATCTTCTCGCCGACCGCCGCGAGGAACACCTTCGGCGGGCCCCACTCGATCGGACCCGGGTTGAAGAACGGCGTCATCAGGGTGTGGCGGTAGAACTCGCCCTCGAACTGCAGCGGCGTCCCGTCCTGCCAGTTGGCCCAGATCGCCCGCATCGCCAGCACCAGCTCGCGCATGCGCGCCGCGGGCGACGACCACGGCATCGAGAACCGCTTCTCGATGTGCGGCTTGATCTGGCTGCCCAACCCGAGAATGAACCGGCCACCGGAATAGCCCTGCAGATCCCACGCGGTGTTGGCGAGCGTCATCGGGCTGCGGGCGAACGCCACCGCGATCCCGGTGCCCAACTCGATGCGCTCGGTGTGTTCGGCCGCGATCAGTAGCGGATAGAACGGGTCGTGGTTGGTCTCGGCCGACCAGATCCCGTCGTAGCCGAGTTCCTCCTGTGCTCGGGCCGCCGACCCGATCCCTGCCAGACCCTGTGCCCCACTCGCCGAGATCGAACCGATCCCCCCATCGACCTTCATACGTCCTCCTTCAGACCGGCCGGAGGTTATCGACCACGCCTTCATGGTGTGGGTTCGCACCGAAACGGTGAGATCTCACCCCATGAAGCAACACCGCGTGTCACACCCCGCGAGTTGGATGGTCGATATGTCCACTTCTCCGGTCACTCAGCTCGAGCGCTTCGCGGCGCAGCGGTACGGCGTCTTCACCGCGACCGAGGCCGAGGCTCACCACGTCAGCCGCCGGATGATCTCGGCCCGCCTGGACAACGGCCGGTGGCAGCGCGTGCTCCCGAACGTCTACCGGGTCAGCGCGGTGCCGGTCAGCTTCCGGCAGCGGTGCCTGGCCGCGACGCTCTGGGCGGGTGGCCGTCTGTCCCACGTCTGCGCCGGACGGTTGTGGCAGTTCGAAGGGATCGTCACCCAGGCACTCCACCTGACGGTCGGTCGCAACCGAGGTCTGAGCCACGCCGATGTGATCGTCCACCGGACCGACGACCTGATCGATGCCGACCTCGCGACCATGCACCGCATTGCCGTGACCTCTCCGCTGCGCACCGTGCTCGACCTCGCGGCGACAACCCCGGCTCCGGCGCTCGAGGTGGCCATCGAAGATGCGTTGCGCCGCCAGCTCTTCACCGTCGGCCAACTGCGATGGCGGGCGGATGCACGACTCGGCACCGGCGTCGCGGGATCAGCACGGATCCGTCGACTTCTCGATCGACGCTTGGGCGACACCGACAGTGGGTGGGAGGTCCGGGTCGCCCGCGCCCTGACCGACGGCGGATTGCCGGAACCGGTCCGCCAGTACGAGGTCCGCACCATGGACGGGCCTCGCTGGGTGGATCTCGCGTATCCGGGCCATCCGCCTGTCGTCATCGAGTACGACAGCGATCGGTGGCACACCGGCGTCGCCCGTCGCCATCGCGACGCGGCTCGTCGGAACGCGTTGCGGCTCGCCGGCGCCACGGTGGTCGAGGTCACGCCTGATCTCGCCGGGGACCCCCGACGGTTGGTGAGCCTGGTGCGGACCGCGCTCGATGCTTCATGGTGTGAGTTCGCACCGAAACGGTGAGATCTCACCCCGAGCAGGGCCGGCGACGGTCATCCCGGCGGTGGTCACACCTCCCCGGTACCCTGGCCCCATGGGAGTAGGAAAGCCGCGAGGGTTGTCACCGTCGTCGTTCTCGGCGTTCAAGGACTGTCCGCTCGCGTTCCGTTTCTCCTACCTGGATCGGCTCCCCCAACCGCCCTCGGCGGCCGCGAGCAAGGGCACGCTGGTCCACCGGGCGCTCGAGCTGCTCATGCTGCGCGACGGGCCGGACCGCACCACCGCCAACGCGCTCACCGATCTCGCCCGGGCCCGCACCGAACTCGCCCTCCATCCCGATTTCGCCGATCTCGAGCTCACCGACGACGAGTGGGACCGGTTCCACGAGGACGCCGAGGTTCTCGTCCACAAGTACTTCGAGCTCGAGGACCCGACCACGATCGTGCCGATCGGGCTCGAACTCCGGCTCGCCGCCACGATCGGCACGGTACAGCTGCGCGGCATCATCGACCGGCTCGAACTCGATCCCGACGGTGAGCTCGTCATCACCGATTACAAGACCGGCTCCGTCCCCGGCGAGAAGTACGAGATCAAGCGACTGGCCGGGGTGCACATGTACGCGGCGATGGTCGAGCACGTGCTCGGCAAGCGCCCGGTCCGGGTGCAGCTGCTGTATCTGTCCAAGCCCGAGGCGATCATCACCACTCCGTCGGACCAGTCGATCACCGGCGTGATGCGCAAGACCGACGCCTTGTGGTCGGCGATCGGCCGCGCCTGCGAGCGCGACGACTTCCGTCCGAGTATCGGGCCGTTGTGCAACTGGTGCGCGTACAAGCCGTACTGCCCCGCGTACGGGGGCGATCCGCTCCAGGCCGCCGAACTCCTCGGCCCCGGCCAGATGATCGAGCCTTCGCTCCCGTTGGCCACCTCGTCGGCCTAGTGCACCCCGCGATCGACCGGTTCGACGAGCGCGTCGAGACCGCGGTCGAAGCCGTCCGTTCTCCGACCCTCGATCGGATCTTCTACCCGCTGTCGACCGCGGCCGATCACAGCACGTTGTGGTTCGCCATCGGGTTGGCTCGATCGGTCCGCACCGGCGACGTGGGGTACGCGCTCCGCTACGGCGCCAGCATGGGCTTCGAGTCGGCGCTCACCAACGGACCGATCAAGGCGATGTTCAAGCGCACCCGACCCGCGCCCGACACCGAGGACGGCCCACTCCCCTACGGCATGCGCCGACCCATCACCTCCTCGTTCCCGTCCGGCCACGCGACCGCGGCGTTCACCGCGGTCTCGTTGCTCGCCCGGCCCGGTCGGCGGGGGCCGTGGTGGATCCTGGCCGGGTTGGTGGCCGGCAGCCGGGTCTATGTGCGCATGCACCACGCGTCCGACGTGGTCGGCGGCGCCGCGTTGGGGCTGATCCTCGGTCGCCTGTTGAGCAAATGGGTCGGTGAGCCGACGGCGTAGGCTCACCACCACCGATGCCCCGAACGCGTCGGACGCCACCGAACAGGTCTCAGCCATGCGCATGTCGCCGAGCGAAGCAATCATGTGGGCCGTCGAGAAGGACCCGGCCCTGCGCTCCGACTTCTGCAATGTGACGGTGCTCGACCGCGTCCCCGACGACGACCGGATGCACGCCACCATCGACCGGGCCCTCGCCGCCATTCCCCGGCTCGGTGAGCGGGTCGTCTCACCGCCGTTGCGGGTGGCCCCGCCCGAATGGCGAGCCGATCCCACCTTCGAGCCCGACTACCACCTGCGCCGGATCGCGATCCCCGCGCCGGGTTCGATGCGCGGGCTGCTCGATCTCGCGTCGTCCGTCACCGCCCCACCGCTCGACCGGTCCCGACCACTCTGGGAGTTCACCCTCGTCGAGGGGCTCGACGGTGACCGCGCCGCGCTCATCCAGCGCCTCCACCACACCATCACCGACGGCGTGGGCGCGATGCGGCTCTCGCTCAGCCTCGTCGACCTCGAACGCGAGCCCGATCCGGATCCGGAATCGGGCGTGCAGGCACTGATCGACGACATCGGCCGTGACCGGCTGGACGGCGCCGCCGAGGATCCGATCGACCGGGACGGACCCGTCGACGTGATTCGCGACGCCATCGCCGATCGTGGCCGCAGCACCCTCGAGCTCGCCCGGAACACGCTCGGCGCCACGATCACGACGTGCACCCGGCCTGCCGAGCTCCCGGGCCTGACCCGGCGGGCCTTCGAGTTCGTCGGCTCGTTGCGGCGCCAGGTCCTCGTCACCGAACGGGGTCGCTCGCGTCTGTTCGCCACCCGCTCGCTCGCGCGCCGCTACGACCACCTCGCCGTGGAGTTCGACCCCCTCCAGCGGGTGGGCAAGGCCCGCGGCGCGAGCGTCAACGACGTGTTCGTCACCGGCGTCGCCCGCGCGCTGGCCGCGTTCCATCGGGAGTTCGGCGAGGACGTCGACGAGCTGCGGATGGCGATGCCGGTCAGCACGCGCGATCGCGGCGATGCGAGCGCCAACCGATTCGCACCCACCCGCGTGCTCGTGCCCACGCCGGCGATCGGCGTCGCCGACCATCTCGACGCCGTCCACCAAGCGCTCCACACCATCCGCGCCGAACCGGCCCTCGACGCCGCCGACCTCCTCGCGGCGGCCGCCAGTGGAGTGCCCACCGCCGCGCTCGTCTCGCTCCTGCGCGCGCAGACCCGCACCATCGACTTCGCGACGTCGAACCTGCGCGGCAGCCCGATCGACCTCTATCTCGGCGGCGGCCGCATCGAGGCGAGCTACCCCTTCGGCCCGCGCGCCGGGGTGCCGGTCAACGTCACGATGATGTCCTACTGCGGTGAACTGCACCTCGGGATCAACTCCGACCCCGCGGCCGTGATCGATCCCGACCGGTTCGTCGAACTGCTCCGGGAATCCTTCGCCGAACTCGCCACCCTCGCCTGACCGACCTCCCCCAGCCGGGGCAGTCCTTCAGGGCCGGCGGCGGATCATCCCGGGGGGCATGACCGCGTCCGTCCACTCCTCGTGTCCGGGATCGCGCCACCGCGGATGGGCGCACAGCGCGACCCGGTCGACGACGTACACGTGCAGCGTCGGCGCATCGTCCGCGAGTTCGAGCAGATCCCCGGTGCGGGGGTGCGGCGGCGCCGCCTCGAGCAGATCGGCGAGGGCCACCACCGACACCACCCGGCTCCGACAATCCGGACACGCCGACGTGGTCGCGGCGTCGAAGCGGTCGGTGAGGCTCATCAGCGTCTCCGCCTCGACCGCGTCGAGTTCCACGCTGGCACCCTCGTCGTCGACGATGGTCAGATCGGCCACGGGCGCAACCTACATGCCGTCGACGTCCCGACCGTCGACGGCCCGGAGTCGACGGCCCCGAGTACGGTCGCCGGATGCGTGCACTGATCAGCCCCGGTGACGGAACCCTGCGGATCGAGGACCGCCCGACTCCGGCACCGGGACCGGGCGAGGTCCGCGTCCGGGTCGCCGGGGCCGGGCTCAATCGGGCCGACCTGTTGCAACGGGCCGGCTTCTACCCGGCACCGCCGGGCATGCCCGCCGACATCCCCGGCCTGGAGTTCGCCGGGACCGTCGATGCCCAGGGCGAAGGCGTCACCACCCCGGCGGTGGGCGCGCCCGTGTTCGGCGTCACCGGTGGCGGTGCGCAGGCCGAGTACGTCGTGGTTCCCGCGCGTCATTGCGCCGCGGTCCCCGAACGGCTGGACCTCGTCACTGCGGGCGGCGTCCCCGAGGTGTTCGTGACCGCGCACGACGCCATGCGGACGCGCGGCCGCCTCCAACCCGGAGAGCACGTGCTCGTGCACGCGGTCGGATCCGGCGTGGGCACCGCGGTCGTGCAACTGGCCAAGGCCTTCGGCGCGACCGTGACCGGAACCGCCCGCACCGCATCCAAGTTGGAGGCGGCCGATGCCCTCGGACTCGACCACGGAATCCTGGTGCCCCGTGAGCTCGATCCCTTCACGTTGGCGCACCAGATCCTCGAACAGGGTGGCCCGCCGGACGTGGTCATCGACCTGGTCGGCGGCGCGTACGTCGCGGCCGAAGTCAACGCCCTTGCCCCGGGCGGCCGGATCGTCATCGTCGGCACCCTCGCCGGCGGGAACCCGCCGGTCCCCCTCCTCGGACTCATGCAGAAGCGCGGCGAGATGCACGGGACGGTCCTGCGGCCACGATCCATCGCTGACAAGGCCGCCGCCACCGACGCGTTCGTCGCCGAGGTGGTGCCGATGCTCGCAGACGGTCGAGTCGCGCCGGTGGTCGATCAGATCGTCCCGTTGGCCGACGCCGAGGCCGCATACGCGCGGGTCGAGGCGGACACCAACTTCGGCAAGGTCGTGCTCGACGCCTCGTAGGCGTGGCACGCGTCACGAGCGCCACCCGCGGCTCCCCGGCTCGGGCCGGCGCGACCGGCACTACGATCCGGAGCCCGAAACCACTCTCCTGCGGAGGCACAGATGACTGCCCTGGCCGATTCGGATGTCGTGATCGTCGAAGCGGTGCGCTCACCGCTCGGCAAGCGCAACGGCGGACTCTCCACCATGCACCCCGCCGATCTGCTCGGCGCCGTCCAGGTCGCCGCGCTCGAACGATCCGGCCTCGATCCCGCCGCGGTCGGCCAAGTGGTCGGCGGCTGCGTCGGTCAGATCGGTCCGCAAACGTTCAACATCGCCCGCACGGCGTGGCTCGCCGCGGGACTCCCGATGGAGGTCGCCGCGACCACGGTCGACGCGCAGTGCGGTTCCTCACAACAGGCCACGAATCTCGCGGTCGCGCTGGTCAAGGGCGGCGCGGTCGACACCGCGCTCAGCTGCGGCATCGAGATGATGAGCAAGATCCCGCTCGGCGCCACGATGAGCAAGGACCTCGAACGCCCGCTGCCGCGTTCCTACTTCCCGCGCTACGAGCCGACCTCCCAGTTCGAGGGGGCCGAGCGGATCGCCGACGCCTGGGGCATCACCCGCGCCGACTGCGACGCGTTCGGTCTCCAGTCCCAGCAGCGGGCCGCCGCCGCCTGGGCCGAAGGTCGGTTCGAACGCGAGGTACTCGGCCTCGACGCGCCCGACCTCGACGCCGAGGGCAAGCCCGCGGGAACGACCCACCGCGTGGACCGCGACGAAGGCCTGCGCGAGACGTCGCTCGAGGCCCTGGCCAAGCTGAAGGCCGTCGCCCGGGAGGACGGCGTCCACACGGCCGGATCCTCCAGTCAGATCAGTGACGGCGCCGCCGCCGTGGTGGTGATGACCGCCGCACGCGCCAAGGAACTCGGCCTCACCCCGCGGGCCCGCATCGTGGACCAGTGCCTCGTCGGCGTGGACCCGGTGCTCATGCTCACGGGCCCGATCGACGCCACCCGCCGACTCCTCGACCGGACCGGCATGACCATGGCCGACATCGACACGGTGGAGATCAACGAGGCGTTCGCATCCGTCGTGTTGGCCTGGGAACGGGAACTGAAGCCCGACATGGACCGGGTGAACCCGAACGGCGGCGCGATCGCGATCGGCCACCCCGTCGGTGCCACCGGGGCCCGATTGATCACCACTGCGCTGCACGAGTTGGAGCGCTCCGACGGCACCTTCGGCCTGATCACGATGTGCTGCGGCGGCGGGCTGGGCACCGGCACGCTGATCGAGCGGGTCTAGCGCGGTGACCGACGCGGTCCCGTTGGCCGAACGGTTGGGTCACCGACCGGACGATCGGTTGATGATCATCAACTGCGACGACCTCGGGTCGTCGCGTGCCGCCAACGTGGCCGTGTACGAATCGCTCCGATCCGGCGTCGCGACCAGCGCGACGCTCATGGTTCCGTGCCCGTGGTCGCGCGACGCGGCCGCGATGTATCGGGGCGAGGACATCGGCGTCCACCTCACGTTGAACTCCGAGTGGAAGAACTACCGCTGGGGTCCGATCACCCGAGCGCCGAGCCTGCTCGACGGCGACGGTGGATTCCCCCGCACCATCGAGGACGTCTGGGACCATGCCGACCTCGACGAGGTCCGCAAGGAGTGCCGGGCCCAGATCGAACGGGCGATCCTCTGGGGCTTCGACGTGTCACACCTCGACAGCCACATGGGCACGTTGCAACTGCGCCCCGAGTTCTTCGACGTCTATCTCGAACTGGCCGTGGAGTTCGCCCTCCCGCTCCGGCTCTCGGGCGCCAGCTCCGAACACCGCGTGGGGTTTCCGTTCCGTCGACTGGCCGCCGAGGAAGGCGTCGTGTTCACCGACCACATGGTCGACGTCCCGATCGGCGGTCGCCGAACCATCGAGCGGGTGCTGTTCGATCTCCGGCCCGGGATCACCGAGGTGTTCCTGCATCCGGCCGTCGACTCCGACGAGTTGCGCGCATCGCACCCGGACTGGGCCGGTCGGGTCGAGGATCACGCGACCTTGTGTCAGGACGCGGCGTTCGCCGACCTGCTGGACCGAGCGTCGGTCACCCTCATCGGCTACCGCGAGCTCCGAGACCTCCAACGCGCCAACCGGTGAGCGCCGTCATCGGTCACTGATGGTGACCGGCGTGATCCGTCGCCGCCATCGACGACGCGAACGGATCGTCGGTCCGATGTGCCCAGACGTGCAGCATCTCCGGTGACCGCAGCTCGGGACGGCCGCGGACACAGCTCCCGTCGGCAGCCGCGAGCTCGAGTGGAAATCCCCCCTGGATCATGCAGACCGGCGCACCGAAGACGTGGTAGTGCCAGGTCGTGTCCGGGCCACCCGGTTGCGGCCCCCGACGGTCCCCGTCCGCGAGGTACATCGCGCCGAGGAACCGCCGGGCTCCGGGGCCCGGTGAGTACATCAACGCCTCGGGCGCACGCGGGTCGAGCGTTCGATGGTCCGTCACGGCGGCCGGGTTCACCCAGTGGGTCTCGTCGACCTGCACGAACCCCTCACGCCGGGCGACGGTGAGGTCCCGGAAGCGCCGACTGCGATCGAGGGTGTCCTGGACCAACTGTCGACCCACCGCCCGCTGACTCCCTGTGGTCGCCGTCGACGCCGGCCACTCCGAGACGCTGAACGCCTGCGCCTCGATGCGGCGGAGGTAGCGACCGTCCGGCGCGCGGCCGACGGCGGACACGGTTCCCGAATACGGCCCGATCGCCGCGGCCACGGCCCGGTAGGCGTCCTCGGCCGCCGCGCCGTGGAGCGATCGGTCGGCCACCGGTGACACCGTCGCGGCCGCGACGTGTCCGAGCACGACCGGTGCCGCGGCGCGTAGTTCGGCCGCAGTGGCGGCCTGACGCTTCGAATCGCGTCGGGCGGGTGCGGGCCCGAGCGCGTCCACCACTGCCTGCGCGACACATTCGCCCGCGTCCAGGCCCGCCGCGTTCGCCTTCGGAATATGGATACCGCCGTACTCCCGACTCTTGGCCGCTTGTCGCGCCGCGGCCATGAACGACGGGAACCGGCGCGGCCGGATCGAGAAGGACGCCCGGACATCGGAGCCGGTGCTGAATCCCTCGTCCCGGTAGGCCATCGGTCCGACGAGTTCGGTCAAGGTGCGGGCGGCGGCGCCGGACACGGTCGCGTGGCCGGACACCCAGTCCGGGAACGGGGGCGTGTTGAGGTACGGCGCCCAGTCGGGGTCGATCGACTCTCGGATGACGGTCACCGGTCGGATCTGGTTCCATTGGTACTTCGATGCCCACGCGGTGATGAACGCGTCGCCCACCGCCGCGCCGACCGCCCCCTGCAGCCGCGCCGCGTCGCCGAGGGACAGGGCGCGGCGGTCGATCGCGATGTTCGCGGTGGCGACCCAGTGACCACCGGGAGTGCCGGTATGACCGCGATCGTCGTTCCAGAATCGAGCGATGGCGCGTTGATCCCGGGTGAGCGAACGTGACGTCTCGTAGACCGCACGCTCCTCGGTCATGAACTCCGAGCCCGGATCGGTCGAGTACTCGGGTGGCGCCGGCGCGGCGCACTCCGAGGCGCCGCTCACGACGTAGGGCCGCAGATCGCCCCACCACGGCTCCTGGGCGGCCTGAAAGGTGGTGGGCGTGGGAACCCACCGCCCCGGACCGGTCGGTGCGACATACGGGCGGGTCCTCGTCTCCGCGAACCCGTCGCGGGCGGACCACTCGATCAGTCGTGTCGCCACCCCCTGCCCGTAGCGCACCGACGCGCGGAAGCGACCGGTCGAGACGCGGTCGGCCGCCGCCGCCAGGGCATCGTCCCGGAACGCGGCGAACGCCGCCCGGGTGGACGGCACCTGCGACAGCGCGCGTGGCACGAGCGGTGCGCCCGAGGCGGCCACGGTGCGTTCGTCGACCTGCCGCGGCGCGGCCGGGATCGGTGCCAGGTCGCGCACCGGAAGGGCATTCGGCTGAACGGTCTCGAGCAGCGCGAGCCCCGACAGCGCGTACACCCGCGACGCGACCGGTGGGTTCAGCCGATCCCGCTGCACCAGCCGGATCACGAGTCGGGTCAGGTCCACGACGAGGCCCGGCGAGCCGGTGACCCGACGCGGCTCCGCGGATCGGTTCCCCGTCAACGGTCGCGCGCACGACGCGACCGTCCCGTCCGGCAACACGGTGTCGCACCGCCCGACCGCGGGCAGGTCTCGCAGGCGCATCCGCGCGTCCGTGAGATCCGCATCGGTCCAGAAACTGAGCCCGAAGCGGGCGGCGCGCAGGTCCGCCTGACCGAGCCGCGCCGCACTGAACCGCGCGCGGTCGAGGCGAGCGCGGCGGAGGTCCGCGCCCTCGAGCGCGCCGCTCGCCCAGCCGCTCCGTCGCAGATCCGCGCCGCGCAGATCCGTACGGGTCGCGTTCACCCGATCGAGACGCGCGCCGCGCAGGTCGACACCGCGCAGGTCGGATCGGGACAGATTCGCGCCTCGGAGATCCGAGTCGCGGAAGTCCCACCCGCGCAGATCTCGCCGTGACAGGTCGACGCCGACGCAGTCGGTCGTCCGACCCCGTCGACACCGGTCGGCCGCGCCCGCCCGGTCGGCCCCGCCCGAGAGGGCGGTGAGGGCGATCGTCGCGACGACCAACCCGATCGGGACGACGCGACCGCGCTTCCGGATCACGTGGGCTCCGTGATCACGAACGTTCGATCGGGCTTGACGTTCCGCATCGTCACCACCTTGCCGCTCGCGGGGAATCGCACCTGCACCCGGTCCACTCGCGCTCGCTGCGTTCCCAGACCGACCTGCACGGCCCGTTCGCTCTGACCGAGAAACGCGGTCCCGGTGCCGACTTCGATGACCGTCGACGGTCCGCGCCGCTTCGGGCGGACACTCACCACCGCTCCCAGTCCGTCCCGGTTCGACGACGTGCCCCGGACCTCGACGCGCAGATAGTGCGCCGGCCGACTGGTGTTCCGCAGCAGGACCGGGCGCGCACCGGGTTGCACCGCGATGACGTCGAGGCGACCGTCGCGGTTCTGGTCGAGCACCGCGAGTCCGCGTGCGTTGATCACGTCGAACCCGGCAGGACCCGCGACCTGGGTGAACCCGTCCTTGCCGTCGTTGCGCCACAGGCGACTCCGACCGCCCGCGAACGGCTTGGCCAGGGGGATGTCAGGGAAGTCCACCCCGCTCACCTGCAGCAGGTCCCGCCGACCCCGGTTCATCGTGTCCACCATGGCCGTTCCCCAGCCCCACCCGCCGTTGCGAACCCCGGCGAGATCGGTGGCGTCGCGGAACGTGCGCTTCCCCAGTCCGAGAAACAGCCGATTGCCGCTCCCACCCCAGTTGCCGCCGTCGGTGAAGGAGGAGCCACGCGGATCGAAGATGGACGTCACCATGACGTCGGCGAGACCGTCACCGTTGACGTCGCCGACCGCCAGCCCCATACCGTTCTCCTCGGTTCCGAGCCCCGCGGCCTTGGTGCCCTCGGCGAAGGTCCCGTCGTGACGGTTCCAGAACAGATGACTCGTGCCGAAGTCTCCCGCGACGAGCAGATCCTGCCAACCGTCCCGGTCGAGGTCGGCGAACGTCGCCCCGAAGGCGAAGACCGGATCGTTCGTCCGTTCGATCGCCACCCCCGCCGCGGTCGTGACGTCGTCGAAGTAGCCGGGTTGCGCTTCGCCGCGGTTGTGGAGGAGCCGGGCATCCGAGGCGGCGATCGGCGTCGCGCCGGACGCGCCCCGGTACTCGGTGAAATACACGTCGACGAAACCGTCGCGGTCGTAGTCACCGACGGCGATCGAGTACCCGATGTGGATGTTGCCGTTCTCGAGCGCCGTCCCCCGAGCCTGCGCCGCTTCGGTGAACCGTCCCGAGCCCTCGTTCACGAACAGGTAGTAGCGATGCGACGCGATGGTGCTGACGAACAGGTCCTCGTCGCCGTCGTTGTCGATGTCGGCGAAGGCGGCACCGACCGACGCCTCGGGGAGCGCCTCGAGCCCGGAACCTGCCGTCGCATCATGGAAGCCATCGTCGTCGGCGAGCATCAACCGGCCCGGGCCGTCGAGGCGGGGCACGTAGACGTCGACGAGTCCGTCCTGGTTCGCGTCGCCCACCGCCACGCCGCCCGTGAACCGCTCGAGCTGGCAGAGCGCGCCGTTCAACGCGTCGCCGACCGGCAGCGACACTCCCGGGAACTCGGCCCGGAGTTCGGGCTCGCTGAGCAGACAGCCCGGAGCACCACACAGGGGCGCCCGCGCGAACGTGAGACCCACCCGTCCGGACACGTCGCGGAACTTCGGGGTCCGACCCTTCACGCGACGCGGACCGATGGCCCGGGCCGACGGCGAAGCACGGTACTCGGGTCCGTCGCCGCAGGCCCCCGAGGGCGCCGCGACCTGATCCGCTCCCGGGTCCGCCGCGGCGCGGGGCGCGTCACCGAAGGCACCCCCGCCGCCCAGGCCGACGATGGCGGCCACACCTACGCTGAGGATCGCGCCTGATCGCCCCCGACGAACGCTCACCGATCCAGTGTCGCACAGGCACCGGCCTCGCCCCACCGCGGGCCGGGCGGCGCCGCCTCAGAAGTCGGTGATGGCCCGGATCTCGGCCTGGAGCGCCAGATATTCGGGTGACGTCGTCAGCGGCAGCAGCTGCATCAGCGAGCCCATGTTGCCGGTCACCTTCATCCGTCCCTGCATGAACGCCGCGTTCGCGTCGAGCTCACCGCGCTGGATCTTCACCGAGTCCTCGTACGACAACGTCAAGGTGAAGTCCGGTTCGTCGATGACACCGGCCGCGCTCTCGAGCAGCTTCCCGTTCTCCAGGCGCCACCAGTACTTGATGTCACCGTCGGGACCACCGGTCACGACGTACTGGATCCGCGCCGACGCACCCGGGCGTTCGGGCTGGCCGGCGGCCAGCCCCCGAGCCTCGTCGAACCACGCATCGGTCAGGTACTTGGTCATCAGCCCTCCAGCCGGATCAACGGGCAGTGGTCGTGACCGACCGCAGCCCCGCGAACAGGTCGTCCTCGGGTTCGCCCTCGGGGGTACCCGTCTCGACGAGCGAGCGCGCCAGTTCGAACTCCTCCCACGGGAACACCTCGCGCACGACGTCGTCCGGGAGCCGCATCCAGAACCCGTCCGGATCCACCTGCGTGCGATGAGCGAGCAGTGCCGCCCGCCGGTTGGCGAGATGGTCACTGACGTCGATGAACGTGGTGAACCGTCCGTCGCGCGCCTCGGTGAACCCTCGTTCGAACCACTGGGCGTACGGGCTCTCATCGCCCCGGGCGAGGAACGCCTCGTGCAGCGCGCGCACCCGCCGGGCCGACCACCCGGTGAAGTAGAGCTTGCTCGGCTGCCAGGGCTCGCCGGCGTCGGGAAACCGATCCGGGTCACCCGCCGCGTCGAAGGCCGGACCGGAGATCTCGTGCACCCGGACGTGGTCCGGATGGGGGTAGAACTCGCGCTCGTCACCGTAGGTGACGATCACCTGCGGCCGCTCGGCCCGGATGATCCGCACCAACCGTCCGACCGCTTCGTCGAGCGGCGCGTTGGCGAAGTTCTCGGCGTGCGCGTTCGCGTCGGAGTCCTTCATGCCGGAATCGCGGTACCCCAGAAGGTGCAGCCGGTCGTAGCCGATGGCTGCGACGCTCGCCTCCAACTCCGCGATGCGCACCGCGTGCAGGTTGGCTCGGACCTCTTCGGTGTCCATTGCCGGGTTGAGGATGTCGCCCTCCTCCCCACCGGTGCAACAGACGAGCACGCCACGAATGCCTTCCGCGGCGTACTTGGCGACGGTTCCGGCACCCTTGGACGCCTCATCGTCGGGGTGGGCGTGGACCGAGAGCAGACAGAGTGGAGCATCGACCATGCCGCGAACCTACCCGGTCGTCACCGGACCCGGTTCGGACTCGCGGTCGGTCTCCGGGCCGAGATCGGCGACCGCGAACAGCTCCACGCGCCCGATCCCGCGGATCTTCCGGCTGCGAATCCGCCGGAACTGGAACCGGTCATGGGGATCGAGCGCCTCGGCGAGTTCGGCCGCGGCAACCACGGTGCCCGGTCGAGCGATCTCGACCAACCGATGGGCCAGGTTCACGACTCCCCCGTAGTAATCGCCTTCTCGGGCCAAGGCCGGACCCACGGCGACTCCGGCTCGTGCCGGCGGCAGCCCGCCGTCGGGACCGGTGCGGGCGGTCAGCTCCAGGGCCACGCTCACCAGCACCTCGGGGTCTTCGGTCACGAACATCACCTCGTCGCCGATCGTCTTCACCAGCCGGGCGCCGAGCCGGGCCACTGTGTCGTAGGTCACCGACTCGAATCGCGAGACCAGTGCCGCCAGCTCACGACCGTCGAGCTCCTGACTGATGGCCGTGTATCCGACCAGATCGACGAAGCCGACTCCCAGGTTCGGCACCTCGCCGGCGAGCCGTTGATCGCCGAGCACCTTCCGCCAGACCGCGGCCCGCAACTGAACCCGCAGTGCGTAGTCGTTCAGACGAGCCAACGTCGGCCAATCGAGCGTGTCGACGAGTTCGAGTGCGATCGTGGCGTCGTCCACGCCGTCGGCGCGCGCGGTCAGGATGCCCTCGGCCAACTGGTCGGAGATCGCCTCCGCGACCCGCGAGAGTCCCGAGCCCACCGCGCGCACCTGCGCCACCAACGCGTCGTCGTCGCCCTCCGCATACAGCAGCGACTCGGCGCGCGACTGCAACAACCGCAACACCTCGACGGACTCGTCGGTGAACACCGGCACACCGTCGGGCACGTCGGGAAACCCGAGCGCGCGCCACAACATCGTCGCGGTGTCCGCCGGCATGCCACTGCGCGCCGCCACCGCGTCCGAGTCGAGATGGTGCTCACCCGGAACGAAGAGGCGATCGATCGCCAGCAGGGTGAGCGTCCCGTCGCGTTCGGCGGATTCGAGATCAGCCGCGGACGCGCCTCGCTTGCGCAGGAATCGGGCGAGCCTGCGGTCCACGGGGTCAGCGCCGTCGACCGTGCGCGACCACCGTCATGCCGACCGGGGCACCTGGACCCAGGGCAGTTCGCGCGAGGAGTCCGGCTCCTTCGGCAGACCCAGGACCCGTTCCCCGAGAATGTTGCGCATCACGTCGGAGGTGCCACCCTCGATCGTGTTCGCCTGGGCCCGCAGGAATCCGAACGCCACGAGCGCATCCGGATCGACCTGCGGGCTGCGACCGACCCGCTCGGTCTTCGACAACGGGGAGCCTTCCCAGGCCATTCCGGATGCGCCCTCGATCTGGAGCGACAGGTTCTGGAGGCGCTGGTTGAACTCGGCCTGCATCAGCTTGGTGATCGAACCCTCCGGGCCCGCTTCGCCACCGCTCTTGCGCTTGTTCGCCGCCCGCTCGTTGTTCAACCGGATGAGCCGGCTCTCGATGTAGGCCTGCGCGAGTTGCTGACGGACGATCGGGTCCGTCGTGCCCTTGGCGCGTTCCATGAGTCGACTCACCGGACTCCCGCCGACCGCCTCGCCGCCGATCGAGCCCGCGCCCGACAGCGAGACGCGTTCGTTCATGAGCGTGGTGATCGCGACCTTCCAGCCGTCGCCCTCGCGACCGAGCATCCAGTCGTGGCGTACGCGCGCGTCGTTGAAGAACACCTCGTTGAACTCGGCGTCGCCCGTGATCTGCACCAGCGGGCGAACCTCGACCCCCGGCTGATGCATGTCCACGACGAAATACGACAGCCCGCCGTGCTTGGGGACGTCGGGGTCCGTGCGGCACAGCAACATCCCCCACCGCGCGATGTGGGCCACCGTCGTCCAGACCTTCTGGCCGTTGACGACCCATTCGTCGCCGTCGCGTACCGCCCGAGTCGCGAGGCCCGCGACGTCCGAACCCGCTCCCGGTTCGGAGAAGAGCTGACACCAGATCTCCTGATTGCAGGCCAACGGTCGGAGCAACCGGTGCTTCATCTCCTCGGTGCCCCACGCGATGAGGGTCGGGCCCCCCATGCCGATCCCGATGATGTTGTAGGGACGCGGCACCTTGTACCGGGCCAGCACGTCGTTCACGTGCTTCGCCTCACCCGGGTTGAGCGACAGGCCCGCGCCGTACTCGGCGGGCCAGGTCGGGGTGGCGAGTCCCGACTCACCCAGCCGGACGCACCAGTCGTCGTAGTCGAGCGCGCCGCGCAGCTCCGCCACCGCGCCCTCGTCGCCCCGGTCCACGGCCGCCATCCAACCCTCGGGCAACTGCTCGGCCAACCACGCGGTCGCGAACTCGCGGAGCGCATCGGCCGAACGGTCTTCGAGTACCGACATGTTGCAAACCTCCCAGACGACGAGAGTCGGAGGATATCGGCAACCCCGACCGGACGAGGCCGACTGCAAACGCGGAGGGACCGTCCACTAATTTCACGGTGCTTTGGCCAACGAACCACCCTCCGTGCCCACGGTTCGACCGCCGCTCGCGCCCCTGGAACCCCAGGGACGTGTCGCGCTCGAACGGATGTGGCAGAACCAGCGCGTCGCGCTGCTCGCGCTCCTGGCCGCCTGCTGCGCCCTCGTCCTGGTCGGATTGTCACTCGCCGAACGAATTGCCAACCGGGACCGGGTGCTCCCGGGGATCACCGTGGCCGGCACGCGGGTGGGCGGCGACACCGAACGGACCGCGCTCCACGAGGTGGAGGATCTGGCCGAGCGGCTGCGCAACCAGCCGATTCATGCCCACGCCGGCAGCCAGGCGTTGAGTTTCCGACCCGACGACATCGACTATCACGTCGACGCGGCCGCCACCGTCCGGGCCGCTCGACGAGCGGGACGCTCAGCCAATCCGCTGGACACCATCGGCGGAACCGTGCTGCGGCGCTTCCGACCGGATCGCGTGCCCCTCGTCGTTCGTTACGACCGACGTCGCCTGGCCGAGACCATCGACGTCTGGGTCGGGGCCACGGGCAAGGGGTTGGTCGACGGCGGGCTGCGATTCGACGGCGCCCAGGTCGCGGAGATCCGCCCGCGGCGCGGCATCGGCATCAATCGAGGCGAGGCCGAGCGACGAATCCTGGAGGCGCTGCGTTCGGGTCGCACCGACATCGGCGAACTCCGCATCGGCCCGACAACGCCCACCATCGACACCGAGGAGGTGCAGCGCGCCGCCCGGGCGGCACGGAGCATTCTCCGCCACCCCGTGAAGATCCGCGTCAACGACACGACCATGACACTCACGCGCGATCAGCTGGCATCGACCCTGCGGACCCGGATCAGCGGAGCACGACTCCACCTCGAAGTCGACGAGACCGCGCTGCGGTCCGCGCTCGGACCGGCGCTGTCGGCCGTCGAGACCGCGCCGAGTGACGCCGGGTTCGCGATCAACGGAACGACCGTCTCGGTGATCCCGGCCGTGACGGGGCAGACCGTCGAGCTCGCACCGCTCGGCCGGGCGATCGCGTCCGGCCGGCATCGCATCACCGCACGTTTGCAGTCCACCGAACCCGCACGATCCACGAAGTGGGCCGAGGATCTCCACATCACGGAGTTGGTCGGGAGCTACACGACCAACCATCCCTGCTGCCAGCCCCGCGTGACCAACATCCACACCGGCGCCCAGGTCATCGACGGGACGATCCTGCTCCCGGGCGAGACCTTCAGCCTCAACGACGCCCTCGGACCCCGGACGGTCGAGAAGGGGTACGTGTCCGCTCCGGGCATCGGCGCCAACCTCGAGTTCGAGGACTCGGTCGGCGGTGGGGTCAGTCAGCTGTCCACGACGTTGTACAACGCCACCTTCTTCGGGTGTTACCAGGACGTCACCCACACGGTTCACGCGCTCTACATCTCCCGGTATCCCATGGGTCGGGAGGCGACCTTGAACTACCCGTCCATCGACAACAAGTTCCGCAACGACAGCCGGTCCGGAGTGTTGATCCGTACCTATTTCAGCAACACCTCGATCACGGTCGCGCTCTACGGCAGCAAGGAAGGGCGCTCGTGCACGGCCGAGGGCCCCAATATCCTCGAGACCATCCCGATCGTGCCGGAGTACATCGACGATCCGACCTTGCCACTCGGTACCGAACGCAAGCTCTCGGCCGGCTCGACCGGGTACGTGGTCGAGAACTTCCGGATCATCAGCCGGCCGGGTCAACCCGAAAAGCGCGAGCGCTACGTCGAGAACTACGCGATGGCGAAGGCGAAGACCGCGCGGGGCACCGGTCCGCCACCGCCGACGACCACCACGTCGACCGTTCCGCCACCGCCGGGGACACCCGCCCCGACGCCGTAGACGTTCGGTTCAGGCCTCCTCGGGGAGTTCACCCACCGAGAGATTGACCTGCGGTGCGTCGGCGTCGAACTCCCGCAGTGCGCCGACCACGCGCACCGCCGCCCGCGCCCGGGCCGCCGCCGAGGTCTCCGGCGCGACGAGCAACGTCACGTCGAGTCCGTCGCGCGTCCGGGTGACCCGCGCCTGCGCGGAGTCCGCGGACTGTTCCGCCCGGGTGAGGGTCTCCCGCAGCACCGATTCCGCCACCGCCTCGTGCTCGGGACGGCGCGCCGTGGCCGCGGCCTCGACCGTCGCGACGGCATCGGCCTGCCCCTCGGCGGCGACCGCGTCGAATGCGCCGAACGGGTGCAACAGGGTCTGGCCGAGCACGACGAGCGGGACATGAGTGCGCAGCGCGCAGACCGCGCCGTCCTCGGTCGGGGCCGGCGTCGATTGTGGGTGCGCCCGCACCGTCACCGCGACGTCGACGCCGACCTCGACCGGGCACGGCTCGCCGGCGAGCCCGACGCACGGAAAGGCCGGACCGGATCCGGCATGACACCGCAGGACTTCGTGACCCGACGCGGTGAGCTCGTCGACCACTCGGTCGGCGGCCTGGGAGTGCGATTCGGTCACCAGTACACGCATGAGAACTCCTCGTCCCGGGGCAAGAACCTCAGCCTCGACGGTCACCGATCTCGAAGGCAGGGCGCGACGACCCCGTTCGCGCGGGACCAAGGTCCCGAGTTGGGGTCCCGATGCGCAGCGGCGGACTTGGTCAACTCCGAACAATTCTCTGATCGGGCCGGAATCTGGCCGGGCGATGCTCTTCACCGTCACCCCGCAACCAAGGAGCACCCCATGAAGCACCACTCCCTCCGACGCCTCATCGGTACCGGCGTCACCACCGCGGCACTGTGCGTCGCGGCCGTGGGCGTCGCCGGTCCCGCCGGCGCCGCCACCGACGGATCCTCGTCCGACCGCCACCCCGCCCGGCAGCTGACCGACGAGCAGAAGCAGTGCCTGAGCGACCAGGGCATCACCCGACCGGTCCGACCCCTCACCCCCGAGAAGGTCGACCAGCTCAAGGCCGCCGCCAAGGCCTGTGACATCAAGCTCCCGCACCGACGGCACCTCGGCGACAAGCTGACCGACGAGCAGAAGCAGTGCCTGAGCGACCAGGGCATCACCCGACCGGT
>CAZJBJ010000001.1:54187-78510 GCA_964544295.1 uncultured Bifidobacteriaceae bacterium
CGACCCCTCACCCCCGAGAAGGTCGACCAGCTCAAGGCCGCCGCCAAGGCCTGTGGCATCGAGCGGCCGGGATCAGGAGCCCCCAACCAGGGATGACCTGAGTCCGGACTCGCTCGGAACGGCCCCGGCGTCCACGGACGCCGGGGCCGTTCCATCGTTCCGACGGATGCATCCGTTCGGACCTATCTCCAGGGCCGAAAGACCCTGCCCCCGTCGGCGACGAACCTTCACGATCGGAGCTTCGACCGACCCAGGGGGCTCCCACGATGAAATTGACCGGCGAAGATCGCCAGACGTTCGGCCTCGGCGCGTGGATGTTCGCGCTCTTGGCCGTCCTGCTCGCCTTCGGCGCGCTGTGGGTTGCGGGCGATGCCCGATCCACGAGCAGCGACGCCAAACAGGCGGCAGCGCTCGGTGGCGGCACGCAGGTGTCCCTCTCCGAGTTCATGATCGATCCGGCCATGATCCACGCCGATGCGAACGGCACCCTGGCGATCAAGAACTCCGGGAGCGCGCCGCACAACTTCGAGATCAAGGGCACCAAGTTCAAGACGGCCGACATCGGCCCGGGCGGCGCGGCCACGCTGTCGCTGCAAGGCCTCAAGGCCGGGACCTACGAGGTCATCTGCGCCATCCCCGGGCACGCCGGCCAGGGGATGAAGGCCACGCTCATGGTCGGTGCCGGCGGTGGCAGCGGTGCCGCGGCCACGTCGGGTTCGACCGGCCAGTCGGACGCCGCACTGCGAGCGGACAACGCCCGCATGGACGCGCTGATGAAGAAGGGTACCCAGGCCTACGTCGATCAGCTGACGAACGGTCCGAACACCAAGGGCGTCGGCAACCAGCCGCTCGACCCGAAGGTGCTCCCCGACGGCACCAAGGAGTTCGACATCACGGCGAAGGTCATCGACTGGCAGGTCGACCAGACCAAGACCGTGCGGGCATGGGCCTACGGACCGACCGGCGGCGACGACTCGACATTCGGCGTACCCGGCCCACTCCTCAAGGTGAACAAGGGGGATCGCGTGCGGTTCGTCCTCACGAACGAACTCCCGCAATCGACCGTCGTGCACTTCCACGGCATGGAACTCCCCAACGACATGGACGGGGTGCCCGACGTGACCCAGGACCCGGTCCTGCCGGGCAAGACGTTCACCTACGAGTTCGTGGCCGAGAAGAGCCAGGTGAACATGTACCACTCCCACCACCACGGCGAACACCAGGTCCCCGACGGACTCGCCGGGGTGCTCCTGGTCGGTGACCTCCCGCTGCCCGACGGCCGCGGGCCGGTGACCCAGGAGGTCCCGATGGCGCTCAACGATGCCGGCGTGATCGGCCTGACCCTGAACGCGAAGTCGTTCCCGTCGACGGCGCCGATCATCGCCAAGGTCGGCGAGACCGTCCTCATCCACTACTTCAACGAGGGCCTCTCGATCCACCCGATGCACCTGCACGGCCTGGTGCAAACGATCATCGCGAAGGACGGCATCCCGATCACGCCGTACGACGTCGACACCCTGAACATCGCACCCGGTGAGCGCTACAGCGTGTTGGTCACCCCGCGGGCGGACCAGGTCGGCGTCTGGGCGTACCACTGCCACATCCTCACCCACGCCGAGCGCGACGACGGGATGTTCGGCATGGTGACGACCTTCGTAGTCAAGGAGTAGCGGAAACGGATGCCGCCGTGCTCGGTTCGTCGTCACCGGCGACGAACCGGGTGCCGCGGATCCGGCCGCTGACCTCGATCAGCACACACGCGGCGGCTGCGCAACCGAACGCGATGGTCAGCAGGTCGGCGCTCGGAATGCGCAGATCGATGAGATGGCGCAGGTACGGAATCGCGAAGACCCCGACCGCGCCGCCGATCATGGAGAACACCAACGCGGCGCGGAACGCCGTGAGCGGGCGGGCCAACACCACCAACACGAAGAGCGCCACGATCAACAACGTGATGAACGCCGTGGTGCGCGCCTGCACGCTCGACACGTCTTCCGATCGGGCGACGGCATAGGCCGTGTAGACCGCGATCGCCGCGATCGCGCCCGTCGGTATCGCGAAGCGCAACACCCGGGAGACGAAGCCCGGCACGTATCGGCGCGTGTTCGGCGCCAGGGCGAGAAAGAACCCGGGGATGCCGATGGTCAGGGCGCTGATGACCGTGAAGTGGCGCGGCAGGAACGGGTAGGGCCACCCGGTGAAGACCGTCGCCAGTGAGAAGAGCGCGGCGTACACCGTCTTGACGAGGAACAGGTTGGCCGAGCGTTCGATGTTCGCGACGACGCGGCGGCCTTCGGCCACGACGCCCGGCAGCGTGGCGAACTTCCCGTCGAGCAGGACCAACTGCGCCACCGCCCGGGTCGCGGCCGCGCCCGAACCCATCGCGACGCCGATGTCGGCATCCTTGAGCGCGAGGGCATCGTTGACGCCGTCGCCGGTCATCGCGACCACGTGCCCGCGCGACTGCAACGCCCCCACCATCGCCCGCTTCTGGTGGGGTGTGACCCGCCCGAACACCGAGTGGTGTTCGAGTGCGTCGGCGAGACCGTCTTGGTCGTCGGGCAACGAGCGCGCGTCGAACGGCTCGCCGGCGTCCAGCCCGACGCGACGGGCCACCGCGCCGACCGTTCGCGGGTTGTCACCCGAGATCACCTTGAGGATCACGCCCTGTGACCGGAAGTACGCGAGCGTCTCCGCCGCGTCGGGCCGCACCTGTTCGTCGAACATCACCAGCGCGACCGGATCGAGATCGGCCGGGAGTGACTCGCCCTGCAACGACGAGTCGGTGCGGGCGAGCAGCAGCGTCCGACTCCCGGTCGCGGCGAACTCGTCGGCGAGTTGCCGCACGGAACTCTTCGGGTCCGGCCACACCATCTCGGGGGCGCCCATGACCCAGCTTCCCTTCCCGGTGAACTGGGCCGCGCTCCACTTCCGGGCCGACGAGAACGGCACCGCGTCGATGCGGGTCCAGCCCGGGTCGGGGAACCGCTCGCCGAGCGCCTCGAACGTGGCGTTCGCATTGGCATCGGCCGCGAGTGCGCCGAGCACCGCTTCGGCCTCCTCCACGGCGTGCGCTCCGAGCGGCTGAATGTGATCGAACGCGATCGAACCCTCGGTGAGCGTCCCGGTCTTGTCCAGACAGACCACGTCGACGCGGGCCAGGCCCTCGACGGCGGGCAGTTCCTGCACCAGCACGTTCCGGCGACCGAGGATGATGACGGCGACGCCGAACGCGATCGACGTGAGCAGCACGAGCCCCTCGGGCACCATCCCGACCACGCCGGCGACCGCGCCGGTGATGGCACTCGGCACGTCGCCATCCTGGAGCTCACGCCAGAACAACACCGGGCCGACGAACAGGATGAGCCACGTGACGTAACGCAGGATGAGGTTCACGCCGTCGACGAGTTCGGAGCGCGTGACCGTGAACCGGCGCGCCTCCGCGGCGAGCTTGCGTGCGTACGCGTCGGCGCCGACCGCCGTGGTCTGCAGGCGTCCCGAACCGGCGACGACGATGCTCCCCGAGAGCGCCGAGGCACCGACCGGCTTCGGGATGGAGTCCGCTTCGCCGGTCAAGAGGGATTCGTCGAGTTCGAGTCCGACCGAATCCGTGATCGTGCCGTCGGCCGGAACCTGATCACCCGTGCGGAGCTCGAGCAGGTCGTCGAGCACGATCGTCTCGACCGCGATCTCGGCCACCGATCCCTCGCGGACCGCCCGGGCCACTGGCGCGCTCAGCACCGCGAGCTGATCCAGCTTTCGTTTCGCCAGTAGCTCCTGCACGATGCCGATCGCGGCGTTGATGACGATGACGATGCCGAACAAACCGTCGGCCGGGGAGCCGAAGACGAGGATGAGTCCGAGCATCGTGCCGAGAATGGCGTTGAAGCGGGTGAACACGTTGGCCCGCACGATCTCGACCAACGTCCGGCTGGTGCGCTCGCCCGAGTCGTTGACCTCGCCCCGGGCGATGCGCTCCGCGACCTCCGCCGCACTCAGCCCGTCCGGGCCCGTCGGCGGGCGGGAATCATGCGGTTCCGGCCCGGTTGGACCACGATCGACCTCGGGGACTCCCACGAGGGGGACGGTACCTGCCCCTTCGCGCTCGACGGGGTTTTTGGGTCTCGAGGTGGGGGCGAAACGCGCCGATGCACCACCGATGGCGGCATTCTCCGACGACCGACGGGCGCATCCGGCCCGGAACCAGTTGCTGGTCGTCGCCTATGCCATTGTCGTGCTCGGACTCATCGGCGCGTCGGTACGTACGTCGGCCGAGATCGGCTGGAAGCTACGGACGGGCGCAGCTGCCCTTGCGGTCATCGGGTCAATCGTCGCCGCCCGGCGGAACCAGCGCATCGGCACCAACCCGTGGATCTGCATCGCCACCGGGATCACGTTGTGGACCGGCGGCGCGGTGATCCGTGACACCGCGGCGATCAACGGCATGGGCTCCGCCCACTGGGGTGACCTCCTGACCCTGCTCGGATACCTGGCGTTCGGCGCGGGCATGTTCATCGTCGGCAATCTGCGCGATCGATCGTCGAGCCGCACCGCCTTCCTCGACGCCTCGGTCATCGGGATCGCGAGCGCGCTCGTGATGTGGGCAACGCTCATCAACCCCCTGGAACCCGCCAAGGTGAGCACGATCGACCGGCTGACGCTGTCGGCGTACCCGCTCGGCGACGCGATCCTCGTCACCACGCTCGCCTGGATGGTCCTCGCGCCCGGCCGTCGTTCGCGTTCCCTGAACCTGCTCGGCGTCGGGGTCGCGGTGCTGCTGGGAACGGACATCGCGAAAGCCGTGAACGGACAGCTCGGCCATACGGACTCGCTGGCCGCGGCGGTCGGCATCGCATCGGCGAGTGCCCTGATCGGGGCCGCGTCCCTGACGTCGGTGAGACAACTCTTCGTCACGGAGCCCGGGACCGGCCGGATCTCGGAGCCGCGAGCGCGGCTCGCGGTCTTGGGCCTGGCCCTGCTCGCCGGGCCCATCGTGACCATCGTGTCCGACACCAGCACGGGAGTGAGTGCCGCGTTCGTCGGCGTGTGCACCACCGCGCTCGCCCTGGGCGTGATGGCGCGATTCGTCAGCCTCACCCACGAGATCCATCGAGCCCATGCCGCGACGAGTCTGAGCGAACGCCGCTTCCGCCTCATGGCCGACAGTGCGCCGGTCGGCATCTTCGAGATCGGGCGGGGTCGGCGCATCACGTACGCGAACTCCGAGGGCCGCGACCTCCTCGGTCCCGAGGTCCTCGGAGGATCGACGACCGACATGTTCACGCCGGTCGATGCAACCAGTCGTCCCGCCCTCGAGACCGCCATCGACGCGGTCGAACAAGGGCACGCTGGGTCGGCGGATCTTCGACTGACCGGCGAGCCACCCCGGTGGATCTCCTGGAACGGCGTCCCCGTGATCGCAAGCGAGCCGCATCTGCCGACGGCGTTCGTTTCGATTCTGGACATCACGCCGCTCAAGGAAGCCGAAGCCGCCCTCGGGCGCCAGGCCACCCATGATCCGTTGACCGGGCTCCCGAACCGGCGGCTGCTGCTGGAGTCGCTCATCGGCGCGCTCGAGGAACTGGGAGCGGGCCACCGCACCGGCACGGTCGCGTTGATGTTCATCGATCTGGACCAGTTCAAGATGGTGAACGACGTACTCGGTCACGACGCCGGCGACGCGCTGCTCAAGACGGCATCCGCGCGACTGCGCAACGCGGTCCGAGCCCACGACATCGTGGCCCGTTTCGGCGGTGACGAGTTCGTGGTCCTCATGCAACACGTCGCCGACCGCGGGGAACTGCACGACGTCGCGCAACGCATCCTGCGGGCGCTCGAGGTGCCGATCCAGGTGGCAGGCACCGAGGCGACCGTCGGCGCCAGCGTCGGCATCGCGACTGCCACCGGTCCCGACGACGACCCCGACGCCCTCGTCCGCAACGCCGACGCCGCGATGTACCGCGCCAAGGAACACGGTCGTGGTCGCTACGAGTTCTTCCGCCCCACCCCCACCGACGAGTCCCATCGAATGTTGTAACTCGGCCTGATCACGACGTGCGCGTACCGCGTCCGATCACACCACTTCGATGCCGTCGGGTTTGATCACTCGGAACTCCGCGCCGTCGAACGCGGCGGTCCATCCGGGTTGATGCACCACGTGGTGATGGTGGTCGCAGAGCAACACCAGGTTCGCCTGATCGGTCGGACCGCCGTGTCTCCAGAACTGCACGTGGTGGGCATCGCACCAACCGGGCGGTCGACCACATCCGGGGTATCGGCACCCACCGTCACGCACCACGAGCGCCTTGCGGAGCGTGGAGGAAACCGTCCGGCGCTCGCGGCCGACGTCCATCGGCAGCCCCGCCGGTCCGGTGACCACGCGCGTGACCGAGCAGTCGCACAACAACCGTTCGACGTCGGAACGGTGGACGACGCCGGTGTACTCGGCGTCCATCCGACCGAACTCGTCGTTCGTGAGCGTGCGCCAGTCGATCACCATCGTCACCGACGGCCTCGCGCGGCTCGGGCCATCCGGCCCCATGCCGCCCAGCTGTGCCATCGCGAGTTCGGCCATCCGCACCAACGCGTCGGCCCGCCGCCGCGCCGCGGTCCGGCGATCATCCGGCGTGGGCGGGTCGGTCAGCGTATGAATCGCGTGCACCACCGTCTCGGCGGCCGCCGACGAGAGATCGCCGTTCAGGATCGTGCGGCCGCCGGCGGTGGCGGAGATCGTCACGCCGTCGTGATCGCGCGGCTCGGTGCCATCGGCCTGCGCGCAGTTGCGGAAGCGGGCACACATGCGCCCCAGCTCGCGCAGCTTCCCGGCGCGGGCGACATCCAGGAGCAGCGGCTCGATCGCTCGCAACGTGGCGTCGTGACCCTCGACCCGTGCGCCGGTCATCACCCGCGCGGCACCCGACGAGATCTCACCGTCGCGCCACGCGCGCCCCGTCTCGGCCAAGACCTCACACAGTTCGCCCGCCTCGATCGCGGCACGCGCATCGCCTTCCCGCATCCCGGTGTGACGCCGCAGCCAGGCCGCGGTCGATGGTGACCCGTCGGCCGCGCCGATCCCTCGCCGGTGTCCCGCGACGACGAACCGGGCGAAGCGTGCTTCCAGGCGGTCGAGGTGCGCGCGCATCGTGATGAGCTCCGCGGCGATCCCGGCATCCGAGTAGTCAGCAGGATCGTCGTCGACGGCGACATCCACGAGGGCGCGATCAACCAAGACTGACGACACGAGGACACCTCCCCCACCAACGGGTGAACGGGTCTGGGCTTCCACCGGAACGAGACGTTCGGACCCGAAAGCGAGGTCCGAACGGGGGAAGTTACGTGCCTGTCATTCTACGCAAAATGCATCGCCGTGTCAACCGAAAACCCAATATTTTCAGGGATTTTCGCGCATTCTTGCGTCAGGAACCGGTCACCGGAAATCGCGGGATTTCAACGCGTCGGCCAGGGTCAGCGGCAGCGCCTCGATGCGTTGGGCCAGCAGGTTCGTCACCCCTTGGTGGCGCTCGAGCAGACCCCGCACCCGCAACGCCGGCGCGCCCCGCGCCACCGTGCGGTAGCGCTTCCACACCCCCGGCGGACAGATCACGTTGGTGAGCCCGGTCTCGTCCTCGAGGTTCAGGAACACCGTGCCCTTCGCGGTCTCGGGTTGTTGACGATGCGTCACGATGCCCGCCACCTCGACGATCGAACGCGCCGGTAACGACCGCAGCGCGAACGACGTCACCACTCCCCGCTCGGTGAGCTCGGCCCGGACGAACTCGGTGGGATGGCGACCGGGCGACATGCCGGTGGCCCAGAGATCCGCAGCGGTCTCCTCGATCGCGTTCATGCCCGGTAACGCCGGAGCCTCGACCCCGACCGCGGTGTGAGGCAGGTGTCCCGGTCGCGCGTCGCGCAATGCACCCGCAGCCCAGAGGCCGGCCCGCCGGTCGATGTCGAAGCAGGCGAACACCCCGGCCGTCGCGAGCGACTCCATCGCGTCGACGGGGGCCTCGGTGCGACGCGCGAAGTCCTCGAGATCGCGGAACGGCGCGATCTCGCGTTCGGCGTCGATCCGATCCAGTAACGCACTCGACAGACCCCGCACGTACCGCAGTCCGATCCGCATCGCGTGAATCGACGGATCCGCGTGCCACCCCGGTTGCGGCTGGCCGATCGGTGCGTCCGGCACCACCGCCGAGCGCGGTTCGAGCGTGCAGTCGCGCCGCGACCGTTCGAGGCACGGCCCCACCACCTCCACCCCGTGGCGACGGGCGTCGCGCACCAACGTGTGGGGTGAATAGAAGCCCATCGGTTGCGCGTTCAGGAGCGCGCACGCGAACTCGGCCGGGTGGTGCAGCTTGATCCACGCACTGGCGTACACGAGGTACGCGAACGACACCGAGTGACTCTCGGGGAACCCGAAACTGGCGAACGCTTCGAGCTTGAACGCGATCTCCGTCGCGGTCTCACCGGTGATGCCCCGCTCGGCCATCCCGCTCATGAGCCGGTCCCGCATCCGGGCCATGCGGGCCTTCGACCGTTTCGAGCCCATGGCCTGACGGAGTTGATCGGCCTCCCCCGCGCTGAACCCGGCCGCGTCGATCGCCATCTGCATGAGTTGCTCCTGGAACAACGGGATCCCCAATGTCTTGCGCAGACACGGCTCCAACAACGGGTGGGGATAGGTCACCTCCTCCTCGCCGTTGCGTCGCCGCAGGTACGGGTGCACCGACCCGCCCTGGATGGGACCGGGCCGGATCAACGCGACCTCGACGACGAGGTCGTAGAAGTTCTCGGGTCGCAACCGCGGCAGGGTGGCCATCTGCGCGCGGCTCTCCACCTGGAACACACCGATCGTGTCCGCCGCGCTCAACAGGTCGTACACCTCGGGTTCCTGGGGGATGGTGGCGAGGTCGATGTCGATGCCCTCGTGCTCGCGGACGAGGTCCACCGCGAGATGCAACATCGTGAGCATCCCCAGACCGAGCAGGTCGAACTTCACCAACCCCGCCGCCGCGCAGTCGTCCTTGTCCCACTGGAGCACCGAACGGTTCTCCATCCGGGCCCACTCCACCGGGCAGCACTCCACCAACGGTCGGTCGGCCATCACCATGCCCCCCGAATGGATCCCGAGGTGCCGCGGGAAATCCTGCACGGCGTCGGCGAGTTGCAACACCAACTCCGGTACCGGTGGCGCGTCGTCGCTCTCACGGAAGTCGTCGAACGCACCCTCGCGGGAGCGCCACCGGTCGATCCACCGGGTGAGCGCATCGGCGTGACCGGGTGAGAGACCGGCGACCTTGGCCATCTCGCGCAGCGCCGAACGTGGCCGGTACGTGATGACGTTCGCCACCTGCGCGGCACGATCGCGCCCGTACTTCTCGTAGACGTACTGGATCACTTCCTCGCGCCGCTGGTGTTCGATGTCCAGATCGATGTCGGGCGGACCATCGCGTTCGGTCGAGAGGAACCGTTCGAACAACAATCCGAGCGCGACCGCGTCGGCCTTCGTGACCCCGAGCGCGTAACAGACCGCGCTGTTCGCCGCGCTCCCCCGCCCCTGGCAGTAGATGTCCTGCGTGCGGCAGAAGTCGACGATGTCGTGCATCAGGAGGAAGTACCCGGGGAACCCCATCTGCTCGATCACCCCGAGCTCGTACTCGATCTGACGCATCGCCTGCTCGTACTGGGGATGGGTCGACGGGTAGTACACCGACGCGCCGCGCCGGGTGAGCTCCCGCAACCAGCTCATGTCGGTGTGACCCTCGGGCACCGGATAGTCGGGCAGGTTCGGGACCGCGACCTTCAGGTCGAACGCGCAGGCGGCCGCGATCTCGACGGTGCGTTCGACCGCACCCGGGTACCGCGCGAACCGACGCAACTGCTCCTCGGCACTCCGCAGATGGGCGAACGGGGCGGCCGGCAACCAGCCGTCGAGCTCGTCCAGACTGCGACGCGACCGGATCGCCGCGAGCGCAGTCGCGAGCTGCCGACGATCCGGCGTGGCGTAGTGCACGTTGTTCGTCGCGATCACCTCGGTGCCCGTCCGCATCGCGAGCTGGGCCATCGCGTCGTTCCGGGGCCGGTCGAGCGGATCGCCGTGATCCCAGAGTTCGACGAGCACCCGATCCCGCCCGAACGCGGCAACGAGCTGTTCCAACGCGTGCTGGGCGGCACCGGGACCGTCGCGCATCAGCGCCGCGGGCACGATGCCCTTCCGGCACCCCGTGGTGGTGAACCACCGACCTCGGGCATCGGCCGCGGCCGCGAGCAACTGGTCGAGGTGCAACTGCGGTGCACCCTTCTCGCCGCGCAGTTGTGCGGCACTGATCGTGCGGGCCAACGCGCCGTACCCCGTCGGGCCCTCGGCCAGGATGAGGACGTGTTCGCCCGGGATCTCCGCGACGCCGTTGGTCGGGCCCTCGGCCCCGAGGGTGAGCTCGGCCCCGAACACCGTCGGCAACCCGAGCGGCCGCGCCGCCTCCGCGAAGCGCACCACCCCGTACAACCCGTCGTGGTCGGTCACCGCGAGGCCGGCCAGACCCAACCGGTGGGCCTCCTCGGCCAACTCCTCCGGATGACTCGCACCGTCGAGGAACGAGAAGTTGGTGTGGCAGTGCAGCTCTGCGTATCCCGCTCCCGCTGATCCCACTGATCCCACCGTGTGTGCCCATCTCGCCGTCGACCGGTGGACTCCGCACCACCGGGACGGCTCAGGGTATCGAACGTATGTTCGACTCGTCCACTGGCAGTCCCCCGGACCCGGACAACCCGACAGACTGCAGCCATGACCATCGAACTCGTCCCGCTCTGTACGGCGACCGCACGACTGCGCGCGCCATTCATCCTCCCCGAGGCCCCGCTCGGGACCCTCGCCATCGCCGAGGTCGAGTCCTTCGACCTCGAAGGCGAGCGACTCCGGGGGCACATGGCCGGTCAGGCCGGCGCCGACTGGCTCACGGTCGGACCGGGTGGCATCGGGACCATCGACGTGCGCGCCCTGTTCGAGACCGACGACGGCGCGCTGATCTACACGTCGTATCGAGGTCGTCTCGACCTCTCCAAGGGTGCGGGTGCGTCACCGGCCTATTCCGCACCGCTCTTCGACACCGGCGACGAGCGCTACGCATGGCTCAACGCGATCCAGGCGATCGCCAAGGGTGAGATCACCGAGGGCGGCACGCTCCTCACCTACGAGATGTACGAGGTCCGCTGACCATCGCACGGGAGGCTCAGCCGCGACTCGACCTCGCCACGACTCAACCCGTCGCGAGCGCGCCCATCGCGTCGCCGGTGAGTCGGTACAGCGTCCACTCCGACATCGCGGCGGCGCCCAGCGACTCGTAGAACGCGATCGACGGCGCGTTCCAGTCGAGCACCGACCATTCGATGCGGCCACATCCGCGTGCGACGGCGAGCCGTCCCAACTCGCCCAGGAGCGCGCGCCCGTGACCAGCACCGCGGTGGTCCGGGCGGACGAAGAGATCCTCGAGGTGGATGCCGGGTCGGCCGAGGAACGTGGAGAAGTTGTGGAAGAACAAGGCGAAGCCCACGACCTCGCCGTCCACCTCCGCCAGGAGCACCTCGGCGTAGGGCCGGGGACCGAAGAGGTGCTCGGTGAGTTCCACCTCGTCGAGGACGACTTCGTGGGCGAGGTGCTCGTACTCGGCCAACTCGCGGATCAGCGCCGCGATGGTCGGCCCGTCGTCGGGGACTGCCGCTCGGATCATGACCGCACGGTACCGGTCAGTCGTACGCCGCGGCGATGACGGCCTCACCGCGTTCGACCTGCACCAGGTAGGCGAACTCGTCGTCGATCACCAACTGCCACGTGACCCGCCGCGCGTGCGCGGTGCGATCCCACCACCGCACGTCCTGCGCCCACGGCCCCGCGTACGCGGTCACCGCGCCACCTTCACTCCCACCACCGACCCCGCCGCCGACCCCGCCGCCGACCGTGGCCCCGTGCAACCGCGCCGGGGCGGCCGAGAGTTCACCACGCGCCGAGACCACCACCGGCCGTCCCTGACCGTCCACCAACGTCACGGGAAGCGGCGGATCGAACACCCGGGCCGGGGCCGGGCCCGGGATCAGCCCCGGCCACGGTGGCACCTCGACCGTCACCGGTCCGGCCACCCGCCCGACCGGGGCGTGCGGCGACGGCTCGCGCGGCTCGCCCCACGGCACCCACCGGATGCGTTCGTGCGGGGTCCGACCTCCCTGCGGTACCGCGGTGACGACCTGTTCGTGACCGAGCAGACCCTGGAGTCGGGCCAGGACCCGTTCGGCGCGGTCGGTGGCGGCGGCATCGCCGCCCCAGAACCCGAGCTGACGGCCCGACGCCGGGATCACCTGGTCGGGCACCAACCGGAGCAGGGTGATCCCGCCGGTCAGACCACCGGTGGCGGTCAACCACCCGTCGAGTTGCCACCGCACCCGCTCGACGAGCGCGCCGGGGGTCAATGCCCCCTCGTGTCGCCACGCGCGCGCGAGTTGTTCACCGTGCTCGGTCTCGACCTCGACCACCACCTGGGTACAGGCCAACCCTCGCGCCGCGAGCCGGTCCAACAGTTCGTCGGCCAGGCTCTTGGCCACGAACGTCACCGCGTCCACCCGTTCGGCCGGCGGATCCAACTCGGCGGAGGCGGCGAAATCCGGTGGCGGCGTGGTCAACGCCGGCGGCAACGCGTCCTCGCCGCGCGCCAGCCGATGCGCAGTGAGCCCCTCCCGACCCATCCGGGCCAGGACCGACGACTCCGGGAGTTCGGCGAACGCGCCGAGCGTGCGCACCCCGAGCCGGGTGAGCAGATCCGCCAACCCGTCCTCGCCCACCGCGCCGATCGGCCACGACGCCAGGAACGTCGGGGTCTCCCCGACCGGGACGATGATCCCCCGTCGGGCCGCGAGGCGCGCCGCGAACGCACTGTCGGCGATACCGAACCGGACGTCGACCGATCCCACCGCGGCGATCGCGGCGTGGAGGTGTTCGACCAGACCTCCGTCACCCCCGTGGTAGCGCGACGGACCGCGGGTCGGGAACGAGAGCATCCCCGGCCGTTCCATCACCACCCGCGGGGTGATGGACTCGACCGCCCGCACGATGGGTTCGAACGCGCGCGCCTCCGACGCCGGATCCACGTCGAGGACCACGATCCCCGGACACGCGGCTTCGGCCTCCCGCCGTCGATGCCCGATCCGAACCCCTTCGACCCGCGCGTCCGTCGACGCGGCCAGCACCCGCTGACTCCGGACGACCGCCACCGGGCCGTCGATCGGGGCCACCCCCGCGTGCCGGGCCGCGACCACCGGCCAATCGGGGCACCACAGGCACAGCGTCCGCACTGCCATCGGACCGGATCACCCCGCGAGGTGCACGGCGCGCACCGACCGACCCCGGGCCGTGACGTCCACGACCGGGGCGCGTGCCACCAACTCGCCCTCGCCGGCCCCCAGGCCGTTCCAGGCACCGCCGCGCGCGTGCAACCGCAGTGCCGCTTCCACCGGCCACGCCTCCGGGTCGGGGGCGAGCGCCACGAGGACCGCGGCCCGTTCCCGCGCGCGAGCCACCAGGCGGCGCGCATCACCGACCCGGACCGATCGCGGGAGTTCGGCGATCACCACGCTCATCCCGTCGAGCAACGCCGCGACCACCGTGGCCCACCGATCCCTCGACACGTTGCGCAGCACGGCGAACCGCGCCAGGTCCACGCCCGCCTCGGCCGCCGCCAACCCACCCAGCGATCCCGCACCGTCGACCATCGCCGCCCACTCACCGGCCGTCGTGGCGGCCGCGGCCAACCCGAGCGCCACGCTCGTCGCTCCCGACCCCACCCGTCCGCCGACTGCGACCACCGTGCCCCGCTGCACCGACCCGACCACGGCGGCCAGGGGTCCCGTCAGCGTCAGGGCCCGATCCCGGGCCAGGACCACCGGGGCCCGGGCCGTCCCCACCGCGGCCAGTCGGGCGCGGGCCGACGCGTCCCGCCGCGGGAGATCCGCGCGCACCACAGGAGGCACTCCGACGTCGACCACCTCCCGACTGTACCGAACGTATGTTCGGTCCGCCACCCGGTCGGCCCCGGCAAAGTCCCCTTCCCCGCGTTCTCGTACACGTCGTGCACGCCAGGGCGTGCACGACGTGTACGAGAACGGGATTCGCGGGTGATCGGTGACCGGAGTTCGCGGGTGATCGGAGCCGGTGCGGTCAGCCGGTCGGGACGGTGAGATCCACCGGGGGCGGTGCGTCCAGACCACGCGCCTCGTACGACCAACCCGCGTCGGTGCCGTAGTACTCGAAGAGATGCTCGATGAGATGGGTCGCCCGCGCCTCGAACGTGTCCCAGTGCGCCGCCGGGGCGGTCACGGTCACGACGTTCGACGTGATGGTGACGCTCAGGGCACCTTCCTCGATGAGTCGACCGGCGAGCACATCCGGCGGTCGCTGCCCCTTGGATGCGGCTTCCTCGACGGTCGAGTACTGCTCGGTCTCCATCCCGGTCAGGGACCGGTTGAGATCGAACAGGCGTACCGTCGGCGACGCGCCCGAACGTGAGGTCACGGTGATCGGCTGGCCCATGGGCCGAGAATAGGTGACGCCACCGGACCGGGAAGGACCCGGCGGTTCAGAACAGGCGCCCGGGCGCCGGGGCCAGGCCACCCCAGACCAGGTCCTCCATGAACACCCAGGAGCGGCGGTGGATCGTGGTCGGCCCGTAGGCCCGCAGCGCCGCCTTGTGGACGGGCGCCGGATAGCCCCGGTTCGACTCGAACCCGTAGGCCGGGAAGTGCTCGGCCTCCTCCTCCATCATCGTGTCGCGCTCGACCTTGGCCACACAGCTCGCGGCCGCGACCGCCAACGACGTCGCGTCACCCTTGATCACCGTCGTGACCCGTGAGCCCATGCGCAGATAGTCGTGGTTGCCGTCGAGGATCACCCGGTCGGGCTCGAACCCCTGCTCCGCGAGTTGTCGCAGCGCCCGCTCCCCCGCGGTCCGCAGCGCCGCGGTCATGCCGAGCCGGTCGCACTCCTCGTGGGTGGCGTGTCCGATCGCGAACGCGCGCGCCCAGGCCCGCACGCGTCGCGCGGCCACGGCCCGCTGCTCGGGCGTCAACATCTTCGAATCCCGAATGCCCGAGAGATGCTCCGGCGCCGGGATCACCGCCGCGACGGTGACCGGTCCCGCCCACGCGCCCCGACCCACTTCGTCGATCCCGCAGACCACCTGCTCGCCGGCCTGCCAGCATCGACGCTCCAGCCGCAACGTGGGTCGCGTCCGGGTCGATGCCATCGCCGGACCGTAGCAAGGCGGTCCTCAGCTCGCGGGGTTTACGATCCCGCCCGTGGATGTCGGGACACGGGTCGAGGTGCGGTCTCGGTTCGATCGGAAATGGGCGCGCGGCTTCGAGGTCGCCGAGACCGTCGACACTCCCGATCCGGGGTACCGCATCCGCCGTCGATCGGACGGGGCGATCCTGCCGACGGTCTTCGTGCTCGACGACGTCCGCGAGGAGCGCCGCCGCACCAACGACATGTGGTGGGTCTAGCCCGCCTGGTGGGGGTACTCGTCGTGGAGCACCTCGATCAGCTGTTCGATCGGAATCGCCTGCATCGTCGTCGTGCGCATCGTGCCCCGCGCCGCCAACATGACCGCCGCGCGGGCCATGGTGGCCTCGTCGGGCGCCTCGATGATGTTGAGGAAGTCCCACTGCCCCATCAGCGCATACTGCGCGACCACCGTGAGGCCCATCGATTCCACCTCTTCGACGACGGCTCGGATGCGGTCGGGCGTCTCACGCACGGTGGCCCAGCCTCCGGGCCCCAACGTGCTCAACATCGCGTAAGTAGGCACGAGTCGGACACTACCCGTGCTCGTCGGCGCCGACCAACGAGGCGTGCACCTCACCCAGACCGGTGAACGGAATGAACGGCACGTCGAACTGCGCGCACCAGCGTGCGAGACCGTCCTTCGCGTAGACGACGTCGGCCAGTGCCGCCGCCTTGCGGTCGCTCGTTCCGTCACCCACCAGCACCGTCGTCAAGCCGCGTCGCTTCGCATCCTTGATCGGCGCCTGCTTGCAGGT
Source organism: uncultured Bifidobacteriaceae bacterium (assembly GCA_964544295.1). Taxonomy (GTDB): domain Bacteria; phylum Actinomycetota; class Acidimicrobiia; order IMCC26256; family JAENVU01; genus JAENVU01. The sequence goes on from CAZJBJ010000001.1 coordinate 70,268, forward strand.
CCCGCAACTCGAACACGCACAGCACCGATCCTCGTTCGGGAACTCCAGCGTCCCGGACGACCAGTCGACCGCGTTCGTCAGCACGGCGACGTCGAGGTCCCCGAGGTGATCCGCGATCGAGAATCCGAAGCCGTCCGAGACGATCATCACGTCGGCACCCGCCGACTGCAGGTCGGTGATCAGGCGACGGGCATCCGGATCGAGCGGCACCTCCGCCGCGACCCGGCGCAGGGTCTGCTCGTCATGGGGCAACAAGTCCCACTCGTCGAGCAGGCACACCCGGGAGCCAATTTCACCCGCGGCATATTCCGCGGACACCTCCCGCCATCCGTCCCGGCCGAGGCGCTCCAGCAGGTGCACCCCGGTGTCGGCGGTAGTGAGCGTGCCGTCGTAGTCGAGGAACACCGCCGTGTGAGTCAGATCGACGGGCGGCATCCCCGGATCGTAGGGGTTCGGTTTCCCGACCTTCTCATATGGGGCACAATGAACGACCTACTGGGAGGTAGCCGTGGCCATTGACCGGAGACAGTTCCTCAAGCGCGCCGGAATGACGGGAGGCGCGCTCGCCGCCGCGTCGGCACTGTCTGCGTGCAAAACCGTGTTCCCGCTCGAGTACCAGCACGGCGCGTTGATGCTCGACGGCGCCGCGGCCGACGCCGGGATCGACACCGTCGTCATCGTCATGATGGAGAACCGCTCGTTCGACCACTGGCTCGGTTGGCTCAGCCAGGACCCGACCTATCTGCAGGCCGGTCTCTCCCGCTACGGCAAGCACTTCGCGATCGACGCGGCGAACCGGCAGACCTACCCCGGTCCGAACGGTCCCGAGTCGACCCAACACATGGTCGGCTGGAACTACCTCTCCGACCCGTACCGCGGGTGCGACCAGTCCGACCCCAACCACGGCTGGAACTCCGGCCGGGCGCAACGCGATCTCGGCTTCATCGCTCCGACCGCGAACGACGACCTCCTCCCCCTCGGCTACTACGAGGGCGCCGATCTGCCGTTCACCCGGGAGTTCGTGCGCGCGTTCACGACCTTCGACAACTACCACTGCTCGATTCTCGGACCGACCTACCCCAACCGCGAGTACCTGCACAGCGCGCAGTCGGGCGGCAACAAGTCGAACTCGTTCCCGACCGGGCCCGACGGCTTCGAGTGGCCGACGATCTGGGACCGCCTCGGCGCCGCGAACGTGCCGGCGAAGTACTACTACTCGGACCTACCGGTCCTCGCGTTGTGGGGCAGCCGGATGACCTCCCGACTGAACCCGATCGCGAACTACTACACCGATGCGGCCGCCGGCACGCTGCCCAACGTCGTGGTGATCGATCCGATGTTCACCGGCGCCGGCCAGAACGACGACCACCCGCTCGCCGACGTGCGGGGTGGCCAGGCGTTCCTACGCGACGTGTTCAAGGCGTTCGTCGACTCGCCCCAATGGGAGCGCGGCCTGTTCGTCACGATGTACGACGAGTGGGGCGGCTTCTTCGACCACGTGGCGCCGGCGCACTTCCCCGACGACCGGGCGAACGCCAACGACGCCGACGACTTCTCCCAGGCGGGATTCCGGGTGCCCTGCATCATGGCCTCGCCGTACGCCTACCGGGGCCTGGTCGACCGTCGCGACTACGACCACACGTCGGTGTTGCGGTTCCTCGAATGGCGGTTCCTCGGTGCACCACACGAGGGACCGGGCTCACCGGGCGACAGCTGGTACCTGACCCGCCGGGACCGGTACGCGTCGAACCTCGGAGCGAGCCTCTCCGCGTCGATCATCGACAAGGACGTCGGCTTCGACCTCGACGGCATCCACATCGACCCGACCTCGCCCGCCTGCGGCGCAGGCGGCGTCGCCGGCCTGTCGACGATGGCCCGCTCGGTCCTCGAAGCCGACGACCCGGCGTTCGACGAGACCAAGTGGCTCACCTACCTCGACCGCACCCACATCAAGGTCCCGTAACCAGAGGCCGCCGCCGACAAGCAACACCCCGCACGCCGAACGCACAGCTACGTGGCGGCGGCCGTGGCCCGAGCGGCCCGGCCCGCAGGGCCAAGAGCGGAAACCCAGAGGCCGCCGCCGACAGGCCATCGACCCGCACGCCGAACGCACAGCTCCGTGGCGGCGGCCGTGGCCCGAGCGGCCCGGCCCGCAGGGCCAAGAGCGGAAGTGAACGCGAGGCGGCCGGCGGGCATCGTTGCCCGCCGGCCGCTCACGCTCGGTCGGTACTGGGGGGTTACCGACCGATGGTTGGGTCCGGCGACGGCCCGCCGGACATCACCATCTCGGGGCCTTCCGCGCTGACGATGTCCAGTTCGTTGACCTGGAGGTTGTCGTAGGCGAGGACACCCATCTCGGGGACGTCGAGACCCTGGATCTCGTCTTCGGCCGAGGAGCGGATGCCGCCCTTCATGACCTTGTTCTGGATCGTGAAGAAGGCGTAAGCGATACCGAAGATCACGGTGCAGATCACGAGCGCGCCGACCGCCTGGGCTCCGAACTGGCGAATGCCGATCTCGAAGTCGTACAGGAACCCGGTCACGCCCTTCCCCGACGTTGCGGCAACACCCTTCGTGGTGAGGTTCCAGCCGGCGCCGTACTTGCCGTTCGAGAAGATCCCGACGCAGAGGACGCCGAAGATCCCGCCGATACCGTGGACCGCGATGGCCCCGACCGGGTCGTCGATCCCGCGACGCTCGATGAAGAACACGGCCTCGATGATGAGGATCGCCGCGAGTCCACCGATCAGGGCGGCCGCCCACGGATCCACGAAGGCACACGGCGCCGTGATGGCCACCAGCCCGGCGAGCATGCCGTTCACCAGCATGCCCGGGTCGGGCTTGCCCATCCGCTTCATCACGTAGAACATCGCCACCGTGGCACCGAACGCAGCTGCGATCGCAGTGTTGGCCGCGACGACGGCGAACTGCACGTCGGTGGCCGAGAAGGTCGACGCCGCGTTGAACCCGAACCAACCGAACAACAGGATGAAACACCCGAGCATCGCCATCGGGATGTTGTGACCTGCCAGGGTGCGGGGCTTGCCGTCGGCGCCGTACTTGCCGATGCGGGGTCCGAGCACGATCGCACCCGCCAACGCTGCGGCACCACCGACTGCGTGCACCACGCCGGAACCGGCGAAGTCCACGTAGCCGAGTCCGAGCTTCATGCTGTTGCCGAGCTGGCTCAGCCAGCCGCCGCCCCAGGTCCAGGCGCCGAACAACGGGTAGTAGATCGATCCGCAGAACAGGCCCCAGCCGACGAACGCCTTCCAGTTCCAGCGTTCGGCCATCGAACCCGTGGGGATCGTGGCGACGGTGTCCATGAAGGCCACCATGTAGAGGAAGAACGCGGCGACCGGGGCGATGTTCTTGACGTCGTGCAGGTTCGTCAACGCGAACCCGCCCTGCCACAGGAACGTCCAGCTGCCGCTCCCGATCAACGAACCGCCGGTGGGACCATCCAGCCCGAAGTATCCGGGGTAGCTGAACCCCCCGAACATCAGGCCGTACCCGACGAAGAAGAAGCCGACGAAGCCCAACCCGAAGATCGCGAAGTTGGTCGAGATCACGTGCGCCGCGTGCTTCGCCCGACAGAAGCCGGTCTCGACCAACGCGAAGCCGGCCTGCATGAAGATCACGAGGATGGCTCCGATGACCACCCACAACATGTTGAGGCTGACCGCGACGTCACTCGGGGCGGCCGACGGTGCGGTGTACACCGGTTTCGCGTCGGCACCGAATGCCGGCCCGGCAAACGCCATCACGATCGCGGTGACCATGATGACGGCAGAGACCAACCGCTTGAGCTTGGAGCTCACCTGATTCCTCCCAAGGTAAGGTGCGATCACGCGAGCTCCGTTGCTGCGCCACCGCGATTCGAACGACGGGGTGACGCTACGGACGCCGTGTTTCCGGTCCGGTCTCTCCCGTGTGAACCGAACGCGACCGGTACCTGACGTGAAGATGACCGACGCGACGTTGGAGCACCGATGGCCCGCATCCTCATGCCGTTGCCGGACGACGGATTCGACGTCACCGAGGTCGCGGTTCCCTGGCACCTCCTGACCGACGCCGGTCACGACGTCGTCGTGGCCACCGAGGCGGGCCGCGCGCCGTCGGCCGATCCGCTGCTGCTGACCGGCGTCGTCTTCGGCAAGCTCGGGGCCGAGCCCGAACCGATCGAGTTCTACCGGGCGTTCGAGCAGAGCGAGACCCGACGCGCGCCGCGCCACTGGGCCGACGTCGACGTCACCGAGTTCGACGGCCTGCTGTTACCGGGCGGCCACGCGCCGGCGATGCGCCAGTACCTGGGGAGTGAGGTGCTCCAGGACCAGGTCGCACGCTTCTGGGCGCTCGACCGCCCGGTCGGGGCGATCTGTCACGGCGTCCTCGTCCTCGCGCGCGCCCGGGCCGCCGACGGCACCAGTCTCCTCGCCCACCGCCGCACGACCTGTCTCCCGAAGTACATGGAACGCAGCGCGTTCCTCGCCACGGCCTGGCGGCGCGGCCGCTACTACCGCACCTATCCGGCCTACGTCGAGGACGAAGTACGCGCCGCGCTCGCCGATCCGACGAACCAGTTCGAGCGCGGTCCGCGCGAACTGCGACGCCGCGGCACCGCGACCGATGACACCCCGGCCTTCGTCGTGGAGGACGGCCGGTACGTGAGCGCCCGCTGGCCGGGCGACGCCTATCTCTTCGCCCGGCGCTTCGCCGTAAAGTTCTCCGATGGCTGAACCCACGACCGTCGCGATCGTTCCGCACACGCACTGGGACCGCGAGTGGTACTCGCCCTTCCAGACCTTCCGCATCCGCCTGGTCAAGTTGCTCGACGAGCTCCTCCCCCTCCTCGAGCACGACCTCGCCTACGCGCGCTTCCTGCTCGACGGTCAGACCGCGGTCCTCGACGACTACCTGGAGATCCGCCCGGAGGCCGCGGCGGCGCTGACGCGCCTCGCCGCCAGCAACCGGCTCTCGATCGGGCCGTGGATGATCCTGATGGACGAGTTCATGGTCTCGGGCGAGACCATCGTGCGCGACCTCCAGATGGGGATCCACCGCGCGACCGCGTTCGGCGGACCGATGGAGGTCGGCTACCTCCCCGACATGTTCGGCCACGTCGCCCAGATGCCCCAAATCCTGCGCGCCGCCGGCCTGGACCACGCCGTGGTCTGGCGCGGGGTCCCGTCGGCCGTCACCCAGAGCGCGTTCTGGTGGGATGCGCCCGACGGCAGCCGGGTCCGCGCCGAATACCTCTACGGGTCCTACTCCAACGGCCGTGACCTGCCCGACGACGCGAAGCAGTTGATCGGTCGGGCGCGCAGCTACGAGCACGAGATCGGCGACGCCCGCATCCCCGGGAGTGGTCTGCTGCTGATGAACGGCACGGACCACCAGATGCCCCAACCGTGGTTGGGTCGGGTCGTCGGCGAGGCCAACGCGGTGCAGGACGACTACCGCTTCGTGGTCACGTCGCTGCCCGAGTACCTGGCCGACCAACCGACCGCCGGGCTGAACACGTGGCAGGGCGAGCTCCGGTCGGGGGCACGGGCCAACGTCCTCATGGGGGTGGCGTCCAACCGGGTCGACGTACACCAGGCCTGCGCGGCCGCCGAACGCGCCATCGAGCGCCGTGCCGAACCACTCACCACGCTCCTGCTCCCCGCCGATCACTATCCCGACCGTCTGCTCGACGCGGCCTGGAAGCTGATCGTGCTCAACAGCGCGCACGATTCGTCGTGCGCGTGCAGCGCCGACGAGGTGGTCGACGCGGTCACCGTGCGGTACGAAGAGGCGCGTCAGATCGGTGACGGGCTGATCCGCGACGCGTTGGCCACGCTCGCCCGGAGCGTCGACGTCCCCGCCGGGACCACCGTCGTCGTGAATCCGAGCCCGGACGACCGCGGCGGGCTCGTGGGCTTCCCGGTTCCCGGCGAGGGTCCGCTCCATCTGGTGGCGACCGACGACGGCACCACCGTGCCGGCCCAGGTCGTGGCGTCGCTCGGCGGACTCGGATTCTCCACCACCGTGACCCCGGACCAGACCTCGCAGCTCACCGACATGATGCGCGGCCCCGAGCTCGCCGGGACCCGAGTCGCGCGCTTCGACCTCGACCAGTCGGGCCCCGAAGTCGTGCTCACCTGTTTCGGTGCCCGTGCCGGCGAGCCCGTCGTGGATCTCGACGAGCTCAAGGAGGAGCTGATCGCGCTGGGCGACGCGGGCCGCACGATCGCGGTGCGGGTCATGCGCGCGCCGACCCGCGACGTCATCGCACAGGTCGATGCGGTCCCCGCATTCGGTTGGCGCAGCTTCACCGCAGTCGACGGCCCCGGTCCGGAGACGGGTCTGCGGGCCGGCGAGCATTGGATCGCCAACGAGCACCTCGAAGTCGACGTCGATCAGCACACCGGCACGTACACGGTCACCACGACCGACGGCGTCGTCGTCGCCGGGCTCGGCCGATTGGTGGAGGGCGGGGACGGCGGCGACACGTACAACTACTCGCCACCCGCGCACGATGTCGTCATCGACCGCCCCGAGGCCGTGGCGGTCACCCTCCACGAACGCGGCCCGGTTCGCTCGCAGCTGCGGGTGGCCACCTGGTACCGCTGGCCGCAGCACGCGATCGGCAACGAGCGCGCCTGTACGCATCGCAGTGACGAGCAGATCCTGACCGAGGTCGTCACGACCCTCGAACTGCGAACGGGCGAGCCGTTCGTGCGGGTGCGCACCGAGTTCGACCATCGCTGCCGGGACCATCGGATCCGCGTGCACTTCCCCCTGCCGACTCCGGTGACGACCTCGCATGCGGAATGTGCGTTCGCGGTCGTGGAGCGCGGTCTCACCACCGAGGGCGGTCCGCACGAGACGCCGCTGCCCACCTTCGTGTCCCGTCGGTTCGTCGACGCGTCGGACGGCGCCGAGGGCCTGGCGCTGATCCACGACGGCCTGCTCGAGTACGAGCTGGTGGACGACGGTCGCGAATTGGCGCTCACCATCCTGCGCGCGACCGGTTACCTCTCGCGCTCGGAGATCGCGTTGCGTCCGAACCCGGCGGGTCCGTTGGATCCGCTCGACGGGCCGCAACTCCAGGGGCCGCACGCGGTCGAGTACGCCGTGATGCCCCACACCGGCACCTGGGAGGACGCGACGCTGTATCGCGTCGCCGATCAGGTCCTCGTACCGCTCGAGCGGGTCCGCGCCACCGGGAGCGGCACGCAGCCGGCGACGGGGCGGCCGTTGACGGTGCGCGGCGCCGTCACCTCCGCGGTGTGTCGAGAGGCCGGCCTCATCTCGGTGCGGGTGTTCAACCCGGGTTCGAACCCGACGACCGTGGAGATCGACCTCGACGACGGTCCGGCCCGAGGCTGGCTCGTCGACCTGCGCGGCCGACCCGAGTCGCGGGTGGAGGGTGCCTTCGAGTTGCGAGCGGGCGGGATCGCGACGGTGCGCCTCGACGGATGACCGGACGCCGCCGACGTCCTACGAGGCGGGCACCGACCGCAACAACGTCTCGCCGGTGACCGCTCGGCTGGTCCACCCGGGGGCCATCACGGGTACACGGACCTCGAAGTCCGCCGCGTCCCGGACCTCCCACAACAGTGCGGCGTGCTCGCCGTGCCAGCGCAGCGCGAACGAGATGGTGCCGAAGCGCGTCGGGGCGTCGTGGACCTCCAGGTCCACTCCGGGATCGGGCGGGTCGTGCAGCAGTTCGACGCCGGTCTCGGTGTCACGCACCAGACCGTCACGGGCCCGGAGCAATCCGCCGGCCGGACCCCCATCCTGGTCGAGCCCGGTACGACGACGGGTCTGGCGCCGCTCCCGCACCGACATCCCGTGCCACGCGTATTCGGCAGCCTCGTCGAATCCCCAATCCTCGAGTGCGGCCGCGATCGCGGGCGTGGGTTCGGTGCTCAGCAGGATCTGGCTGCGGTCGAAGTCGATCGGCTCGGACACCTCGGCCGGACCGACCACGCGCATGCCCCGGTCGAGATGGACCCGCCACCCGCGTGCGACCGCGTCGGCCGCGGGCACCTGGGCGAGATCGAGACCCGTGGGCACCACGTCACCGGTGACGATCCCGATCCGCAGCCGGTTGCGGTGGCTCAGCGGGAACAGCAGCGTGGCACGCAATTCGCCTGGCTCACACTCGCGGGACGCGAACCGTCCGGTCTCGGCGCCGCCCGCCTCCGGGGTGAGTTCGCCGTCGGTGACGTCCCAGCGCGGAGGTGCGAACGGCA
>CAZJBJ010000002.1:0-76291 GCA_964544295.1 uncultured Bifidobacteriaceae bacterium
AGATTCAGTCCGTCCCGGCCGAACGTCGACCGCTTCCGGGTCAGCGCCACCGGCTCACCGTTCGACGTCGCGGTGCCGATGACGGGACCGTGCACCGACACCGGATAACGGATGGGCACGCCGTTGAGCGTGCCGGCGTCGAACATCTCGAACGGGCGGCACTCACCGTTGAAGCGGTAGTGATCCGAGGTTCGGGTGGGAGCCGACCCATCCGGGTTGCAGAGCTGCTCGGCGAACACGTCCCGAACATCGTGGTTCGCCGACGTGAGGCTCCACGCGTAGTCCTGCGTCCGACCGATCAGCAGGTACATCGCCATGCCCGGAACCGCAACACCCTGCGCCTCGATACCGGGACCGGTGAGATGAATCTGCTGGACGATCTCGGGGTAGTAGTAGCCGAGCTGCGGTCCCATGACCGCCAGCGTGTTCTTGGTCTTCGACCGGCTCGGATCGACCACCAGGAAGTTCGAAGCCTGCTTCGACGGAACCGGCCCGGCGGCCGGGAACGTCGGGTTCTCCGCCGGCGACGTCGTCGCCGTCGCACCGCTCGGGACCACCGACGCGACCGGAGCTGGCGCCGCGGTCGGTGCGCGCGGGTCGAGCGACACGATGGAGCCTTCGTCGATGGTGACCGATCCGGTCACTGCTCCGCCGGTGAGGACCGGGTAGTCGAACCGCTGCGGGATCGTGGTCGGAGCTTCGGGGTCGTCGAAGAGCATCGTGTCCTCCCACGCCTTGCGCCCCGCGTCGGGTCCGAGCCGATTGACCAGCTTCGAGAGGTATTCGGCGTTCGATGCTTCGGCTCCGCCTCCGGCACCGAAGATCGATCCGATGAACGCGGTCGTCGCGATCACGTCGTTGACCGTCGCCGGAGGTTGATTGTTCCCGCTCGCCTGGAAGTAGGCGGTCATCCCGTCCGCTTCGGCCTGGAGATCGGCGATCAGTTCACGGCCCTTGTCGCCGTAGGTGTCGATGATCAGTTGCACCTGGTCGGTCACGAGTTGCTCGGTCGCCGCACTCGGGACGAACGACTGCCCACTCGTGACGAGAGCGAACGCGTTGATGCCCGGGATGTCGGCAACCGCCGCCCGGGCCGGGCCGCGACCCAGCTGGAGGAGCAGGCCGCGGTCGCGCGCCGTCACCCATCCGGCACCGAAGGCCATGTCGGCCCGGGTCTTGCCGGAGACGTGCGCGACGCCGTACGCGTCGTAGGTCACGGTCGTCCCCGGTCGGCCGGTCGGTTCGACCCGGGTGTCGCCGATCGGCTGGAAGTCCTCGGGGAGGAAGTAGCTGTCGATGTCCGCGTCGGTGACGTGGCCCCGCAACGGGGTCAGTCCGTCGTAGAGCGGAAGCTGGTCGAGCGAGTTCGGCGTCGTCGGCAACCCGCCGTAGTTTCCCGGCGGCAGGATGTACCGAGCCCGGTCCTCGCCGCGAGTCCACGGTCGGATCGCCACGGGCCGACAGGCCGTGGCGAGCAGCCCGGCCGCGACCAGCAGCACCAGTGCGGTGCGACGACGACGTGAACGGTCCATGGAACAGCCCCCCAAAGATGACCCGGCGATCCGGGTTGGCAGGGCGCGAGGGTACTATCTGAGCGGAATTGCACCAATCCGCCGCACGTTGGGCGGGTACTGGAAGGCGGCGAGGCTCGGGTCAGGCGGCCGAGAAACTCGAACGGCGGGCGCCGGCGAGCAATCCGACGATGGCCTCCGGGGCCACCGGTCGGGACACGAGATACCCCTGCCCCCGTTGGCATCCCTGCGCCCGGAGCGTCTCGAGTTGGGGCGAATCCTCGATGCCCTCTGCGATCGTGCCCAGCCCGAGCGCGTGGGCGAGCGCCACCATGGCCTGGATGAGTACCGCCGACTCGGGGGCGTCGCTCATGCCGGCGATGAACGAACGATCGATCTTGAGCGCGTCCACGGGGAATTGTCGCAGGTACCCCAGTGAGGCGTACCCGGTCCCGAAGTCGTCGATGGCGATCGACACGCCCAGGCCTTTCAACTCCGACAGGCGGGCCACCGTCGCATCCGCGTCACTCATCAGCGCGGTCTCGGTGATCTCGAGGAGGAGCGCCGACGGGTCGAGGCCGCTCGCATGAAGCGCGTTGCGAACGTCGGCGACCAGTCCATCGTGTTCGAGCTGGCGCATCGAGACGTTCACCGACAACGAGAGCGGATGGCCCGCGCGCTTCCACTCGGCGGCTTGGCGGCACGCCTCCCCCAGCACCCACCGGCCGACCTCCACGATCTGGCCGGTCTCCTCCAGCATCGGGACGAACTCATTGGGTCCCACCAGACCCCGCACCGGATGGGACCAGCGCAGGAGCGCCTCGACGCCGTAGATCCGCATGGTGTCGAGATCGAAGAGCGGCTGGTACAGGATGTGGAACTCGTCGTGGGCGAGTGCGGCCATCAGATCCATCTTGAGGCCGAGCCGATCGAGAACCGCGGACTGCATCTCCGGCTCGAACGATGCCACCCCGTCCTTGCCCAGTGCCTTCGCGCGGTACAGGGCGATGTCGGCATCGCGCAGGAGGTCCTCCGCCGATTCTCGATGGCCACTCGCGATGCCGACGCTGGCCGTGACATGCAGCGCACCGCCAACTCGTTCGCCGAGATGGAAGGGCTCCCGCAGCACCGCCAGCAGACGCTCGGCCAGGATCTCCGGTCCGGCGGCGATCGAGACTCCCTCGGCCAGGATCACGAACTCGTCACCGCCCAACCGACCCACGGCGTCGCTGTCCCGCACGGTGGCGCGGAACCGATCGGCGACGGCGCGCAGGAGTCGGTCGCCGGTCTCGTGGCCGAACGTGTCGTTGACCTCCTTGAAGTTGTCGAGGTCGATGAACAAGGCCGCGATCGGCTCGTGGGACCGTCGACTGCGAACCAACATCTGCTCGGTGCGGTCGTGGATCAGCGTCCGGTTGGCGAGTGACGTCAAGGGATCGTGGAGTGCCTGGTGGGCGAGGAGTTCCTCGGCCTCCTTGCGCTCGGTGATGTCGCGGAGGTTCCCGACGAAGCCGCCGACGGACGGTTGGTCGCGCAGGTCGCTCAGGATCACCTCGGCGTAGCGCCACGACCCGTCCTCGTGACGGAGACGCACCTCGATCGGTTCGGTGACGGATGCGTCATCGAGGCGAGCGGAGAGTTCCGCTCCGACCCGTTCCTGATCGTCGGGGTAGATGAGTTCGAGTGCGGATCGGTCGATCACGTCCTCCGGCGACGCGCCGAGCAACGCCGCGGTGGAGGGGGACGCGTAGGTGATCGTCCCCTGGTGATCCATCACGAGGATCGTGTCCGAGGAGTTCTGCACCAACGACCGGAACCGTTCCTCGCTCGCCCGCATCGAGGCCTCGGCATCTTCCTTCTGTTCCATCGACGCGCCCGCCATCCGGATCACGAAGGCGAGCACGAACGCGCCCATCACGCTCAACGCCTGCGCCTGCGGGTTCGAGAGGAACGACGGGAAGATGCACTGCTGGATCCCGAGCATCCCGACCGCGATTCCGACCATGCTCCACAGCAAGGTGATGCGCCAGGTCCGAGAGCCGTCGTGGGCGAGGTTCTCGAGCGCCACGAACACGAACGCACCGGTCAGGACCGGACCCCACCCAGCCACGTTGATCACCGCGACGACCGCAGCACAGTGGACCGCGATGCGCAGATGGAGATACCCCATCGTCGGACGCCGGCGGTAGATCGAGTCGGCGAGGAAACTCGAGATCGGTACCGCGAGGAAGATCGCGATCCAGAGCGCGACGGGTTCCTCCGCGACCCAGCCGAAACGCTCGAGTACCAGGATGATCGCGAACGCCGCCGGACCCATCGCATAGCCCAACAGGTACGTCGTCATCCGCCGCGGCACCGGTGGCGCCGCCGGCGGCGTCTCGAGCACATTCGTCGGCAGGTCGGGCATTGCATCCCCCACATCGCAGCGGCGCGACCCACACACCGCGTCGCGGCGCCAACCCCGTACTTCGACCCGCCGGCATCGGCCCTTGAGGTCCTTCGGCCCGGACGCGACGAAGCCCGGACCCCAAGTCAGATCGGGGTCCGGGCTTCGCTCGTTCAGGTACCGAAGCGTGAACGGTGCGCTACGCCAGGGCGGAACAGCAGGTGTTGACGATGAGGCGTGTCACCACGTACGGATCGATGTTGGCGTTCGGGCGCCGGTCTTCGATATAGCCCTTCTTGTCCTGTTCTACCTGCCACGGAATGCGGACTGACGCGCCACGGTCCGACACGCCGTAGCTGTAGACGTCGTGCGGCGCCGTCTCGTGCTGGCCGGTGAGGCGCTGTTCGATGCCGTGCCCGTATCCCGCCACATGCTCGTCCACCACGGTGCCGAGCGCCTCGCAGGCCGTGATGATCGCGTCGTAGTTCTCACGCATGGCGTTGGTCGAGAAGTTGGTGTGGGCGCCAGCGCCGTTCCAGTCTCCCAACACGGGCTTGGCCGTGATCGTCACCGCGATCCCGAAGTCCTCGGCGATCCGGTAGAGCAGATAGCGGGCGACCCAGAGCTGATCCGACACGTCGAGGGGCGAGAGCGGACCGACCTGGAACTCCCACTGCCCGGGCATGACCTCGGCGTTGATACCCGAGATCGCGAGACCGGCCTCGAGACACGCGTCGAGATGTGCCTCGACGATCTCACGGCCGAAGACCTCGTCCGCGCCGACGCCGCAGTAGTAGAAGCCCTGCGGGGCCGGGAACCCACCCGGGGGGAATCCGAACGGACGGCCGTCCTGAAAGAAGTTGTACTCCTGTTCGATGCCGAACAGCGGCTCCTGATCAGCGAACTTCTCGGCCACGGTCACGAGCTTGGCCCGCTGGTTCGAGACGTGGGGCTCCATGCTCGTGTAGAGCACCTCGCACATGACCAGCTTGTTGTCGCCACCGCGAATCGGGTCCGGGCACGAGAAGACGGGTCGCAGCACACAGTCCGACTTGTCGCCGGGGGCCTGGTTCGTACTCGAACCGTCGAAACCCCAGATCGGGAGATCGCCGCCATCCGCAATGATCTTGGTTTTGGATCGGAGCCGGGCAGTCGGCTCGGTGCCGTCGATCCAGATGTACTCGGCCTTGTACGCCACGTGATGCTCCTGATTGTCCGTGCGGGTAAAACGTGTGGTCCGGTGGACCGAAGCTCGCCACCCCGCTGCGTAGCGGAGGCGACCGAGAGCTTTTCGGTCTGCAGTTTCAGCTCTATTGCCGAAATATGAACGCTCTGTAACCCCGGGATCCCCGGGCAGCGGGAGCCTAGGCGAGGGTTCCTACACTGTGCCGAGCCGGGCGTTTCCCCTGATCGGAGCAGTCGCGATGTCACCTCAGCTCGAGTACGTGCTGCGCACCGTGGAGGAACGCGGGGTGCGATTCGTCCAGCTCTGGTTCACCGACGTGCTCGGATCGCTCAAGGGGTTCGCGATCACGCCGGCTGAGCTGGAGAACGCCCTCGAAGAAGGCATGACCTTCGACGGCTCGGCCATCGAGGGCTATTCGCGGGTGCAGGAATCCGACATGCTCGCGGTGCCGGATCCGTCGACCTTCGAGATCGTCCCCTGGCGCGGCGACGACGCGCCGGTGGCTCGCATGTTCTGCGACATCCGCACGCTGGCCGGCGACGCCTTCGACGGCGACCCCCGCTGCGTGCTGCGCCGCAACCTCGACCGCACCCGCGAACACGGATACACGTTCTTCGTCGGGCCCGAGATCGAGTACTTCTACTTCAGCTCGGAACACGAACCCGAGCCACTCGACCGGGCCGGCTTCTTCGACCTCACCCACACGAACGAGGCGAACGAGTTGCGGCGACGCACGATCCTCACCCTCGAGGCGATGGGAATCCCCGTCGAGTACTCGTTCCACGAGAACGGCCCGAGTCAACACGAGATCGACCTGCGCTACACCGACGCCCTGTCGATGGCCGACAACGTCATGACGTTCCGGACCGTGGTCAAGCGCGTCGCGAGCGAGCTCGGCGTGCACGCGACGTTCATGCCCAAACCGATCGCAGGCGCGTTCGGCTCCGGGCTCCACGCGCACCTCTCGTTGTTCGAAGGCGACGTCAACGCCTTCCACGACCCGGGCGACCCCCAGGGGCTGTCCAAGGTGGGCAAGCACTTCGTCGCGGGTCTGTTGCGGCACGCACGCGAGATCACCGCGGTCACGAACCAGACCGTCAACTCCTACAAGCGACTGATCGCCGGTTACGAGGCACCCACCTACATCTCCTGGGCCCACAACAACGAGTCGGCCCTGGTGCGTATCCCCGCGCCGACGCGCGACAAGGAATCGAGCACCCGCATCGAGTTCCGGTCACCCGACCCCGCCTGCAACCCGTACCTGGCATTCGCGTTGATGCTCGCCGCCGGCATGAAGGGCGTCGAGGAGGGATACGACCTCCCCGAGGAGGCGACGAACAACATCTTCGAGATGTCGCCCGCGGCGCGGGTCGAGGCCGGCATCGACCTGCTCCCGCAGTCGCTTTCCGAGGCGCTCGACGTCATGGAACAGTCCGCGCTCGTGGTCGACGCGCTCGGTGAGCACGTCTTCGACTACTTCATCCGGAACAAGCGCCGGGAGTGGGACGCCTACAAGGAGCAGGTCACGCCCTGGGAGCTCGACCGCTATCTCGGATCGCTGTGACATGGAGCCGTTGCTGATCTATCCCGACCCGCCACCGGCGCTGCTCGTCCAGACCTTGGACCTGGGCGGATACGCCTGGAAGGCGGTCGGCAACGCGGCGATCGCCACCGCCGACGAGCCCGCGGACGGGTGGGGCGGCGCGATCATCGCGGCGGACACCGATCCCGAGGGCGCGCTGTCGCTCTGCCGCACGCTGCGCAAGCGCGACGCGGTGCTCGAACCGCTGTTGATGCTCGTCACGGGCGCGCAACTGAGCGAACTCGGCGAACGCGAGGACCTCTTCGACGACTTCTGCCTCACGCCGTTCCACCCCCAGGAGCTCGAGGCCCGCCTCCGGCACCTCATGTGGCGGGCCGGGCGCGGCTCCGCGCCCGAACTCGTCGAGTACGGCGACCTGGCGCTCAACCTCGAGACGTACCAGGCGGCCCTGTCCGGCCGGCCGCTGGACCTCACCTACATGGAATACGAGTTGCTGAAGTTCTTCGCGACCCATCCGGCCAAGGTCTTCACCCGCGAGCAGCTGCTCTCACGAGTCTGGGGCTACGAGTACTACGGCGGCGCCCGGACCGTCGACGTCCACGTCCGGCGCTTGCGGGCCAAGCTCGGCGAGGAGCACGCCAACCTGATCCAGACGGTGCGGTCGGTCGGCTACCGCTTCGGTCAGACCCGCTCGTTCTGAGCTCGCGGGTAAGGTCGGGGCCGTGCCTGGAGTCGTGATCATCATCGCCGTACTGGTCCTGGTCGGACCGATCGCCATCATGCTCGGCGGGGCCGCGTGGTCGGCGCTCATCGGCTGGGCCGTCGGCGACGACGCCGATCAGCGCGCCGAAGGTCAACCGGTCTGAATCACTTCGCGGGCAGGTAGACCCAGGTCTCGATCTCGACCTTGGCCCCGCCGGGCAGCGCCGACACTTCGACGGTCGAACGCGCCGGCCGGTGATCGCCGAAGACCTCGGCGTACACCTCGTTCATCGCCGCGAAGTCGCCGGCGTCGGTGACGAACACGGTCGTCTTCGCGACATCGGTCCGGCTCGCACCGCAGTCGGCGAGGACGCCCACGATGTTGTCGAGCACGCGCCGGGCCTGGGTCGCCGCGTCACCGGTGACGAACTGGCCGGTTGCGGGATCGAGCGGCACCTGGCCGGCGAGGACCAGCCAGTCGCCGGCGCGCACCGCAGGTGAATACGGGCCGGCCACGGCCGGCGCACTCGGGGTGGGGACAGGGGAAACGGTCACCGGCGCAGCATACGGGCGGCACGCGTGTCGACCGCCGGGAACCGTGACGGCCGTGCGCCCTCGGCGTGGGTCACGGCGTTCCACGCTGCGGCGGCGACGGCGGCGAACACCGCGTCGGAACCACCGGCGAGTGCGGGTCCGCCACCATCCACGATCTCGACCTGGACCGGTGGCATCGATTTCGGTCGGACGATGCCGAACGATCGGATCGTGAGGTCGAGGATCTCCCCCGTCTCGGGATCGACCGCGAGACCCTCGGTGAGCACCCAACCCAGCGCCATGTGCGCGGCACCGATCGCGTAGGAGCGCAGCACCGTGCCGTCGAGCGGATCGCCCGCGTCGACACGCACGTCGATCCCGGTCACGCCACCGGAGGTGTCATCCATCGCCACCCGGGCACCGGCCCGCGCGCCCGAAGGCGCGACCGCGAGGGTGTCGAGCAGGACCGCGCGGCTGCGGGGATCGCTGACGAGTTCGGCACGGTCCCGGCCGGCCGCGTCGATCGCGCCCTCGCAGAGGACGGTCAGTTCGGCCAGTCCGGTCGCGCGCAGCGTGCTCGACACTGCGGGACCGGCCACCGGAGTCGAGACCCATTCCACGTCCATGGCGAGACCCTCATACGGCGAAGCTGCAGTCGGCGCCGCACCCGGTCCGGTGCCGCGCACCACGATCCGGCCCGCCTCCGCCACCGCGATCGCCGCGATCGGCGGTCGCTTCGGGCCGAGCCGAACGACGTCCTCGCGGGCGAACACGGTCCGCACCGTGCGCCCGAAGTGATCCGCGAGTTCACGCGCGGCGCGCGTCACCGGCGAGTCCACCTTGCCGCCGAACGCGCCACCGTTGGCCAGAGGATCCGCCGGCTCGCCGCCGGGATCGCACCAGCTCGCGTCGGGCTCGAGGTACGCCGGTTCGACCCAGCTCGTCGCGAGGGCGACGCCACCGACCGGAGGGTCCGGGACCGGCAGCGGTGGCAGGTCCGCCACCGTCGATCGGCGGCCTTGCACCTTGCCCGCGATCCTGCGGGCGTCAGCCAGGGTCTCACCCACCACCCACGCGATCCCTCCGGCCTGGACCGCCTCCGCGTCGCTCGCGGGCGGGCGCGGCACCGCGACGAGCGCGTCGCGCGGTGCGGTGTCGTCCGCGAAGCCGGCGTCGCCGAGCGGGGTATCGCGGCCGACGTGTTGCGCCGACCCGCCTTCGAGCTCGGCGCGCCGGGCCGCCGCATCGAGATCCCGCGCAGCCAGGGTGAGTGCGCGGTCCCCGTCACGCGCGACCGCGACCGCTTCGCAGATCGTCTGCCAGCCGGTGCACCGGCAGAGGTGCGCGGCGAGGGCCCGTTCGAGGTCGGCCGGTGCGGTCTTGCCCTTCGCATCGAGCGCGGCCACTCGCACGATCATGCCGGGCGTGCAGAAGCCACACTGCGACCCTCCGGTCGCGACGAACGCGTCGGCGAACGACGTCGCCACACCCGGTCCGAGTCCGGCGAGGGTGGTGACCGATCGACCGGCGACGCGCACCGCCGGAGTGACGCACGCGACGCGCGCGTCGCCGTCGACGAGCACCGTGCAACAGCCACACTGGCCCTGGGGCGCGCAACCGTCCTTGACCGAGGTGATCGACAACCGTTCGCGCAGAACGGTCAGCAGGGTCTCGTTGTCGTCGATCTCGACTTCGACGGGCGCGCCGTCGAGGTCGAATCCGAGAATGGTCAGCTGAACGACTGGCCGCAGCCGCAGGTGCGCTCGGCGTTCGGGTTGGTGATGTGGAACCCGGACCCCTGGAGACCGTCGCGGTAGTCGAGCTGGCCGCCACCGAGGTGGTTCATCGACGCCGGGTCGATCACGACCTGCACGCCACCCTGCTCGGACTTGACGTCGTCGTCCGCGATGTCGGCGTCGAAGAACATCTCGTAGCTGAAGCCCGAGCACCCACCGGGACGAACCGCGACCCGCAGGGCCAGGCCCGGCGTGTCTTCGGCCTCGATCAGCGCCTTGACCTTCGCCGCGGCGGCGTCGGTCAGGAGGAACTGGGTCCGGGCATCGCTGACGGTGAACATGCTCATGGTGGCTCCGTGTGTTTCAGGGGCGATCAGGGTAGCGCGACGACCATGTGACAGGGGTCGGGTTCGTACAACGACGAGAAGGCCTGCACTGTTCCCCGACGACTCTCGGCGACCCCCTCGCACATCCCGCGGTGCAGGCTGCACACCAGTTCCGGGTAGGCCTCGGCCAGCTCCCGGAAGGGACAGTGGAGGAAATCGATGCGGGTCGCGCCGTCGCGGGTGGCGGCGTCGTCGGCGGCGGGCTCGAACCCGAGTCGATCCAGTTCGGCGGCCAGGAGGCCGAGGCAGGTCGACTCGGAGGCCCGCTGGGCGGAGTTGGTGCCCCACGCCCGGCCGGTGGCGCGTGCACTCGTGCCGTCCACCCCCGAGGCCTCGGCCATCGCCGCCAGCAACCCTGCCAGCAACACGTGGGCGGGCGGGTCGAAGCCCATGCCCGGGGCGCCGGGCGCCAGGGAGTAGCGGTGGCGAGGCCGGCCGACCGTGCCGCGGTGCACCGCCTCGACCTCGATGAGACCGGCCTCCCGCAGGCGTTCCAGATGGAGCCGCACGGTGTTGGGGTGCAATCCCAGCGTCTCGGCGAGTTCGGACGCCGATCGTGGCGCGGTCGATCCGGCCAGCTCCCGGTAGAGCGAATGGCGGGTCTCGTCGCCGAGGGCCTTCAGCACCTCGAGTTCCATGCCTTGACCGTAACGGCGGCCGGGCATATTTTCAAGGTGAACATTGTTTTTATTCGTCCCGGGAGTCGCGGCCGCGTCCCCGGGCCCCCGATGTCTGGACCCCCATGACCGATCCTGCTCCCCCGTCCCCGCCGGCACCGCCCACGGTCGCCGACGTTCGGGGCATGCTCAGCGGGGTCATGGACCCCGAGTTGCGGGCGAGCATCGTCGAACTCGGCATGGTGCACGACGTGGCGATCGGTGACGACGGCGTGGTGACCGTCCACATCGCCCTGACGACGCTCGGCTGCCCCCTCCAGGCCGAGATCCGGCGCGAGATCCAATCGAAGGTCACCGGATTGCCCGGCATCACCGACGTGAAGGTGCGCTGGGTGGAGATGACCCAGGAGCAACGAACGGCCGCGATGCAGCGCGCCCGGCTCAACGCCCGCGAGAACGCACCCGACACGATGATCCCGGCCACGACGCGAGTGCTGACCATCTCCAGTGGCAAGGGTGGAGTCGGCAAGAGCTCGGTCACCGTCAACCTCGCGGCGGCGATCGCGGCACGCGGTCTGCGCGTCGGCGTGCTCGATGCCGACATCTGGGGCTTCAGCGTTCCCCGCATGTTGGGCGTCGAAGGTCGTCTCAGCGGCGAGAACGGCAAGATCACGCCACACGTCCGCGAACTCCCGGGCGGCGGCGCCCTCGAGATCGTCTCGATGGGCTTCCTCGTCGAGGACGAGTCGACCGCACTCATGTGGCGCGGTCTCATCCTCACCAAGGCGGTCGAGCAGTTCCTCACCGACGTGCGCTGGGGCGAACTCGACTACCTGCTGGTGGACATGCCGCCGGGCACCGGCGACGTGCAGATGGGTATCGCGCGGATGCTGCCCCAGGCCGAGATGTTGGTGGTCACCACGCCCGCGCTCGCCGCGCAGAAGGTGGCGACCCGCGTCGCGGACATGGCCCGCCGTTCGTACATGAAGATCGTGGGCGTCGTCGAGAACATGAGTGAGTTCGTCACGCCCGACGGTCAACGCTTCGCGCTGTTCGGTCGCGGCGGCGGCGCGGCCCTCGCCGCCGAGATCGGCGCACCCCTCGTCGCGTCCGTGCCCCTCGAGCCCGAGGTCTCCGAAGGTGGGGACACCGGGAACCCCATCGCGGTGGCGGCGCCGCAATCCCCGGCGGGCCTCGCGTTCAACGAGCTGGCGGCACGCGTCGTCGAAGAACTCCTGCCCCCCGTGGAGATGGCCGGTTGCACCGCCCGCATCTTCGAGCTCGCGGCGGAGAACCTCGCTCGCATCGATCAGGACCGCGCCGCCAAATAATTTGTCAAGAGTCTTGACACTTCTTTCCGGGGTACCTAAGTTCCCCGGGGTGGACGAGCGTCGCCTGACACCACCGCTGACATGAACTTCGAAGTTCAGCGGGCACACCTCGACGTCGTCCGGATTCGAGACGATCGGCCGACTCCCCTCGAACCCGGCCACGCTCGGGTTCGTATCGACGCGTTCGCGCTGACGACGAACAACATCACCTACGCCGTATTCGGTGACGCGATGCAGTACTGGAACTTCTTCCCCTCCGAGGAACCTTCGGTCTGGGGCCGCATCCCGGTCTGGGGCTTCGGTGAGATCGTCGAGAGCACCGTCGACCCGTGCGCAGTCGGCGAACGCGTCTACGGGTACTGGCCGATGGCCTCCGAACTCGTCGTCGAACCCGGCCGCAGTGACGACCGGGGCTTCACCGACATGGCGGCGCACCGGGCGCCGATGGCCGGCGCGTACAACCGGTACCTGCGGGTCGGTGCGGATCCGATCTACGCGCCCGATCGGGAGGCGCAGCAGATGGTCCTCTATCCGCTGTTCTTCACGTCGTTCCTCATCGACGACTTCTTCGCCGCCCGGGACGACCTCGACGCCGACCAGATCATCGTCTCGAGCGCATCGAGCAAGACCGCGATCGGTGTGGCGTTCCTCGCTCACGCGCGCGGTCGGCGGGTGGTCGGCCTCACCTCGGCCCGCAACCACGCCTTCGTGGCGGGGCTCGGCGTCTACGACGAGGTCGTCGACTACGGCGACCCGGACGCCATCTCCCCGGGCACTTCGGTCTTCGTCGACATGGCCGGGAACCAGGACGTGGTCCGCGCGGTCCACACTCGGGGCGGCGAGACCCTCCGCCACTCCATGGTCGTGGGCGGGACGCATTGGGATCACACGGCCGCTGCGGTCGACGGCGTGCTCCCGGGCCCGACACCGGAGTTCTTCTTCGCGCCAGGCCAGATCGCGCGTCGCACCGAAGAATGGGGGCGCGACGAGTTCGACCGGCGCACTGCGGGCGCGTGGGATGCCTACTCCCGGTGGACCGACGAGTGGATGCGGTTCGAGACGGCCGCCGGACCGGAGGCAGTCCAGTCGGCCTATGCAACGCTGCTGGCGGGGCGCGCCGACCCGAGCACCGGGTTCATCGCTTCGCTCCCATCCACGAGCTCGTGAACGCCGAGCCGCGAGTGACGGCTTCCGCCACGGTCTCACCGGCGGATCCCGCCGACGGCCGGCTGGCCCGCCGCGACCGCAACCGGACTGCGGTCCTCGAAGCGATGATCGAGATGTTCTCCGAGGGTGATGTCGAGCCCACACCGGAGGCGGTCGCTCAGCGCGTCGGCATCTCCCCCCGATCGGTCTACCGGTACTTCGACGATCGGGAGTCCCTCGTGCGCGCCGCGATCGATCACCAGCTCGCCGCGGTCTGGCATCTGTACGTGATCCCGAAGATCGGCGAAGGACCGCTCGCCGAACGCATCGATCGATTCGTGCGCTGCCGCGTTCGCCTCTACGAAGCCGTCAGCTCGACCGCACGCGCATCGAGGGTGCGGCTCAACACCGACGACATCGTGCGCGAGCAAGTTGAACTCACCCGCCGGGCGCTTCGGGAACAGATCGAGCAGCAGTTCGCGCCCGAACTCGCGAACTTCGGCCCGTCGGTCCGCCGCGCCCGAGTCGCCGCCCTGGACGTGCTGTGCGAACTCGAAGCCTTGGACCACTACCGCCTGCACCGCGGTTTCTCGTCGAGCGAGACCGTGGCGATGCTCACCGACACGATCCCTCTGCTCCTGACCCTCTGAGCCGCACCACGATCGAAAGGACTCGCATGGCCGGCACCGCGAAACCTGCATACGGCACCCCGAACTGGGAGATGATCCAGCGGTGGTTCGCCCTCGACCCGGCGGACGACGGGCCCTTCTGGGCGCTCAACCTCATGAAGTACCACGAGGTGGCCCAGTACTCCGACCCCTCCGCGCCCGCGGTGAGCGGAAAATCGGCCGACGACGCGTACGCACCCCGCGGTCCGCTCGCGGCGGTCGGCGCTCGCATCGCGTTCTTCGGCGACGTCCTCGACCAGCACGGCGGTACACCCGCCTGGGACCGTATCGCCATCGTGCGGTATCCGACCCGCGCCGCATTCTTCGAAATGCAACAGCGCGACGACTTCAAGGACCAACACGTCCACAAAGAGGCTGGGATGGAATTCACGATCGTGATGTCGTGCCTGCCGCGCGCCGCCGGGCCCGCGACCGACACCGAGCCGGACTCCTGGGTGTTGACGGTCGAGCGCGGCGCGGATCTCCATTGCGGTCCGCTGCCGGATGGCGTGTCACTCGTCGCCGACTTCGACGTCGAAGGGGTCATCGTCGGCGACGAGCGCTCATTCGACCGGGCGCAGTTTCTTCGAGCCGACAGTGACACCGCGATCGCCGCGATCGCCGACCTCTGTGGTCAGGCCGAGGACGCGTGCGTGATCGTCGTCGACCGGGCGATGGACCACCTCGTCGAGTCGATCGAATCTGCCCACACCGACACCACACCGAGGGGCTGATCCTGATGGACGTCTTGCGGACCCCCGACGAACGCTTCGCCGATCTCGAGGACTATGACTTCGTACCGCACTACCGCGAGGTGACCGCGGCGGACGGCACCCGGCTGCGGTTCCACTTCGTCGACGAGGGACCGCGCGACTCGGCACCCGTGCTCCTGCTCCACGGGAACCCGACGTGGTCGTATCTCCACCGTCACATGATCCGTGGATTGGTGGTGCGCGGCCATCGGGTCGTCGCCCTCGATCTCATGGGCATGGGCCGCTCGGACAAACCGACGGAACGATCCGCGTACACACTCGCGACGCACGTGGACTGGATGAGCCAGTGGTTGGCCGCCGAGGACCTCACGGACATCACCCTCTACTGCCAGGACTGGGGCGGCCTCACCGGCCTGCACCTGCTCCCCCGCTTCCCCGACCGGTTCGCGCGCGTCATCGCGTCGAACACCGGTCTGCCCACGGGGGAAGGCGCGAACGCCTTCATGGAGCAGTGGCTGGAATTCAGCCAGAGTGTCGATGAGCTGCCGATCAGCGCACTGGTGGCCAACGGCACCACGCGTGCGCTCACCCCCGGCGAACGGGCCGCGTACGACGCACCCTTTCCCGACGGGACCTACCAGACGAGCCCGATCCACTTCCCGATGCTGATCCCGATCCAGCCCGACAACCCCGGCGTCCCGATGTGCGAGGCGACCTGGGCGTTCCTCGGGACCTGGACCAAGCCGTTCCTCACCGTGTTCGGATCCGAGGATCCGGTGTCGTACAAGCCCGGCGCGCACCGGAAGTTCCAGCGCGTCGTTCCGGGCGCGGCCGACCAGGACCACCAGGTCATCGACGGCGCCAACCACTTCATCCAGGAAGAAATCCCTGACCGACTCGTCGAGATCATCGACGCCTTCACCCACCAAGGACATTCCGCATGACCACCACCGCTCGCTCCCACCGTCTGATCCCGACCACCTTCGCGACCCTGGCCGCGGCGCTGATGCTGCTCAGCGGATGCGGATCCGATGCGTCGACACCGAAGGCGATCAAGTCGCCCGACACGACCACGACCACCACCGCTTCGCAGACCGCGACTGACCTGCGCGGCAAGCGGTACTGCGAAGTACTGCTGCTCCGCCCCGCGACCCCGGGCTTCACCGCCGACGTCTACAACTCGTACCCGATGAACGACTGCCCGGAGGCCGAGTGGAAAGCCCTCGACGCCGGGAGCATCGCGACCGCCAACGGTGTGCCGATCGCGAGGCTGAACGGCCCCCGGTACTGGCTGATGGACGAGATCCAGAAGACGTCGGAGGAGACGGTCACCGTCGACTTCGGTGGGATCGAGATGGCCAAGCGGGCGACCGTCGCCGTACCCGACGTCGTGAAGGCCAACACGCCGTACACACCGAATCACGTGAACCGCAAGACCGTGTTCGGCTTCGACGCCGGAAGCACGGTCTACGAGCTCACCGGACCGGACGGCGCGAAGTACGTGATGCAGTCGTGGAGCCAGCAGAACGATCCGACGCTCGTCGAGGCCGACCTGGCAGGTCTCGCTGCCCGCCTGCAGCTGCCCGCCGGGTGGAGCTACGCGCCCCGCACGCTCACCGCCCGCCTCCAGGTGGTCACGACGACCGAGGACGCGTTCGTGATCCAGGACGATCTCCACAACACCTACTCGCGCGAAACCAACTGACGCCCGCGGTCGGCAGGTCACGGAGGTCCCGGTCAGGAGCCGGCGGCGCTCCACGTCGATCGTTGATCCCGACCGACGACCTTGCCGTCGGCCCGCAGTTTCTTGAGATGCGAATAGATCTGCTTGGCGGCCACCGGCTGGAGCGGCGCGGGCGTGTCCACGTAGAGCGACCCGACGATCGCCTTCACTGTGGTCGGGCCCTTGCGCACGAGGGCGAGGACCTGGCGCTCGCGGTCGCGTCGATGCTTGAGGTATTCGTCGATGCGCGCCCGCGGTTCCTCGATCAGCTCCCCGTGGCCCGGCGCGATCGACCGCAACCGCAGCTTGCGCAGCCGTTCCAACGTCGCCAAGTACTGCCCCATGTCACCACCGGTCGCGGGTGACACGACCGAATACATCCCACCGAGAATCGTGTCGCCGGTGAAGAGCATCCGCTCCTCCTCCAGGTGGAAGCACAGATGGTTCGGCGCGTGGCCCGGGGTGTGGAGGACCTCCAGCCGGAACTCGGTGCCGTCGATCGTGGCACCGTCGCCGATCGCCCGATCCACCCGCACCGACTTCTCCCGCTTGGAGAACGCGAGGATCTCGGCTCCGGTCGCCTTCGCCAACCGGGTCGCGCCGGGCGCGTGGTCCGGATGGGTGTGGGTGAGCACGATCCAGCGGATCCGTTCCTTCATCGCGCCGCCGACGATCGCGTCGGTGTGCCGCTTGTCGTCCGGACCCGGGTCGATCACCGCGACCTCGTCGATGCCGACGAGGTAGGTGTTGGTCCCGGGGCCGGTCATATGGCTCGGGTTGTCGGCCACGACGCGTCGCACCAGGGGTGAGAGCGCGCTGGGAACGTCGGGCGTCATGTCGGGCACGGCTGCGCTCCCGGTGCGTCGTCGGTCAGGGAATCGTGCGGCAACGGGATCCGGCGACCACCACTCGGCTCGGCGACCACCGCGACGCCGCCGCTCGTCGGCACCCGATTGGCCGCGGCCGCGACCCCGAGGAACTCGTCCGCGCGGCGGAATGGCGCCATCGCCTCGAGGCAGCGACGGGTCGGCAGGATCAGTTCGACCGTCCCGCGATCCGCGTCGGCCAGGGTGTCGGCGGGTCGTCGCCAGGCGGACGCGACGAGCTCGGTCCGGTCGTGCTCGTACGCGCCGGCGGGCGCCGCCGCCGCGAAGAACCACGTGTCGTAGCGACGAGGACTCCCAGGCGGGGTGACCCAGTGGGAGAAGACGTGCAGTTGGTCCACGCACAGCATCAGGTCGTGCTCGTCGACGAATGTCGCGAAGCTCAGCTGGCCCTCATTGAGTTCCTGGCGGGCGCTGACGAACGCAGCCGCGCTCGCGTCGACGGGCTCACCGCCGCGCCGTTGGGCCAGCAGGACTCCCACCTCTTCGAACGTCTCGCGGATCGCCCCCGCCCAGAACCCTAGTCCGCCGCGGCGCAGGCCCAGCGCATCGCTCGCCGTCGCGTCGTCGCGCCCGAGACACCGCGCCTCCCAGCGGAGATCACGATCGTCGGGATCGATGGCTCCCCCGGGAAAGACCGACGCGCCGGCGATCCACATCGAGTCGACGTTGCGGCGGCCGAGGAACACGTGCAGGTCGGGCGCGTCGCGCACGAGCATGACCGTGGCGGCGTCCTTGGGGATCAGCACCATCGCCGCTCGGTCCGTTCGATCACCCGGCCAGCCTAGGACCGGTGCGAGGCTCGGGCGTCGGCCGCGTACGCTCGGCCCGATGGATCCCCGGCGCGCCCTCCCTTCGGTCGAACGGGTCCAACGCGCACTCGACGGGCTCCCGAGCGCGCTCCTCACCGCGGCGGCCCGCGATGCCGTCGACGCGGCGCGCGCGGCGATCGCCGACGGCGCCACACCCACCGAAGCGGACGTCCTGGCCGATGCGACGGCACGCGTCGCCGATCAGCGTCGGCGGCTCCTGCAACCCGTGATCAACGCGACGGGCGTGCTGCTCCACACCAACCTCGGGCGGGCGCCGATCGGCGAGGAAGCGTTGGCCGCCGCGCTCGCCATCGGTGGCGGAGCATCGAACCTCGAGCTGAACCTCACGACCGGCACGCGCGGGTCCCGGCATGATCACGCCGGCGCGCTGCTCGCGCGCGCCGTCGGCGCCGAGGCCGGCATGGTCGTCAACAACAACGCAGCGGCGGTGTTGCTCACGCTCGGCGCGTTGGCGCGGGGACACGAGGTCGTCGTCTCGCGCGGCGAACTCGTCGAGATCGGCGGCGGATTTCGCGTGCCGGAGATCATGGCCGAGTCCGGGTGCGCGCTGATCGAGGTGGGGACGACCAACCGCACGCGTGTCGCCGACTACGAACGCGCGGTGACCGAGTCGACCGCACTCCTCCTGAAGGTGCACGCGTCGAACTACCGGATGGTCGGCTTCACCGAGGCCACGCCGGTGCACGCGCTCGCCGGGTTGGGTCCGACGGTCATGGTGGACGCCGGGTCCGGACTCCTCGACGAGACCACCCCCTGGCTGCCCGCGCGGCCCGCGTGGTTGCGCGACGAACCCGGGATCCGCCAGGCGATCGCCGACGGCGCCGGGGTCGTCACCTTCTCCGGCGACAAGCTGCTCGGCGGTCCCCAGGCCGGCATCATCGTCGGCCGCGCCGATCTCCTCGCCACGATCGCCAAGCATCCACTCGCCCGCGCGATGCGTGCCGACAAGCTCACGCTCGCCGCGCTCCAACAGGTCGCGCTCATCTACCTCTCCGGCGACGCGACCGCGATCCCGCTGTGGCGGATGGCCACCGCCGACGTCGCGTCGTTGCGAACCCGGGCCGAACGCATGGTGACGACGGCGCCGGGGGCGGCCATCGTGGACACCGAGGCCGTCGCCGGTGGCGGATCACTGCCGGGCTTGACCATTCCGTCGCTCGGGGTGCGGTGTGCAGTCGCCCGGGTCGACGACGCGATGCGTGAACTCCGGGCAGCCGGGATCATCGCCCGCGCCGATGGCGACGGCGTCCTGTGCGACCTCCGCAGCGTCGACCCCACGGACGACGACATCGTCGCCCGTGCCCTCGCCGATCTCTGATGCGGGTCGTCGCCACCGCCGGCCACGTCGACCACGGCAAGTCGACCCTCGTCCACGTCCTCACCGGCACCGATCCCGATCGCTTCCCCGAGGAGAAGTCGCGAGGTCTGACCATCGACCTCGGGTTCGCGTTCGCGACGCTGCCCTCGGGCGCGGAGGTCGGATTCGTCGATGTTCCCGGACACACGAAGTTCATCAAGAACATGCTCGCGGGCGTCGGGGCCGTCGACGTCGCGATGCTCGTGGTCGCGGCGAACGAGGGCTGGAAGCCCCAGAGTGAGGAGCACCTGCGGATCCTCGATCTGCTGGACATTCGCCACGGCATCGTGGTGATCACCAAGTCCGATCTCGTCGACGCGGAGACGCTCGAGATCGCCCACCTCGAGGTGGGCGAGCACGTCGACGGGACGACGCTGGCCGAGTTCGAGGTCGTCACGTGCGCCGCGTCGCGCGGTGAGGGGCTCGACGACGTGCGGGCCGCGCTCGATCGTGCGCTGGCCGCCGCGCCCGGCGCGCGCGACGTCGGCCGGCCGCGGCTCTGGGTCGATCGGGTGTTCGCGGCCAAGGGTGCGGGCACCGTGGTCACCGGCACGTTGACCGGTGGCCACCTCCAGGCGGACGACGACGTTCTCGTCGCCGGTCATCGGGTGCGCATCCGCGGGATCGAGAGCCACGGCCGTCCCGGTGGTGTCGGCGATCCTGGTGCGCGGGTGGCGCTCAACCTCGTCGGCGTCGATCGCGATGCGATCACCCGGGGCGACGCCGTCGTACGCCCGGATCAGTGGGAGCACGTCACGGTCGTGGACGTTGCCCTCCGGCTCACGCCCGGCACCGAACTCCGCACTCGGGGTCGGCTCACCGCGGCGGTCGGTTCCGGCGAACACCGGGTCTGGTTCCGCCGCCTGGGCGACGCGTGGGCGCGCATCCGGTTCGACGAGCCCGTACCGTTGGCGCCCGGCGACCGGATCGTGCTGCGGGATTCCGGCTCCCGCGCGACCGTCGCCGGCGCCGAAGTCCTCGACATCACCCCACCCCGCAAGGTCGGCGATGCGTCCGCGCGTCTGGATCGACCGCTCGCGGATCGACT
This sequence comes from uncultured Bifidobacteriaceae bacterium, assembly GCA_964544295.1. Classification (GTDB taxonomy): domain Bacteria; phylum Actinomycetota; class Acidimicrobiia; order IMCC26256; family JAENVU01; genus JAENVU01. Next base: position 20,305 of record CAZJBJ010000002.1, read on the forward strand.
GCTCGACGCGGGTTGGCTGCCCCGGCAGGGGCTCGACGCCCGCACCGGGCTGGCCCCGGACACCGCGGTCGCGCTTCTCGTCGGGGCCGGCGCGGCGCCGGTCGGCGACTGGCTCGTGCACCCGGTCGCGTTGCAGCAGGCCCGCCTGGACGCGCTCGCCCGCGTCCAGGCCCGCCACGACGAGCACCCCGACGCGCCCGGGTATCCCACCACCGAGCTCGCGGCGGCGATCGGTCTCGATCTCGATCGACTCCAGGCGCTGCTCACCGGCGACGCCGACCTCGTCGTCGATCAGGGGTTCGTCCGCCACCGCGAGCACGCGGGCCGGCCGTCGACCTCCGCGGCGGGCATCGCGCTGATCGCCGAGCTCGACGCGCAACCGTTCGCGCCGCCGACCCCGACCGACCAGGCGCTGACCCGCGCGCTGGTGCGCGAGGGTGCGCTGACCGACATCGACGGAGTCGTGTTCAGTACCGCGGCGATCGCATCGGCACGCGACCTGATCGTCGACGCGCTGCGGACCCGGGGATCACTCACCGTCGCCGACGCGCGCGACGTGCTGGGGTCGACGCGCAAGTACGTGGTGCCGATCATGAGTCATCTCGACGCGACCGGCGTGACCCGCCGGCGCGGTGACGACCGGATCCCGGGGCCGCGCTCGGGCCTCGTCGACCGAGCGGACGGGGGCTGAGCTACCCCGCGGGCGTTGCCAGCATCTGGGAGCGTTCCTGCTCGTTCAGGCCGCCCCAGATCCCGTGCGGTTCCTTGATCGACAGGGCGTAGTCCAGGCATTCGACCCGCACCGGACACTCCCGGCAGATCACCTTGGCCCGTGCCTCGCGCATCTCGCGCTCGTCTCGCCGTTCCCCGCTCGTCGGTGGGAAGAAGACCCCCGACCGGGGACCGCGGCAGGCGGCGCGCACCTGCCAAGTCTCGTTTGCTGTCCCGACACTCACCGGAGCCCTCCTGGAGGATGGCGTGGGGCCTCTCCGCCGCGACCCGAGGTCGAACCTACTCCCAGGGTGTGACAGGCCACAAGAGCGAGGAAAACCGAAGTTATTCGGGCGTCTTGGGCTCCCGGTAGTCCCGGGCGGCGCCGGTTTCGGGCTCGACTTCGAGCACGAGACCGTCCACCTCGACGACCCGGATGGCCTCGCCCGCCGCGATCGGGGTGGCCCGGTTGGTGCGGGCCCGCCACCGGGCGCCCCGGATCAGGACGACACCGTCCGGGTCGACCGCGACCGCCGCTTCGCCCTCCTCGCCGATCAGCGACTCCCGCCCGATCGTCGGCGTGGAGAAGCGGGATCGCACGGCGACTGGCATGGCCGAGGTGAAGAACGCGATGACCGCGGCCATCATCACGACGACCACCCACCAGTACACGTCGAGCCGCGACGAACCGCCGTAGAGGAACAACGTGCCGACGAGCAGGAGCACGGTGGCGATCACCGTCCACGAATAGGCCCGGCCGGCTTGCACGTCGATCGCGTACCCGAACATCGCGACGAGGATCAGGACGAGCGCCCAGGTGGTCACCGGCAGATGCGAGAACCCGACGAATGCGCCGACCAGCGCGACGGCACCGGTACCGCCGGCGAGGCCGATCGAGATGGTGAAGAACTCGAAGATGATGAGCGCGAGCCCGACGACGAGCAACAGGTAGGCGATCGACGGACTGGTGAGCGTGTGCACGGCCTGGCCGACGAGATCGAGTTTGCGGAACCGGATCTCGTGGAGCGGTTCGAGACGGCGACCGTCGCCGGTCCCGACGACCTTGGCGGTGCGCAGCTTGACCGGGCCGTGCGCGGTCTCGACCGTCTGACCGTTGAGCGCCACGAGCAGGTCGCCGATCGTCGCGCACCCGGGCGGCGACGGGCAGACCCGGTCGGTCACGCCGCGGCGCACCGCCTGGTCGGCCGTCGCCGCGCGGTGGGCGATGAAGGCGTCGTTGCGTTCTTTGGGGACGACGGGCGTCAACGACGCGCCGCCGTCCTGGTCCAACATCTGGGGATCGAGCGGGCCGATGGTGGACCCGTTTGACACCGCCACGACCGACGCCTGGAGCGCGAGTTCGGCGGCGAGGCCGCGGGCCTTGGATCCCGACGGGCCGATCCACGCGACGACGGGAACCCGTGAGTTGCGGATCGCACGGAGGAGCGGCCGCGGATCGACATCGACCGCGCCCCCCGAGTTGAACGTGATGAGCAGCAACGTCGCCCGATCCGCGTTGGCGCCGCGCACCGCATCCCGGATCAGCGCCGCATTGGGCGGATCTACCAGCCCGCCGATCTGGATCACGTCGAAGGTCGAGCGCGAGCGTGCCGCCGCGCCGCCGGCCGAGCCGACGCCCACGACACCGACGAGGATCCCGAGCCCGACGAGGACGGCACCGAGCCGGCGCAGACCGGACGAGCGGCGCGGTCGAAGATCGGAACCACGCGCTCCCGTAGGCTCACGGCGATGGAGCTGGCTCACTTTTGCTCCACCTCCCGGGTGGTCATCGTTGCGGGCAAGGGTGGCGTCGGCAAGACCACGGTCACGGCCACGTTGGCCGTTGCCGCGGCGCGTACCGGCCTCCGGGTGCTGATCGTCGAGGTCGAGGGTAAATCGGGGCTGTCGACGGCCTTCAATCGGCCCAGCCTCGGATACGAGGAACAGGATCTCGCACCGGGCATTCGGGGACGAACCCTCACCCCGGATGCCGCCCTCCTGGACTGGCTCGCGGGCAACGGGTTGAAGCGGATCTCGAAGCGGCTGGTGCAGTCCGGGGCGCTCGACGTCGTGGCCACGGCGGTGCCCGGGATGAAGGACATCCTCGTACTGGGCAAGGTCAAGAGCCTCGAACAGTCCGGCGCGGCCGATCTGATCATCGTGGACGCGCCCGCGGCCGGGCACGCGTTGACGTTCCTCACCTCGGCTCACGGTCTGCTCGATGCGGTCGCCGTCGGCCCGGTGCGCAAGCAGGCGGCCGACGTCGTCGCCATGCTCTCCGATCCGGCGCGCTGCCAGGTCGTGCTCGTCACCCTCCCCGAGGAGACGCCGGTCAACGAAGCCGTCGACACCGCGTTCGCGATCGAGGACCGGGTGGGGGTGCGGCTCGGACCCATGATCGTGAACGGGTGCTATCCCGACCTCGACCTCCCCGAAGGATCGGCCACCGCCGCGTCGGCCCAGGCGGATGCCGAGCTCATCGACGTGTTCGTCTCGGATCACGAGGCGGCCGCTCTCGCGGCGGCCGCCGCCTTCCGCGCCGAACGCACGGCGATCCAGTTGGTCCAGGCGGAACGCCTCGCCGAGCGGCTCCCGCTCCCCCAGATCCGGCTTCCGTTCGTCTTCACCTCCGAGCTCGGCTTCACCGAGATCGAGACTCTCGCCGACGCCTTCGTCACCGGATTGGACGAGCTGTGAAGCGAAGCGCGCACCGACGGCATCGTCGACCGCGGTCGCTGAGCGGGGCCCGACCGGCCTGGCCCGAAGGGCCGAGAGGGGGACAGTCGTGACCGTCCACACGCTCAACGACGTCGTCGATCACGGCGCGATCGCGGTGTGCTGCGGATCCGGTGGCGTGGGCAAGACCACCACCGCCGCGGTCGTCGCGATCGAAGGCGCGCGCCGCGGCCGCCGGACCGTCGTCGTGACCATCGATCCGGCGAAGCGCCTGGCGAACGCGCTCGGTCTCGACGAGTTGGCCAACGAGCCGCGCCTGATCGACCCGGCCCGGTGGGATCCCGACAACGACCGCGTCGGCGGCGGGGAACTCTCGGCGATGATGCTGGACACCAAGAGCACGTTCGACGGTCTCGTCACCCGGTACGCGGATTCGCCCGAGCAGTCCGAGCGCATCCTCGCCAACGGGTTCTACCGGAACATCTCCGGGGCGCTGTCGGGCACGCAGGAATACATGGCGATGGAGAAGCTGCACGAGCTGCACGAGGACGGCGGCTTCGACCTGATCGTGGTGGACACGCCGCCGAGCCGGCACGCGCTCGACTTCCTCGACGCGCCGGCCCGGCTGCTCCGCCTCCTCAACAACGCGATCTTCCGCATGCTGATGGTGCCGACCCGCACCTACCTCAAGGTGGCCGGCGCCGCCGTGCAGGCGTTCATCCGCACGATCTCGCGGGTGGTCGGCGCCGAGGTCGTCGACGACATCGTCGCGTTCTTTCGTTCGTTCGAGGGGATGGAGGAGGGCTTCCGTACCCGTGCCGAGCGGGTGGTCGAGATCCTCCAGCAGGACTCGACCCGGTTCGTCCTCGTCACCTCACCGCGGCGCGACGCGATCGAGGAGGCGCGCTTCTTCGCGGAGCAGATCGGCAACCATCACCTCTCGGTCGACGCGCTCGTGGTGAACCGGGTGCACCCGCGCTTCGGCACCGAGCTCTCAGCCGGGTTGCGTGCCCGCGCCACCTCGCTGCGCGAGCTGCAGTTCTCGAACCGCAGCCAACGCGAGGCGCGCGATCGCCTCGCGGCCCGGTACCAGAACCTCGGCGAGTTCAACGAGATCGCCGAACGGGAGCGGACCCAGATCGAGACCGTGCGGGTGCGCACGCGATCGGCCGGGGTGGCGTTCGTGCCCTATCTCCCGCACGACGTCCACGACTTCACGGCCCTGGCCGAGATCGGCCGGATCCTCTTCGCACCGCCGGAGAACGAGGCGAGACCGCCGGCGAGCGGGGAGTAGCGTTTCCGCCGTGACCACGATCCTCGTTGCCGCCGAAGCCTCCTGGATTCGCGACCAGGTGACCACCGCGTTCGCCGGATCCGGCCAGCAGGTCGTCGAGGTGCGGCGCGGGCAGGACGTACGTGACGCCGTCGCCCAGCACGCTCCCGACCTCGTCGTGCTCGACATGCAGATCGCCAACATGGGCGGGATCGCCTGCGCGATCGACCTGCGGATGGAGGCGGCCGAGGGCCGCGTCCCCCCGACGAAGATCCTGCTCCTGCTCGATCGGGAGGCCGACCGGTTCCTGGCCAAGCGGGCCGACGCCGACGCCGAAGTGGTCAAGCCGGTCGACGCCGGGATCCTGCGCCGGGTGGCGAAACCGTTGCTCGGCCCCACGCCGGCTCCGGCTCCGAGCTAGCGGGTCGCTACACTCTCGCCCCTTACGGGATGTGGCGCAGTTTGGTTAGCGCGCAGCGTTCGGGACGCTGAGGCCCCGGGTTCAAATCCCGGCATCCCGACCACCTTTTCGGCTGGTCACCACCAGATCCATCGGCCGCATGCCGCGCCCGATCCGCATCCACCGCCGCGCGTCGTCAACGACGGCGAGCAGTCACCAACGTGGCGGTGAGAGGGCGAACGATCCACCCGTCGTAGCTCGTCTCGATGAGGGCCTCGACCTCGGCAAGCATCGCGTCGCGGGCTTCCGGATCGGTCATGGCCCGACTGTTCGAGTCGGTCCGCTTGAGCTCCGTGTAGCCCCGAGCCGTGTAGCGCTGATCCCAGCGGTAGCGATGGATCGACGGCTCGTCGAAATCCGGTGAGGCGACGATCTCATCCACGAACGCGGGAACCAGTTCCTCGTGGGTCGGCGCGGGCTCGTACGTTCCCGGCAGTCCGTGCCGGCTGAACACGTGGTGGACCTCGTCGAAGAACCCTCGGTCGGTGGGTGACGAGACCTGGTTGAGCGCGATCAGCACCAGGTGTCCGCCCGGTCGGAGCAGCGTCGCCGGTCGGCTCATCCGCACTTCGGGCGACACCCAGTGGTAACTCGATGCCGCGACCACCGCGTCGAACGAGCCCGGGGCGAGGTCGACGTCCTCGAAGGGCCCGACGATGAGTTCGACGGTCGGGAGGTTGCGGGCGAGGACCGCGGCCAGATGGGGACCCAGCTCGACCGCGGTCACATTCGCGCCTCGGGCAACCAGCCCCTGCGTTGCCTGGCCCGTGCCGGGACCCACCTCGAGCACCATCGGTGACTCCGGCAGCGTGGCGGCCAACTCGTCGAAGAGTTCGTCGGGGTAGCCGGGACGCACCCGGTCGTAGAGCTCGGCCACCTCATCGAACCCCTCGCGCCAGGCTCGGGGAAGGTCGGACGCGGGCACGCGCACTTCTTAGCCCATCAACGTCCCACTATCCGTAACGATTGTGTTACGGTAACCTCACGGTGACCGAGGTCGGTCGCGAGGAGGTACCTGGTGAGTTCCGCGAGGTCGAGCGGCGATCCGTTCGAGGCGCTCGGCGATGCACATCGACGGGAGATCCTGCGGTTGCTGAGTGTCGGCGACAAGCCGGTGCACGAACTCGCCGACGCGCTCCCGATCAGCCGGCCCGCGGTCTCACGCCACTTGCGGTTACTGAAGAGCGCCGGGCTGGTCGCCGAAGAGCGACGCGGAACCGAGCGGGTCTATCACCTTCAGGAACACGGGTTACAGACGGTGCACGAATACCTGGAACGCGTGTGGGGCGACGCGGCCGGACGGTTCCGCCTGGTTGCCGAGAACACGCAGCGAAGGCGGCGGACGTGACCGAGCCGCTGCAGTTGTCGTACGAAGTCGATTGCGCGGCCGACCACGCCTTCGAGGTCTGGACCTCACGTATCAGCGTGTGGTGGCCCCTGGACCACACGATGAGCGGGGATCCGGACGCGATCGTGCTCGAGGGCCAGGTCGGCGGGCGCATCTTCGAACGGGCTCGCGACGGCACCGAGCACGCGTGGGGCGTCGTCACCGACTGGGACCCGCCTCGCGGGCTCACGTTCACGTGGCACCTGGGACGCCCTGCCGACGAGGCCACCGAAGTCGCAGTGCGCTTCCTCAGTGAGGAGGACACGCACACGATTGTCACGATCGAGCATCGGGGTTGGGAGCGGCTCGCGAAGCTCGGCGACGTGCGCGAGCGGACGCGCGACAACTGGGGATCCGTCGTCGGCCGCTTTGCCGACGCGATACGAAGCGAAGGGACCTGAATGATGAACGGTGCGGGAACGAAGGACGATCCGTGGCGTCTCACGACGCCACCCGGGTCGTCGGCATACACGATGTACCGCGACGAGGATGCGGATCCACCAGCCCTGGTGTGTCAGGTAGGCAGCACGAAGCTGACCTATCACCTTCAGGCGATCGAGGACCTTCACGCGTGGCTGGTGGAGCAACGCGACTGGGTGCCGCTCGGCGCCGCCGACGAGCAGAAACCCGCGGCCGATGGCACCGTTGAAGCATGGGGCCGATCTGCGTCGAATCCGGTGCACGGGTGGTACGGCCTGAAGAAGGGCTATCGCGGTCGCTTCGGCATGTACCTGCCGCCGCTCCTCGAAGCGCTCGGCCTCGCAGAACTCACCCACGAGAAGCGCAACAACCAGATGCGAGCGAAGTAGGAGGCGAACGACGATGACGAATGCGATCGTGGTGCGCTACCGCACCACCTCAGAAGCGGCGGACGAGAACCTCCAGGCTGTGCGTGACGTCTACGAGGAGCTCGCCTCGCACCGGCCCGATGGATTTCACTACCTGACGCTCCAACTTGAGGATGGCGTCTCGTTCGTCCATATCGCGATCCACGACGACGACGTCGAGAACCCCCTCTCCGAAAGCGGTGCGTTCGCGCGGTTCCAAGCCGGACTTGCCGACCGCGTCGTCGAGGGTCCCGAACCGAGCAGGGGCAGCGTGGTCGGCTCCTACGCCTTCGGGTTGGGCGACCAGTAGCACGAACTCAGCGAGCGAACCGCTCACGACGCTGGTCAGGTTCGCCGACTGTCCGGTGGACTCCCGTCGCGATCGTCATTTTCGAAGTCGGTTGCCTCCGGGGCGGATCGGGCCGACGGCCGTTCGAGTCGCATGACGAGGCACCGGTCACCGTCGAACTCACGCTCGCCGTCGGGCACGAAACCCACTCGGGCGTAGAAGGCGATCGCCCGGTGGTTGGTCACCAGTGGGTCGATCATCACGACGCGGGCGCGGTGCAGTTCGAAGATGCGGCCGAGGGCCGCTTCCATCACGGCGGTTCCGAGGCCGCGCCCGCGATCGGACGGCGACCCGATCCAGATGTCGATCGCCCACGTGCCCGATCCGACCTCGCCCCAATAGTGCGACTCGTCGTTGAGGGCGTCGATGAGCTGCACGAAGCCGATCGGTCGACCGTCTTCGGTGGCGATGAGCAGCTCCCGCCACGGAACGGCTCGAGCGAGTTCGGTCGGCCAGTCGTACCAGTCAATGCCACGCCCACCCAATGCCGCCGCGACGTCAGGATCGTCGTCCCACTCCGCGATCAAGCCGACGTCATCGATGCGCATCAGTCGCAACTCGACCATCACCCCAGGGTACGCGGACCCCGGAGATTGGACCCATCGACATCGACGCTCAATCCGCCGTACCCCTAGCCTTGAGCTCCACGCCGACGGGCCGAGGAGATGGCATGGCGACGCTGCACATCGAGCATCCGATCACCGATCTCGACACCTGGCTCGGTGCCTTCAACACCTTTGCCGACGCCCGCGCGAACGCCGGAGTCCGGTCACAGCGCGTCCGTCAACCGGTCGATGATCCGTGCTACATCGTCGTCGACCTGGAGTTCGACGATCCCGATGCGGCCCACGGTTTCAAGGAGTTCCTGGAGGGCGTCGTCTGGCAGTCCCAGGACCTGTCACCGGGGCTCGACGGCGTCCCGACGGCGCGTGTGCTCGACGACGTCGATCCCGACAACGGGCCGTAGAGCACCGACGCCGTCGCACTCACGTGCGACCGGAGTGGTCCTCAGCCTTGCCGCGCTCGGCTCGTAGCCGAATCAGTCCCGCCGCGGCTTCCTACGATGGTCCAGTGCGCAGATTCGACCTCGTGATCTTCGATTGCGACGGAGTGCTCGTCGACAGCGAGCGGCTGATCGTGAAGCTCGAAGCCCAGATCTGTCAGGAACGAGGGTGGCCGTTGACGGAGGACGATGTCATCCGCGAGTTCGTCGGTCTCTCGGATCACGCCATGCGTGCACGGCTCTCCGAGTTGGTGGGCGAGAAACTGACTGAGGACTGGGACGCCGAATACGCAGACCGGTACCAGAAGGCACTCGCGGAGGATGTCGAGGCGGTCTCCGGAGTCGCGGCCGCCATTGATGCCATCGAGCGCGCGGGTCTCGTCACCTGCGTGGCGTCGAGTGGCAGTCATCAGAAGATGGCGCTCACGCTCGGCAGGACCGGCATGCTTTCCAGGTTCAACGGACGGATCTTCAGCTCGAGCGACTCGGAGGTCGCGCGAGGCAAACCTGCCCCGGATTTGTTCCTGCACGCCGCCGCGTCCATGGGCGTCGAACCCAGCCGATGCGCGGTCGTCGAGGACAGCCCCTTCGGTCTCGTCGCAGCACTTGACGCCGGCATGAGCCCGTTCGGCTTCTCCGGCAGCGTGATGCCGGCCCACCGGCTCGCGATCGACGGCGTGACGATGTTCGAAGCGATGGCCGACCTTCCCGGGCTCGTCATCTGATAGTGAACGAACACAGCCGTGAGGGAGTGGGTACGCCGTCCTGGACGGTATGGCGCCAGCACCGATTGAGTCTCGGGCGGCAGCGATCCCAGCTCCGGGCGAGGTCACGTGCGGTGTATCGACTCGTGGTCGCCTCCCGTGACGGGCCGCATTCGTCAGGAGCAGCGCAGCGAGCACCGCTCGGTCGACCCCGGGCGCGGTTCGACCGGGTCTCAGATCGGACCGTCTCGGACGGAAGAGGGAGGAACGTGACTCGGAATCGCAACCGCGGTGGTGCGAGGAGTCAGCAGCGTGAGCAGGCCGCCGATCACGGCGAGCGATCCACCGATGATGCACAGGTAGACGCCGGCCGCCGGGGAATGCTGCACGATCTTGTCTCGAATCTGGTCGAGCACGCTCGAACCGGACGGCTCGCGGATCGTCACCAGCGCGCCCAGTCCCAGCAGTAGTGCTGCGGCGCCGCTTGCAAGCACTGCGAGCGCGAACACGCGAAGGTACGGCACGAGCGTGAGAAGGACCGCGACCGTCATGAACGACGCGACGCCGATCAGGAACCCCTGGCCGTCTCCCGACAGCGACCCCGAACTACCGAAGGTGAGATTCAGGCCCGAGCCTCCCGAACCGAGGTTCAGCCGCACGGGTGAGCTCGTATTCACCCACGCGGTCAGACTCGACGTGATCAGGAAGCAGGCTGCAGCGACCACGAACGCGCAAGCGACGAGTCGGCCCGCATGCAGGTGGCCACGCGTCGTCCTGCCTTCCACAACGCCGATCCTACGGAGAGGATGTGCACCGCTCGGGGACCGCCGGGACCGCCGATCACGGAACGGTGCCATGGGCTGGGCAATGCTTGAGGTTGACGACCTGGTGTTCCAGCGACTTCAGCCGGCGGATTCAGCGAGTGGCATTGGCCTCGGCCGCGCTTTTGAGGAACCGGCCACGCTCAACGATCAGTCTGTGGAGGTATCGAGCGAGGATCAGTCGCTCGACGACATCACCGATCGGGCCGAGCGGGGCGTCGAATCGGAGTCGGTCCACCATCTCGGTGCCCGCACCGGTCTCACGGAACTGGTGGACGTGGCGAAACCGCCGGAAGGGCCCTCTGACCTGTTCATCCACGAACCGGTGCGGTCGATCGAGCTCGGTGACTCGGCTCGTCATCGTGAACGGGACGCCGAAGTGGGTTGCCCGCCAGGTGACTTCTTCGCCGAGCCCGATCGTTCCGGTCGTCACACCGCGAATCGCTCGCTCGCCCGACGCGGCCATCGACTCGAGATGCGCGTCGATGTCCAGCGACAGGTCGAAGACCGTTGCCACCGGTGCGCCGATCTCGGTGACGGACTCGAACTCCACAGTCACCGCTCCATCATGCACGAAGGGGCACATGACCGCGCGAAGGGACCACCTCAGGCAGCCGGACAACAGGTCGTCGTCTCCGACGACCGAGACCGACGGGCGGAGCACGACGAGATGGCGCGGGCGCGCCGTGCGGTTGCGGAGCCACGCCACGACGTCGAGTCCGAAGATGTTGTCCTGCACGACGGTGGTGAACCCGGCGTCGCAGTATTGGTCCGCGACGGACCCGGAGAGTTGGTAGCGGAGGTCCAACAGCCGGCGAGCTTCGAGAGGATCGCTGGGGTCACCAGCATGCACCCAGCCACGGACCACCGACCGGTAGAACGCGCCGCCGCGCACGTGCACGCCTCGCTCGAACCGACTCGCCAGGAGCTCCGCGATCGTGGACTTCCCAGCAGCTTGTGCTCCGGTGACGAGCCATACCGATCCGGACATGGCCACAGTGTCGTTGATCCGATGGGCGCAGGCAGGTGCCATTCCGCAGGCTTCCCCGACCGCAGGGGGTGGACTCTGGTGGAAACCGGCTCGGCGCGCGGCGCAGCCCTCCGACGAGAATGGCCCGGTGGACGCCCGGGCTGAGCTGCTGACCGCGATCAGGCGCGCCCGTAATCGCCTGCCTGCACCGGCCGAAAATGTCGCTCGCGCGCCCGGAGACTTCGAGCACATCTCGTTGCCAGCAAGCGACGGGGACGTTCTGCGCGACCTTCTCCTCGCCGACGGCGCTCGCGTGGTCATCGAGATCGGCCTCGCGTACGCAAGCTCAGCTCTCGCCATTGCCGAAGCACTGGTCGCGGGAGGGACGGATGATGCTTCGCACGTGATCATCGACGCGTTCCAGGACCACTTCGACGACACCGGATGGGACACGCTCGTCGCAGCAGGCCTCGGCTCCGTCTGTTCCCTGCACCGCGAACGCTCGCAGCTGGTGTTGCCCCGCCTCATCACCGAAGGCGCCGTCGCCGACGCGGCGTTTGTCGACGGCAGTCACGTCTTCCACAATGTCTTCGTCGACCTGGCGTTTCTTCGAGAACTGGTACGGCCCGGCGGTCTCGTGATTCTCGACGACTGCGACTGGCCATCGGTCGACACCGCGGCTCGGTACTTCGAAGTCAACGCCGGCTGGGAACGCGTTCCGATGCACACTCCGACCCGGCTGCGCGCGTATCGGATGCCCGATCCCCCCATCGACCCGGACTTCCAAGATTTCACGCCGTTCGATTCCCTATCCACCAACTGACGGATGCAACGCGAAGCCCGGTTCGAGAGCGCGGCGCTTCCGTATCGTTGTCGACCAATGGTGCGCGACTTTCGATCGAGCGACCAGCAGGAGCTTCGCTCGCTGATCCTCGACGGCCTCCGGGAACGGTGGGGCGAAGCATTCGACGCGACCCACAATGCTGACGTCGACGACTTCGTGACGAACTATCTCGACCGCGGCGCCGAGATCGTCGTCGTCGAGTCCGACCGCTCGATCGTCGCCACCGGGACGCTGGTCCCGCGCCGCGATCGAGTTGGCGAGATCGTCCGCATGTCGGTCGCGGCCACCCACCGTCGTCAAGGGTTGGCCCGCCGCGTCATCACCGAACTGATCGAACGAGCGAGTCGTCGGAACATGGCGGAGATCACCGTGCTCACCGACACACCGTGGACGAGCGCCGTCTCGCTGTACCGGGCCTGCGGTTTCGTCGAGGTCGGACACGACGAAACCGACACCCATTTCGTCATGCGGCTCTGAGGGCGTCGCTGCTCGCTCGCTGTCGGGCACGGGTAGTTTTCTCGCCCTACTACTGGTAGGATGGCGGTATGAAGCTCAGCGTGAGTCTGCCCGCGGAGGATGTCGAGTACCTCGACGCCTACACCAAGAGTCAAGGCCTCGATTCCCGGTCCGCCGCGTTGGTGAAGGCCGTGCGCCTCCTGCGCGCCTCCGAACTGGGTGCGGAGTACGAAGCCGCGTGGACCGAATGGGCCCGAAGCGAGGACTCCGCATCGTGGGACGAAGCGACTGCTGACGGACTCTCCTGATGCGCCGTGGCGAGATCCGGTGGGTCGACCTCGATCCGGTTCGCGGCGCCGAATCGAACAAGCGTCGGCCGGCGGTGATCGTGAGCAACGACGGCGCGAACTTCACGGCGAACCGATTGGGCCGCGGTGTGATCACGGTCGTCCCCGTCACGTCGAACACCGAACGGATCTATCCGTTCCAGGTACTGCTCCCCGCCGCGTCGACCGGGCTGACCGAAGACTCGAAGGCGCAGGCCGAGCAGATCCGATCCGTAGCCGTCGAACGGATCGGCATGCGGGTCGGATCATTGTCCGGTGCGGACCTGTCCGCCTTGGACGAGGCACTCCGACTCCACCTCGCGCTGTGATGAGCGGCTCGCCCACCACGGAGGATCCATCGTGAGTGCCCCGACCCAACAGCTCCTGCGGGTACAGAACTTCATGCTCTCGACCGACGGGTACGGCACCGGCGAGGGTCAGAGCATCGAACGACCCTTCGGCCACGCGGATCCGGCCGCACTCGCCGCGTGGGCGGGCGCGACGGCAAGCTGGCCCAACCGCACCGACCCGGGAGGGACCCGGGGCCTCGACGACTACTTCACCCGGGACTTCACCAACAACATCGGTGCCGAGATCATGGGGCGCGGCAAGTTCGGTCCGCAGACCGGGCCGTGGGAGAACTTCGAGTGGGAGGGCTGGTGGGGTGACGAGCCGCCGTTCCACACCCCCGTCTTCGTGCTGACCCACCACGTCCGACCCAGCATCTCGTTGTCGGACACCACGTTCCACTTCATCGACGCGACACCAGCCGAAGCCTTCCGCCAGGCCAAGGCCGCCGCCGACGGGAAGGACGTGCGCCTGGGCGGCGGCGTGGCGACCGTCCGCGAGTTCCTCGAGGCCGACCTCGTCGACACGATGCACGTCGCCGTCGCTCCCGTCGAGATCGGACGGGGCGGCAAGTTGTGGGATTCGCCCGACGAACTCCTCGACCGCTTCCAGCTCGAGCGCATCCCGAGTCCGAGCGGTGTCATCCACCACCTCTTCTGGCGCCGATAGTCCCCGAGACCGGGAGTTCGCGCCCGCACCGCGGGCAACAATGGGCTCGTGCGAGTCACGATCATCGGTGTCAACCTGCCGGGGCGAACGTTCTGTCGACCCGACGGCTCACCCCTGAGCAACGTCCATGTCGGCGTACAGAACAGGCGTGACGCCGCCTGGCTGATCCCGGCCGACAGACACGAAGCCAGATGGGAACTCCAGGTGGGCGTCGTCGACCGAGACGGCGGGCCCGACTTTCGCGGGCCGGTGGTCCAGGGCCGGCCGGGTGATCGGTTCATCTACCTGACCTGGGGTGAGCTCGGCGCCCACGAAGCATTCGAGATGTTCCGCCGGGCCAAGCTGATGCTCGACCGAATCGACGAGCGCGTCGTTCGGGCCGCGCGAGCCGCCGACCACCTCGTGGCCCGCGTCGACCTGACCGGCCCCGACGGCGGGCCTCGCTGCGCCCGGGTCGACCCGCCCGACGTCGTGTGGTCCGCCCCGAACCTCTCGCCGACCGGCACATGAGGCGCGGGGCGACGCGTCACTCCACGGCGAGGCGTTCGTCGTAGGCGCGGACCCGCTCGGTGTCCTCGTAGTCCTCCTGCTCGAGGATCTTCCCCCAGCGCACACGAACCATGAGCACGGCGCGGTTCGTATAAACGTCCTCACCGGATCCGTCCGACGGGTCGGCGATGCCGTGATGGACCCGGACCGCGGCCCGGGTGTTCCACGGCGGACCGTTCACCAGGATGTCGTCGACGTGCATCTCGATCCCCGAGTCCACGAACCGACGCAGGAAGGCCTCGATCTCGGCAGTGCCACGATGGGTCGCGAACGGCTGCTGGCTCTTCACCTGCGTCCGGAACATCCTCGCCCACGAGTTGTCGCCGGGAAACGCGAGGGTCGCGCCCGGCGCGAACATCGCCAGTGTCGGCTCGTACCTCCCGGCATTGAGGAATCGAATGTTGCGCCGGATCAGCGCCCGCACTGTTGCCTTGTACATCGCTCGGCTCCCGGAGAGGACTAAATAGATCGTTCGTTCTAATAGTATGGCCCACCATGAGTCCCACCCAATCGGACACGCACCGAACCCGCGATCGGATCGTCACGGCGGCGGAGGATCTGTTCCGCCGGCGCGGCTACGCCGGCACCGGCCTCAAGGCGATCCTGGCCGCGAGCGACGCGCCCTCCGGGTCGCTCTACCACTTCTTCCCGGGCGGCAAGGAGGACCTCGGAGTCGCCGCGTTGACCAAGGGCGGGGAGACGTACCGGGAACTGGTCGAACTCGTCTACGCGCCCGACGTTGACGTGGTCGAGGCCACCAAGGACTTCTTCGCCGGTGCTGCTGCGATACTCGCCGAGACCGACTACGCCGACGCCTGCCCGATCGCGACGGTCGCGCTGGAGATCGCGAGCACGAACGAGCCGATGCGCGAGGCCGCCGCGGCCGCGTTCCGGTCGTGGCTCGAGGTCCTGACCGAACGACTGATCGCGGCCGGTGTCCGCGCCGACCGGGCGAACGACGTCAGCGTCGAACTGTTCTGCCTCGTCGAGGGCGCATTTCTGCTGTGCCGCACGACTCGCACCACCGGTCCGATGGAGGTCGCCGGGCGCGCGGCCGTGAGCGCCGTCGCCGCGGCCGTAGACCGCTGATCGCTCTCGCCACCGACCGAACCTGCGACTACCGTTCGCTCGTGCTGGAGAAACATGGGCAACTTCTTGCTGTGCTGCCTGTCGCGCGCACCATCAACCTCGAGCCGGGTGGCGTCATCATCGTGGTGTCCATCGAGCTCTGGGAGGACGGGATCGTGCTGCACACGGTCGAACCGCTCCGTACCCGCGGTCTGCGGAACGGGACCACATCCCGCCGCCCCCGCTGGACGATCACCGACGACGTGAAGACCGACTACGAACCTGGCCTCTTCGCATCCGGCCGGTGGCTGGGCGGCCGGCTGCGGCGGGCCTTCGGTTTCGTCCCGTCGGCCCCGGCCGGGGCGACACACCTCACGTTGGAACGAGAGGGCGCGTCCGACGGGCAGACCATCTCGGTGGCGATCCCGGATCGAGATCCGCCCGCCGCGAAACGACGGTCGTGAGCACCCTGCGCCGGCGAGTGCTGCCAACCTGATTCAGAGCCCGGACGAACCGGAATGAATCGGAAGAACACCCCCGGATCCACCCTCGAAATAGTGCGGGCGCGACGGTAGGGTCCGTGCCCTCACAACTCCCTGGGGAGGGCCCATCACATGAACTTCCGGAGAACCGCCCTGGCGGTCATCACCGTCGGCATCTTCGCCACCCTCACCGCCTGCGGCAGCAGCAGCGGTAGCTCGGGTAGCGGGTCGACGGACTCGAACGACCTCGGCGGCAAGACCGTCACCGTCGCGGTCGAGAACCAGTACCCACCGTTCAACTACATCAACAAGGACACCAACAAGGCTGAAGGCTGGGACTACGACACCTGGCGGGCGATCTGCAAGAAGATCAACTGCAAGCCCGAGTTCAAAGAGACCGGGTTCGAGGGCATGATCCAGGCCGTCTCCGACAGCCAGTTCGACGCCGCGGCTGACGGCATCACCATCACCGACGAGCGCAAGCAGGTCGTCGACTTCTCGGACGGCTACATCAAGGTCGAACAACGACTGATGGTGAAGAAGGGCGAGGACCGGTTCTCGACCCTCGCCGAGTTCAAGGACGGCAACTACAAGGTCGGTACGCAGACCGGCACCACGAACTTCGAGACCGCCACGAAGGAATACGGCGAGAGTCGTGTCCAGGCGCTCGAGACGTTCCCGTTCGCGGTTCAGGCGTTGCTCAACGGTGACATCGACGCGGTGATCATCGACGACACCGCGGGACAGGGTTACGTCGGCGCCGACCGCGAGAAGCTCGAATTGCTGCCGGGCAGCATCTCGTCGGACGAACTCGGGTTCATCTTCCCGAAGGGTTCCGATCTCGTCGGCCCGGTGAACTTCGCGCTGAAGCAGCTCACCGCCGACGGAACCTTGAAGAAGATCAACGACAAGTACTTCGCGCCGGACTTCGAGGCACCGGTCGCCGAATAGTCGCAGCCGAGTTTCCCATCGACTCCGAGATGCGCCAGGCTTCGGCCTGGCGCATCTCGCGTCTCTGACCACCCGCCACGACCTGAGGAAGGGCCATGCCCATCACCGGAGGCGCCTCCGAAGCCGAACGCACCACGCTGGTCCCCCCGATGTCCGAGCGGTTTCGGGCGGGCGCTCGCGACTTTCCCTACTGGCTGGTCGCGATCATCGGCATCCTCGCCTGGATGGCGTTCCTGATCATCACCGACGAGAAGTACCGCACGGCGTGGGATCGGATCCTGCCCGGTCTCGGCACGACCGTCAGCGCCACCGTGATCGGCTTCGGGCTGGCACTGGTGTTCGGTCTCCTCGCCGGACTCGGTCGCATCTCCAAGAACGTCGTCGTCCGCAACATCGCGATCACCTACATCGAGTTCGTCCGGGGCGTGCCGATCCTCGTGCTGATCTTCACTGTCGCGTACGTGGTCGTCCCTCAGCTGTCGAGCGCGTTCGGTTTCCAGAACTCCGCGGTCACGCCGTTCACGCGCGCGGTCAGTGCCCTCGCGATCATCTACGGCGCGTACCTCGCCGAGGTCTTCCGCGCCGGGATCGAATCCGTCCCCAAGGGACAGACCGAGGCCGGCCGGTCCCTGGGGCTGAGCCGGAGACAGACGACCCGCCTCATCGTGCTCCCCCAGGCCGTGCGCAACATGACGCCGGCGATCGGCAACGACCTCATCGCGATGCTGAAGGACTCGTCGCTCCTCTCGGTCCTCGGCGTGCGGGAGCTGACCCAACAGGGGCGTCTGTACGCGAGTTCGAGTTTCCAGTTCCGCCCGACCTACCTCGTGCTCACGTTCTTCTACCTGAGCATGACGGTGATCCTGTCGTTGCTCCTCCGGTGGTACCGCTCACGACTGGGGCTCGACGATGCCTGAGGACACCCGCGACATGGTCGTGATCGACGGCCTGGTGAAGACCTTCGACAAGGGCAAGGTCCTGGCCGTCGACGGCGTGGACCTGCGCGTCAGCGAGGGGCAGGTCGTCGCGCTCGTGGGGCCGTCGGGTTCGGGCAAGAGCACCGTGCTGCGCTGCATCAACGGGCTGGAACTCGCGACCGCCGGCACCGTCACCGTCGACGGCCGCCTCCTGACCCCGAAGTCGAAGGAACTCGACACCATCCGCCAGGAGGTCGGCATGGTGTTCCAGCAGTTCAACCTGTTCGCGCACCTCACGGCGCTGGAGAACGTCACGTTGGCCCAGCGCGTAGTCCGTAAGCGGTCCAAGACCGAGGCCGAGGAGATCGGGCGAGCGCAGCTCGAGCGGGTCGGCATTCCCGAGAAGGCCGACAGCTACCCGCGCGAGCTCTCCGGCGGCCAGCAGCAACGCGTCGCCATCGCCCGATCCCTCGCGATGCACCCGAAGCTGATGCTGTTCGACGAGCCGACGAGCGCCCTCGACCCGGAGATGATCAACGAAGTGCTCGACGTCATGCTCGAACTCGCGGGCGCGGGCATGACCATGGTCGTGGTCACCCACGAGATGGGGTTCGCGCGTGCGGCCTGCACGGAACTCGTGGTGCTCGACCACGGTCGGATCGTCGAGCAGGGTCCGCCCCAGCAGGTCTTCGAGTCACCGCGCGAAGAACGCACCCGTCAGTTCTTCGAGAAGATCCTGCATCACTGACCGCCTCGCAGCACACGCGGCCCGAGACCGGGAGCGCGTTCAGCCGAGCTGGTCGTGCAGGAAGCTCAGCGCCTCGGGCCAGATCCGGCCGGCCAACTGCTCGTCGAGCGTGCCCAGCGCGTTGTGCGGGCCCATGAAGGCGTGGCCGGTGCCCGGGTGGACCGTGAGCGTCACGTCCTTGCCCAGGCCGCGGAGTTTGGCTTCGAGCGCGGCGGCCGCCTCGGGTCCGAAGAAGTCGTCGTGCTCCGCCATGTGCCCGCGCACGACGGCCGTGAGGCCGGACCAGTCGGGCTCACCGTCGCCGGAAGGGAATCCGTAGAACGGGACCGCGGCCTTGACCACGTCGCCGCGGTTGGCGGCGATCAGGAACGTCAACATCCCGCCCATGCAGAAGCCCATGACGCCGACCGCATCACCCGTGGTCCCCGTGTCGGCCAGAAGGAAATCGATCGCACCGCTCATGTCGCGCGCGGCACGCTCGGGCGGAAGCGCGCCCATGAGCGTGGCGGCCTTGTCCATCTCGTCGTGGCTCGCGACCTCACCGTGGTACAGGTCGGGTGCCAACGCGGTGAACCCACCCTCGGCGAGGCGATCGGCCATCACCTTGAGATCGTCACTGAGACCCCACCACTCCTGGATGATCAACACACCGGGTCCGGAACCACTCGCCGGGCGGGCCAGATAGCCCGACGCGGAGCTGCCGTTGCTTGCGAATTCCACTATTTCCGTCATGCCCGGAGACTACGACGCGCGGCGAACAGTTTGCCCGTGCCGCGAAGAGTGGCAGACTGGTGCCTGCACGTGGCTGTTTGGGGGGCACATGCACGCACACGCATCCGAGCTGATCCGACGCGTCGTCGGCGACGCCGTCCCCGGGTCGGTCGTCCGGCCCGACGGTCGGCTGGGTCCGGCGGTACCGCTCGGTCGCCGGATCGCGCTCCCGGGTCGGGGCACCACCTTCGTGCGTGAGATCCCCGGTCCGGTCGGGGCGCCGACCCTCGTGCTGCTCCACGGCTACCTGGCCAGCGGCGGCCTCAACTGGTTCCGGACCTTCGAGCCGCTCTCACGCGAGTTCACCGTCATCGCGCCCGACCTGCGCGGCCACGCGCGCGGCATCCGATCCCGACGGCGCATGCGGCTGAGCGATTGCGCGGACGACATCGCCGCCCTCATCGATCACCTCGACACCGGTCCGGTGATCGCGGCGGGCTACTCGATGGGCGGGCCCGTCGCCCAGTTGCTCTGGCGGCGGCACCCGGAACACGTGGCCGGTCTCGTGTTGTGCGCAACGGCGTCCCGGTTCGATGTGGGTTCACGACCACTCACCGACGCCTACCTCGCGGGTCTGGCCACGTTGGCCCGGATCACCGAGCGGGTCGCGGCGGCGCCGGCCGCAGGCGCCCGGGTCCTCCGGCTGGCGAACGCCAATCGACCGGCGGGCTTCCTGGAGTGGGCCGCCGACGAGATGCGGCGCCACGACGTGCGGATGCTCGCCGACGCGGCGCGCAGCATCGGTCGGTTCGACTCCCGCGAGTGGCTCGGCGAGGTCGACGTGCCCACCGCGGTGCTGCGGACCAACCGCGACCGCCTGGTCGACCCCCAGGCCCAGACCGATCTCGCCCTGGGCATCCCTCGGTCGGTCGTCATCGACCACGACCACGGCCACATCGCCTGTTCCCGGAGCGAGTTCGCCGACCCGATGATGGCCGCAGTGCGCGACGTCGCGTGGCGCGCCGCCGGGCAGGTGGGCACGCGCCGACCCGTCAGCGTCAGATCGTGATGTTGCGGGCGATCGTCCAGCCCGGCCAGTAGCTCGCACCCGACGGCCGCAGCGGCACACCACCGGCGATGCCGAAACCGTGGAGCCCGCCGAAGCCGTCGAGCACGAACCCGGCGGTGCCGTTGGACTGCACGCCGATCCCCCGCGCCGGGGCGAAGATGGGCGAGTAGGGCTGGCCGACTCCCGGCGGCGCGGTACCGCTACCGATTTTGAACGGGTACGTGAGGCCGAACACGTCGGTCACGTACCCACCGGAACCGTCGGGCAGGATCGTGATACCGCGCGCCCGGTCCTGCCCGAACCAGTACGGCAGCCCGGCGATGGGTGGCGGGGTCGACCCGGACCCGATGCGGAACGGATGGATCCCGCCGAACGCATCGAGTGTGTAGCCCCCGCTGCCGTCGGGCAGCACGGCGAGGCCACGGGCGATGTCCCAGCCCAGCCAGTAGGAGTTGCCGGTCGGCGCGGGAGGAAGCGCCGCGCCCGCGGCGGCGAACCCGTGGATGCCGCCGAAGCCGTCGAGCACGTAGCCGGTCTGGTGATCGGGCCGACGCGCGGCGGCGCGTGCGATGTCCCACCCGGGCCAGTACGGACCGCGTGCGATGTTCGGCGCGGCGGCGCTGCCGGCGAAGCCGAACGGGTGGAGCCCGCCGAAGCCGTCGAGGGTGTACCCGCCGTTCGGCATCGCGGCGTTGCCCTCGAGGTGGATCCACTTGGCGGCGGAAGGAACGCCCGCCGAGTCGACGACGAAGAGCATGTACCAGCCGGGCGGTGCGAGGTTGGGCTCCGTGGGCATCGTCACCGCCACCCCCGATCCGGTCTTGGTGAAGTTGACGTCGATCAGCCGTTGGTTCGGATCGGAGGAGTGGGTCGTCGAGCCCGGCCGCACCAGCACCACGTTGCGGATGGCGCTGGCCTGGGTCGTCGAGTAGTTCACCGCGTCGCCGTAGTGGAGGTCGTTGACCGATCCGGAGATGGTCGGGCGCGCGGTTCCGGTCTCCAGGTACGGCGGGGTGAACACCTCGATGCGCATCTCGAAGGAGTTGGTGGGGTTCCCACCGAAGGTCGCCACCCGACCGTCGGGCAGCAGGATCGCCGACGAGTGGTACACCCGGGGAACCGTGGCGGACGCGACCTTGGTCCAGCTGTTCGTCTTCGGGTTGAAGATCTGCGTGCTCGTGACCGGCGATCCGTTGTACACGACCGACTTCGTCGCGCCGCCGGTCTGGAGCACGGTCGAGTCAGGGAGCACGACCGCGCTCACGTACATCTTCGCCGCGTCGATCGCCGGGCCCGGGGTGAACGTCGGGTTCGTGGCCTTGAGGTCGGCGATCGCCGTCGACGCCACCGCACCGACGTCGGCGTACTGGTTGCCGCCACCGATGACCATGACCCGCTGATCCTGCGCCGGAGGAAGCATCACGCTCGCGCCCTGGTCGCGCCGGGTGTCGTCGGTCAGCCCCGGCACCGACTGGTACGCGTTGGTGGTGAAGTCCCACGATCCGGGCGGCACCTCCGTCGCGTTGCCGCCGAACGTGTTGACCCCCGAGTAGAAGAGGCGTCCGTCACGCATCTGGTGCAGTCCCGGATACATCGGCTGGTACACGTACCGGCTCGGTCCGTTCGCCGGCGTCGTCCAGGTCGATCCGTCGAAGATCTCGAACTGGGAGGTGTAGTGCCCGGTTTGGTCGAGACCGCCGAGCGCCAGGATGCGACCATCGCCCAACTCGGTCGTCGTCGGGTACCACCGCGCCAGGTGCATGTCGGCCGTGCGCGTGTACTTCCCGGAACTCGGGTCGAACAGGTACGACCGGTTGGAGCCGGCCGAGCTGTTGTTCGTGGCGGGGCCCGGGTACGCGGTGGTGCCACCGGCGACGAGCACCCGACCGTCTGCCATCACCACGTGCCCGGCGCAGAACGCGTCCCAGGGGGTCGGGACCGCGGTGAGATCACCGGTGGCAGGGTCCCAGATCGAGGTCGTGAACGTGCCCGCGTTGAACGCGTTCCGATCGTTGCCCGAGCCCGCGATCAGCAACACCTTGCCGGTGCGAAGCAGGGTGACGTGCACGGCGCGCACGTCGGACGGGGTGGTCGTGACCGTCCAGGTCCCGTCGGTGGCTGCCCCCGCGCTCGGCGTCACTGCCGGGAACGCAGTCGCGATCGCGACGACCGAGGCCCCGGCCGCGACCAGCCGGCGAACTCGTCGTCTCATGCGACGCCGTCGCGTTTCCATCAGACCTCCCGCGCGACGGACCGCGCAGATGCGGGCAATCGGCCCCAAAAGTGTAGATGCCTCGTACTCCGCACTTGACCCGGGTCGAACGACTCAGGCGATCAGTACCTCGGCCATCTGCACCGCGTTGAGCGCGGCGCCCTTGCGGAGGTTGTCGCCCGTGACCCACAGGTCGAGCGTGTTGGGCTGACTCGGGTCCTCCCGCAACCGACCCACGAGGACGGGATCGATGCCGGCGCCCTCGAGCGCCGTCGGCGCGCCGTCGCCGTCGCCGACGAGCACGACGCCGGGCGCGTCCCGCAGAAGTTCGACGGCCTGTCCGCGCGACATCGGATCGCGGAACGCGACGTTCGCGGTCATGGCGTGGCCGACGTAGACGGGCACGCGGACACACGTTGCGGTGATTCGCATCGCGTCGTCGTGGAGGATCTTGCGGCTCTCGTGGACGAGCTTCCACTCTTCACTCGTGTAGCCCGCGTCCTTCACCGATCCCGCGAGCGGGATGACGTTGCCGGCGATCGGCTTCGGCCACACGTCGCCGGGCGCGATGAACCCGTCGATCGTGGCGGCGCGACGCAGCGAGTCGGAGTCGCCGGCGAACTTGTTCCACTGGGCGTCGAGCTCGGCGATGCCGGGCGCGCCGGCTCCGGACACCGACTGGTAGGTGGACACGACCATGCGATCGATGCCGGCGGCACGATGCAGGGGGGCCAGCGCCGTCACCAGGACCATCGTCGTGCAGTTCGGACAGGAGGCGATACCCCGCGGGAGTTCGGCGAGGTCCTCGGGGTTCACCTCGGCGACGACGAGCGGCACGTCGGGCTCCATCCGGAACGCGGCCGAGTTGTCGACGACGCGGGCGCCGGCGGCCGCCGCGATCGGCGCCCACTCGAGCGCGAGCGGGTCATCGACGTCGACGATCACGAGATCGAGTCCGTCGAAACACCCGTCGCGCAGGACTTCACAGGTCACCTGACCGTCGGCGAAGTCCAGACGTCGGCCCTCGGATCGCGCCGATGCGTACGCCCGGAGCTTTCCGACGGGGAACCGGCGCGCCTCGAGGATGCGCAGCATTTCCTGGCCGACGAGACCGGTCGCCCCGATCACCCCGATATCAACCGTCACGACGGCAACCCTTCTCGAACAACGTGGTCGGGAAAGGGTATCGACCGGTCGGCGGCCGGCTTCAAGCGTTTTGCAGGTCGAACGCCTGGTGGAGGGCGCGCACGGCGGTCTCGATGTCGGCCGCCGGCACGACGCAGGAGATCCGGATCGAGGAGGTACTGATCATCTCGATGTTCACGCCCTCGTTCGCGAGCACCTCGAACATCTTGGCGGCCACGCCGGGGTTCGTCCGCATGCCCGCCCCGACGACACTCACACGAGCCACGTCCGAATCGTGGGTGATGCCGGTCGCCTCGAGGTCGCCCGAGATCTTGTCCATGACCCCGATGGCCCGATGCAAGTCGTCCTTGGGCACCGTGAACGAGATGTCGGTGTGGCCCGCGGTCGACACGTTCTGCACGATCATGTCGACGTTGACCGCCGCCTCGGCCAAGGCGCGGAACAACGACGCCGCGACCCCCGGACGGTCGGCGACCTGGGCGATCGTGACCTTCGCCTCGGACGTGTCATGGGTGACCCCGGAAATGATCGCTTGCTCCATGCTGGGATCCTCCTCGACGACCCATGTCCCTGGTTCCCAGGTGAACGACGAACGGACGTGCACCGGCACGCCGTGGTTGCGCGCGAACTCGACCGACCGCAGCGCGAGGACCTTGCCCCCGGTCGCGGCGATCTCCAACATCTCCTCGAACGACACGTGCGCGAGCTTGCGCGCCTCTGGCACGATCCGGGGATCGGCGGTGAACACCCCGGACACGTCGGTGTAGATCTCACAGACCTCGGCACCGAGCGACGCGGCGAGGGCGACGGCGGTCGTGTCGGAGCCGCCCCGCCCGAGCGTGGTGATGTCCTTGTCGGTCGAGATGCCCTGGAACCCGGCGACGACCGCGACCGAGTCCTGCCCCAGCGTCTCGCGGATCCGATCGCCCTTGACCTCCAGGATCTTGGCCTTGCCGTGCACCGTGTCGGTGACGATGCCGGCCTGGGATCCGGTGAAGCTCACGGCATGCACGCCGAGGTCGATGACGGCCATGCACAGCAACGCCATCGAGATGCGTTCGCCCGCAGTGAGCAGCATGTCCATCTCGCGACCGTGGGGGTCGTGGGAAACGTCGTGGGCCAAACGCACCAAATTGTCGGTGGACTTCCCCATCGCCGACACGACGACCACGACCTGGTTGCCGGCGCGATGGGTCCGCACGATGTGATCCGCGACGGCGCGGATCCGGTCGGGATCGGCGACGGACGACCCGCCGAACTTCTGGACGATCAGAGCCACGGGCCGAGGGTACCTGGCGTCATGCCAGGTTCTCCGACCAAATCACCCGGCCGTCGAATCGGCTCCG
Organism: uncultured Bifidobacteriaceae bacterium; assembly: GCA_964544295.1. Lineage (GTDB taxonomy): Bacteria > Actinomycetota > Acidimicrobiia > IMCC26256 > JAENVU01 > JAENVU01. The sequence continues at coordinate 45,328 of CAZJBJ010000002.1, forward strand.
CCGCCGTGTGGTGGTCTGATTTCTGCCACAATGCACCCTCGCCGCTGCCTGGGGGAGGCTCCTCGTGCGTTCCATCCGTTGGTTCACGATCGCCCTGATCGTCGCATTGTCCGTTCCGCTCGTCGCCACGACGGCGAGCGCCTCGGGCCCACGTCCGGCCGCCGTCGACGGCTCCGGGATCGTCGTGCGCCCCAGCGTGCACCAACTCGCGGTCCTGCACGCGCCCGCCGGCGCACCGATCTCGGTGACCCGCAACGGCTCCGTACTCCAGAGCGACACCGTCGACAGCCTCGGTGGGTTCAACTTCCACAACCTCGCCTCGGGACCGGGCTACGCCGTCGAGATCGGCAGCGCACCCGACACCTGGGTGAGCCCGCCCGTCACGGTGCTCGATGCCGCCGACACGCCGCCGCAGTCGCTCTACACCGGTCAACAGCTGAACGTGACCAACCTCGGCAACAACAGCGGGTACGGCTACCTGACCACCCGCGACGGCACCCAGCTCTCGGTGAGTGTCGTCCTCCCCGGCCCGGCCGACCAAGGTCCGTACCCGACGGTCATGGAGTACTCGGGCTACGACCCGTCGAGCCCCACGACCGGCCAACCCCAGTACAAGTTGCTCATGCCCCCGAGCGGGTACGCGTGGGTCGGGGTCAACATCCGCGGCTCGGGGTGCTCGGGCGGCGCGTACAACTACTTCGAGAACCTGCAGTCGCTCGACGGCTACGACGCCATCGAGACCATCGCGGCCCAACCGTGGTCGGACGGACACGTCGGCATGGTCGGCATCTCCTACGCCGGGATCAGTCAGCTGTTCGTCGCCCGGACCCAGCCGCCGCACCTCGACGCGATCACGCCGGTGTCGGTCATCGACGACTCGTGGCGGGGCACCCTGTATCCCGGTGGGATCCTCAACAACGGATTCGCGTTGAACTGGGCCACCGAGCGGTTCGAACAGAACAGTTGGCCCAACGACAAGGCACCGAAGTGGGTCAAGGACCGCATCGCGGGCGGCGACACCACGTGCGCCGACAACATGTTGTTGCGCGGCCAGAACATCGACGGTCTGGATCAGATCGCCGCGCACCCCAACCCGTCGTCCGAACTCGATCCGGAGTTCGCCTACGACTTCCCCGGTGGCACCGACTCGCTGGCGCCCGCCGAGTTCGTGGACCAGATCACGGCACGAGTGATGCTGATCGGCGCGTGGCAGGACGAACAGACCGGCGGCCACTGGGCCAACATGATCAACCGCTTCGCTCCCGGCACCCTCGTCAAGGTGCTCGGCCAGAACGGGGTCCACACCGAAGCGCTCGATCCGACAGCTCTGTTGGCGACGACCGAGATGCTCGACCTCTACGTGGGAAACAAGAAGCCCGAGGTCTCGCCGTTCATGCGCGCGTTCGCGCCGGTGCTCTGGAGCACGATCACCGGCATCGACGGCCTCAGCATCCCGCCCGATCGCTTCGGGCCCAACACCTACGACGAAGCTCGACGCTGGTTCGAGGCCGAGCCCCGTGTCCGCATCCTGTGGGAGACCGGCAACGCCGCAGGCCTGCAACCCGGATCGCTCATGCCGCGGGGCGAGTCGTGGTACCCGTCGTGGCCCATCGCCGACGCGCACGTGCGGACGTGGCACCTGCGAACGGATGGACGCCTGCGGAAGGAGCCCGGCGCCAACCACGACCCGGCCGACGAGTACCGCCCGGACCCGACGTTGCGGCCGCGCAAGAACTTCGACGGCGGCAACATCTGGGCGGCAACTCCCACCTACAACTGGGCACCCGTCGTCGACGGCGCCTCCCTCTCGTACTTCACACCCCCGCTCCGCAAGACACTGAGCGTCGCCGGCACCGGCAGTGTCGATCTGTGGATCAAGTCCACCGCGGCCGACAACGACGTCCAGGTCACACTCAGCGAGGTCATGCCGAACGGCCAGGAGCGCTACGTGCAGAGCGGCTGGCTCCGGCTCAGCCACCGCAAGCTCGATCGGAACCGTTCGACCGACATCAACCCGTTCCATTCGGACGAACTGCAGGACATGCGCGACATCACGCCCGGCAAGTTCGTGTCGGCGCGCGTCGCCCTGTTCCCGTTCGCCCACCAGTTCCGGGCCGGGAGTCAGATCCGCCTGACCATCCAGGCCCCGGGTGGTGACCGACCGGAGTGGACCTTCGACACGCCGGCCACCGGCGGCTCGGTCGTGAACCTGGTGGCGCACGACGATGATCGGCCGTCCCGTCTGGTACTGCCGATCGTCGCCGGGCCCGACCTCGGTGCCGAACCGGCGCCGTGCCCGTCCATTCGAGCCCAGCCGTGTCGGCCGTTCGTCGTCCCGGCCCCGAACCGCTCGGTCCCGACCTCCTAGACTCCGCCGCCGTGTCCAAGGCAGCGAAACGAGAACGTCAGAAGGAGAACCGCGAGCGCGCCCGCGTCGAGCGCGAGCGGATGCAGAAGCGGCAACGCCAGCTGAAGACCGCGCGGGGTCTGCTCTACCTCCTCGCGCCGCTGGTCGTCATCGCGATCATCGTCTCGCTCACGGGCGGCTCCGACACACCGACGCGCGACTACAAGACCGCGCCGAAGGTCACGATCGATCCGAACAAGACCTACACGGCCACGATCGACACGACCGAGGGCGACATCGTCGTGGCCCTCGACCCGGAGGCGGCGCCGAACGCGGTGAACAGCTTCGTGTTCCTTGCGAAGAACCGGTTCTACGACGGCCTCTGCATCGACCGGATCATGCCTGGGTTCGGCATCCAGGGCGGTTCGCCGAAGTGTGACCGGGGCGGCGGTCCCGGCTACACGGTGACCGACAAACCGTCGACCGACTTCAAGGTCGGGTCCTTCGTCGCCGCTCGCTCCGCCGACCAACCCGCCGGTGCATTCGGCTCGCAGTTCTACATCGTCACCGGTGACGTGCCGTCGGTCCCCGCGGACGATCTCCAGTTCGGATCGGTCCAGTCCGGTCTCGACGTCGTTCAGAAGATTCAGGCCAAGGCCACGAAGCCCCCGGGCAGCGACATGCCCGAATCGTTCGTCCGGATCAACAAGGTCACGATCGCGACCGGTTCCACGCCGCCCACCAGCTCGACGACCACTTCGGCGCCGTAGCCGTCGATCAGGGCAGCGGGAGCCCCGTCGCCCCGTCGCCGTAGGGCTGCGGGTCACCGTCGCCGTAGATCGTCACGTGGCCGGGACCGGCCACCGACCAGGTCGCATCGGGCGCCCTGACCAGTGCGGTCTCGGCATCGAGACCGACCAGGATCGCATCCCGCGGCTTCAGTTCGATCGATCGTTCGAGCAGGTGACTCGCGATGGTGCCGTGGTACGGGAAGACCGCGATGCCGGTCACGAACCCGAGCCCCACGGTGTACGCACCCCCGCGCGGGTCGACCATCGGATCGCAGAGGACCGTCGCCGCCGCGCCCGAGGCCGCGATCACCGCTCCCCGCCGGTAGGCCGCCATCAAGGCGGCGTAGAGCGCGGAATCCTTCAGCACCGACCGGAGGTGCATCGGGGAGCCGTCGGCGAGGTACACGAACGACGCCCGCTCGACCGCCTTGGCGTGGTCGGCGTGCTCGGCGTCGCGTCGATTCACGACCGGAAGCGTCGTGACCTTCGCCCCGAGCGGCGCGAAGTGGCGGTCAGCGGCCTCACCGACCAGCTCCGGGTGCTCGTAGGACGCGGCGGTCGGCACCACCACGACCTCGGAATCCCCGCTGACCGCGAGCAGCCGGCGGTCGAGCGCCTGATGATGTTCGCCCCATTCACCCCCACCGATGAGTGCGAGCGTTCCCTTGGGTGCAGTCCGACCGGCCATCCGCCGCAGACTAGAGGCTGCGCCCAGGACCACCGAGGCCAGGTTGGCGCTCCCTTGGCGATACCGACCGACTCGTCACTACTGTTTCCGCTTTCACTCGGGGAGAGGGAGCTATGACCAAGCGCGTCGGAATCGTCGGTTCGGGGATCATGGGCAGCGGCATCGCCGAGGTCGCAGCCAAGGCCGGGACCGAAGTGGTCCTGCGCAGCCGGTCCCAGGCGACCGCCGACGCGATGGTGGCCGGGCTCGAGAAGTCCTTGGCCAAGCAGGTCGAACGGGGCAAGCTCGACGACGACGAGCGGACCGCGGTGCTCGGCCGGGTGAGCGCGGTGAGCGACCTCGATGCGCTGAGCGACTGCGACCTCGTGATCGAGTCCATCGTCGAGGACCTCCCCACCAAGAAGCACCTCTTCAGTGAGCTCGACCGCATCGTCAAGGACGGCGCGATCCTCGCCACCAACACGTCGACCCTCCCGGTCGTCGAGATGGCGATGGAGACCGGCCGGCCCGAGTTGGTGTGCGGTGTCCACTTCTTCAACCCGGCGCCGATGATGCCCCTCGTCGAGCTGGTCCGAGCCATCACGACGAGCGACGAGACCATCGCCACCGCCCGGGCGTTCGCCGAGGCGTGCGGCAAGAAGCCGGTCGAGGTCAAGGACCAGGCCGGGTTCATCGTCAACGCGCTGCTGTTCCCGTACCTCAACAACGCGGTGAAGCTCTACGACGCGGGCGTGGCCTCCAAGGAGGACATCGACGCGGCGATGCAAGGCGGCTGCAACTTCCCGATGGGGCCGCTCGCCCTGCTCGACCTCGTCGGCCTCGACACCAGCCTCGCGATCCTCGAAGCGCTCTACGCCGAGTTCAAGGACCCGAACTACGCGCCGGCACCGCTGCTGCGCCGCATGGTCAGCGCCGAACGCTACGGCCGCAAGTCCAAGCTCGGCTTCTTCGACTACCGCAAGTAACCCCAGGGATCGAGCGACCGACATGCCAACGAAGCCGGACGGGCAGAAGAGCAGGCCCTGGATGATTCGGACGTACTCGGGGCATTCGTCGGCGCGGGCGTCGAACGAGCTGTACCGGACGAACCTGGCGAAAGGCCAGACCGGGTTGTCCGTGGCATTCGACCTGCCGACGCAGACCGGCTACGACCCCGATCACGTGTTGGCCCACGGGGAGGTGGGCAAGGTCGGTGTGCCGGTGCCGCACCTCGGCGAGATGCGCACGCTGTTCGATCAGATCCCCCTCGGCGAGATGAACACGTCGATGACGATCAACGCAACCGCCATGTGGCTGATCGCGATGTACGTGGCGCTCGCCGACGAACAGGGCGTGCCCCGTGATCAGCTCTCCGGGACGAGTCAGAACGACATCGTCAAGGAGTACCTCTCGCGCGGGACGTTCATCTTCGGGCCGGAGCCCAGCCGCCGGCTCACGGTCGACCTGATCACCTACACGGTGCGCAACATCCCGAAGTGGAACCCGATCAACGTCTGCCCCTACCACCTCCAGGAGGCGGGCGCGACCCCGGTCCAGGAGTTGGCGTACGGGCTCGCGACGGCGATCGGCGTCCTCGATGCGGTCCGCGACTCCGGTCAGGTGAGCCCGGAGGAGTTCCCCGAGGTCGTCGGGCGCATCTCGTTCTTCATCGACGTCACCACGCGCTTCGTCGAGGAGATGTGCAAGATGCGCGCGTTCACCCAGATGTGGGATCGCATCTGTCTGGAGCGCTACGGGGTGACCGACGAGAAGCTGCGCCGGTTCCGCTACGGGGTGCAGGTGAACTCGCTGGGATTGACCGAGGCCCAGCCCGAGAACAACGTGCAGCGCATCGTGTTGGAGATGCTCGGCGTCACGTTGTCACGCGATGCCCGGGCGCGGGCGATCCAGTTGCCGTGCTGGAACGAGGCGCTGGGCCTGCCTCGTCCGTGGGATCAGCAGTGGTCGCTGCGGATGCAGCAGGTCCTCGCGTACGAGACCGACCTGCTCGAGTACGAGGACCTCTTCGAAGGTTCGAAGGTCGTCGAAGCCAAGGTCGCCGAGCTGATCGCCGAGGCCACCGACGAACTGAACTGGGTCCTCGACGGCGGCGGGGCGTTCGCCATGATCGACGACGTCAAGGCCCGGCTCGTCCAGTCGAACGCCGAACGTGTGCGCGCGATCGAGGCGGGGACGCGCAAGGTCGTCGGCGTCAACTGCTTCACCGAGACCGAGCCGTCACCCCTGACCGACGAGAGTGCGAGCCACATTCTCGAACTCGATCCGGCGGCGGAACGCGAACAGATCGCGGCGCTCGCAGCCTGGCGCGCCGAGCGTGACGCGGACGCGGTCGCTGCGGCACTCGCGCACGTCCGGGCGGTGGCCGCGACCGACGAGAACCTGATGGAAGCGACCATCGATCTCGCCCGTGCCGGTGGCACCGTGGGCGAGTGGGCGGGCGCCCTGCGCGAGGTCTTCGGCGAATACCGCGCGCCGACCGGCGTGTCCGGCGTCGCCGCGTCCACCGGGGAGGCGATGCTGGCGGTCCGGGCCCGCGCCCAACAGGCGGCCGACGACCTCGGCGGCCCGCTCCGCATCCTCGTCGGCAAGCCGGGGCTCGACGGACATTCCAACGGGGCGGAGCAGATCGCCGTCGCGGCGCGCGATGCGGGTATGGAAGTCGTGTACCAGGGCATTCGGCTGACGCCGGAGCAGATCGCGGCGGCCGCCCGGGACGAGGATGTCGACGTGATCGGCCTGTCGATCCTGTCGGGTTCCCACCTCGAACTCGTCCCCGCGACGTTGGAACTCCTCCGGGCGGCCGATGTTCAGGCGCCAATGGTCGTCGGCGGAATCATCCCGCCGGCCGACGCCCGGGCGCTCGAAGCGGCCGGAATTGCCCGGATTTACACGCCCAAGGACTACGAACTGGCGGCGATCATGGCCGACGTCGTGGGCCTGGCCACCGAATACCGGCGGGAGCGCACAAAAGCCCTCCACTGAGCGCCGATTCGAGCCGATGCACTGCGTGTGAAGGATCGTTGCCTTGCGAGTTCCATCGCGGCCGGCATTGCCGCGCTCGTCTGCGGCATGGTCGACAGCGTCATCGGGTCGTCGCCACTCGGCATCGTGACCGGCCTCCTCGGGTTCTCGGCTGCGATCGGCGCGGCGGCGATCGCAGCTCGCCAGTTCAACGCCTCGGACCAACTCGTCGAGGTCACTGAGGAACGCGACCGACTCCGACGGGAACTCGGCGCGCTCGCCGCAATTTTCGGCGACGAAGCCGCCGATGCCCATGACCCGACCCTTGCGCTCGCCCCGCCCCTCGACATGGAGAAGTCCGTGGATCACGCATCCGGTCTCTTGGACCAGCAGTTCTTCAAGGTGATGGTGCAGCAACGGGTCGCCGCCGCCCGCCGGCAGCTCCAACCGCTGACCGTGATCCTGTTCGACATCGACGGGCTCGACGGTGCGAGTCACGACGAGTGCAACGCTGCGATCGGCGCGCTCGGCGCGACCGTGACCCAGACCCTGCGTGAGTCCGACGCCGCCTGTCGGGTCGGCACCAAGATGGCCGCCGCGATTCTCGAGGACACCGCCGAGGCCGGCGCGGTCTGGGCTGCGGAGCGGATCCGGGGCACGCTGCACCAGACGACCGACGGCGTGACCATCACGGTCTCTGCCGGCATCGCGTGTTACCCGACACACGCGCTCAGCGCACCGGAACTCATCGAACGCGCCGGGCGAGCGCTCGACACCGCCCGCGCCCAGGGCCGCGACCGCCTCGAGATCGCCAACTCCGACTAACGGGACTCTCCTACCCTTTGTAGAGAGCCTCGATCTCGCGTTCGTACTTGGCGTGGATGCCGCGTCGCTTGAGCTTGCTCGTCGGGGTGAGCTCCTCGGAATCGGGCATCCATTCCTGATGGAGGACGCGCACCTTCTTCACCCGCTCGGCGTTGTTGAAGGGCGCCATCGCCTCGGCCACCTGCCGATCGACCTCGGCGAGCACCTCCGGGTGTTCGGCAAGGGCCGCGAGATCGGCGGCGTCGATGTCGTGCCCCTTCGCCCAGACCGGGGCCACCTCCGCGTCGAGCACCACGAGCGCGCTCATGAACGGGCGCTGGTCACCGATCACACAGGCTTGCCCGATGAGTAGCTGTGCCTTCAGGGCGGATTCGAGGTTGGCCGGCGATATGTTCTTCCCGCCCGCGGTGATGATGAGTTCCTTCTTGCGGTCGACGATCGTGAGGTACCCGTCGTCGTCCAGGACCCCGATGTCACCCGAGTGCAACCAGCCGTCGGCGTCCAGCGCCTCGGCGGTCTTCTCCGGATCGTCGAGGTACCCGCGGAACACCTGACCGCCGCGGGTGAGGACCTCACCGTCCTCGGCCAGCGCGATGGTGCCGCCCGGCACCGCCCGGCCGACCGTGCCGGCCCGCACCGCGAAGGGGTCCCAGGTCATGATCCCGCTCGTCTCGCTCATGCCGTAGACCTCCGAAAGCGGTACGCCGAGACCGCGGAAGAAGTCGAAGATCTCGACGGAGATCGGCGCCGCCCCGCTGATCGCGGCGACGCACGCGTCCAATCCGAGCAGACCGCGGACCATGCCGAGCGCCTCGTCCGCCACTGCGAACTCCGCAGCCAGATCGGTGGGGAGTTCCTCGCCCTGCGCGCGGCACCTTGCGGCCCGCAGTCCGACCTCCAGCGCCGCCTCGAGCTGGGCCTTGCGCGCGGGGTCGGCGCCGGCCATGGCCATCACCCCCGCGTGGATCTTCTCCCAGACACGCGGCACCGCGAAGAACACCTGGGGCCGGACCTCGGGAAGGTACTGCGCCACCGCGCCGGGTTCCGGACACGTCGTGACTTCGTAGCCGTAGGTCAGCGCGAGGTAGTGCGAGACGTTGCGCTCGGCGATGTGCGCCATCGGCAGATAGGACACGAGTCGCGCCCGCTCGAGGTCGACGTCACCCAGCACTTCCCACAGTGACTTCATCGTCCAGGCCACGTTCGCGTGGTCGATCATCACCCCCTTGGGCGGTCCGGTCGTCCCCGAGGTGTAGATGACCGTCGCGAGATCCGATGGCTGCGCGATCCGCGCCAACGTGTCGAGATCCTCGGGATCCGCAGCCAGCAGCTCGGACCACGCCCGGATGCCGTCAGGAACGCCGGCCGACGGTGGGTCGATGACCACGACCTCACGGAGGCCGGGGAGTTCGTCCCGCACCGCCACCACACGACCGAGGAAGCCCTCGTCCTCGACGATCGCGATGGTCGCGCCACAGTGACCGCTGAGGTACCGGATCTGGTCGGCCGATGACGAGTTGTAGATCGAGATCGGCGTGGCACCGAGGAGCACGACCGCCATGTCGGCGACGTGGAACTCGGGCCGATTGCGGATCATCAGGACCACACGGTCACCGCGCGTGACGCCCAGACCGCGGAGACCGGCCGCGAGCCGACAGGCCTGGTCGGCGTACTCACCGAAGGTCGTTTCCTGCCACCCGTCGCCGGCCTTCCAGCGCAGCGCCACCTGGCCCGCGCGCGCCGCGACCGTGTCCCGGAACAGCGTCGCCACGGTCTGACCGGCGGTCGCGTCCGCGATCTGCTCATCCGTCCACTCGGTCACCGGCAGCTCCCCTGTCGTGTTTCCCCTGATGAGGGCCCAATTGGTAGCCGACGCGGCGCCGGTCGGGCCACACGGTCCCCACCTGGTTGGGGACAACTCGACCGACGTTGGGGACAACCCCGCGGCGCCTGGGGACAACCGGAGCAGCCGATCCCGTGTGTCTGCGAGCCCAGAAACTGGGAGGCGACGGAGCGTGGCCGGGTCAGTCCCCGGGACACGATCCACAAGCCCATCCCCAGGCGCCGGGCTGATTTCCCCAGCGTTATCCACAGGGAAGGCGGTCAGAAGTCGCCGGGCGTCGCCTCGGCGGTCACTCGTCGTGGTCGTGCGCGTCGAGCTCGCCGATCACGGTGTCGGTGTCCGCGCCCAACGACCGCCCCGCCCAACGGACCTCGCCGGGTGTCTCCGAGAACCGGGCGATCAGCCCGGGCATGATCACGCCGTCGACGTCGACGAGCGAGCCGCGCTCCACCACGTGGGGGTCGCGGGCGACTTCGGCGACCGAGTACACCGGGGCGATCGCCGCGTGGGCCGCCTCGAACCCTGCGATCACCTCCTCGGCACTGCGCCGACCAACCCACTCCGCCACGATCGCGTTCAACTCGTCCCGATGGTCGACGCGATCGGCGAAGGTCGCGAAGCGCGCGTCGTCGCCGACGCCGAGCAGGTCCAGTAACCGTGACGCCACGGACTCGGCGGAGGCGGAGATCGCCACCCACCGGCCGTCGGCACATCGGTAGGTCCCGCGGGGCACCGAGTACGGGATCCCACTGCCGAGACGAGGTTGTTCGTAACCGAGATGGGCCGACGCGCTGTGCAGCGGACCCATCAGCGAGAGCATCGTGTCGAGCAGGTTCACGTCGATCACCTGGCCGACACCGGTCCGATCCCGATGCCGGAGCGCGGCGAGGATCGCGAATGCGCCGACGATCGCGGTGACCTCGTCGGTCAACGCGATCGGCGGCGGCAGCGGCGCACCGTCGGGCTCCCCGTTGATCGCCGCAAAACCACTCATCGCCTCGGCCGTGGTCGCGAATCCGGGTCGTTGGGAGTACGGACCGGTCTGACCGAACCCGGTGACCCGCAGGATGACGAGACCCGGGTTGGCGGCAAGCAGGTCGGACGGATCGAGGCCCAGGCGTTCGAGCGCTCCCGGCCGCAGGTTCTCGATCAGCACGTCGGCGTCGCGCACGAGCGCATGCATGTGTGCGAGTCCGGTCTCGGATTTGAGGTCGAGCACGACGGCACGCTTGCCCCGAGCGACGAGCTTCCACATGTACGAGTCGCCGTCGTTCGGATCGACCCAGCCGAGGCGGCGGGTGCCGTCACCCCCGGGAGCTTCGACCTTGACGACGTCCGCTCCGAAATCGGCGAGGTAGCGAGCCGCGCCCGGCGCGGCGATGACGGTGGCCATGTCGATGACCCGGATGCCCTCGAGCGCCTGCACCCGATTCAGGATAGAGACGTCACGACGGGCCGGCCGGACGGTGGAGGCTGCCCAGGGCGTCGGCGTCGGGCACGGTGTGGGTCGGCTCGAGTGGTGCACCCGGCATCACCGCCTGTCCGACCGGCACGGTGGCGGTGCGGTCGGCGGCACCACCCGGCCAGGCCTCGGTGATACCGACCAGTGTCGTGAGCGTTACGAACCCAGCCCGCACGAGACCCGTGTCGGTATCGGGATCGAAACTCACCTGTGCGAGCCGGAGCTCCGCGGCGACGCGACGCGAGCGGCCGCCCATCGCGTCGGCGTCGGTGCCGGTCAGCACCATACGAACTTCACCGAACGGCGCCAGGCGCGCCCAGCGCAGCCCGCGCACCTCGCCGGACGGCCGCGCGGGGACGTTCAGATTCAGCACCGACCGCCGCGGTGCGCGGATCAGCAGTTCGACCGCTTCCAGCGCGAACCCGGTTGCGGTCTCCCAGTGCCACGGATCACTGGACTGGAGGCTGACGGCCAGCGCCGACAGCCCCAGGTTCTGAGCCGCGAGCGCCGCACCGACGGTGCCCGAGTACAAGACGGCCCGGCCCGTGTTCAGACCGGCGTTGATCCCCGAAACCACGAGGTCCGGCGGCGGGCCGAATGCGCCGAGATTCGCGGCCATCACGCACATGGCCGGGGTGGCATCGAGGGCCCACGCCTCGATCCCGTCGTCGTCGGCAAAGTGCACCTGGTGCGCCACGAGGCCGTCGGCCGCGAGCGCGCCGAGCGACGCGGCAGTGCCGCTGCGGTCCCGGTCAGGCGCGACGAGCACCACCTCGAACCGGGGATCGCGAGCCAGCGCCCGGGCCATGGAGTGGATGCCGACCGCCTCGGCACCGTCGTCGTTGGTCACCAGCACTCGCATCGGGCGATCCTCTCACCCGGGCGTCGGCCGCACCGACCGGGACCGCAAGGATTCGGGTGATCGCTGCGCTACGTTCACCGCGATGCAGGTCAGACACGCGCCCGGGATCCTCGAATCCCCTGCGCGCGTGCACGCGGCGACCCGAGCGCCGTTCCGGATCGGCGCCGTGCAACTCGCATGGCAGGACGACCCGGTCGCCCACCAGGCCGCGCTCACCGAGGCCGCGACCCTCGCGGCGGCCGAGGGCGCGCACCTCGTGTGTCTCCAGGAACTGACGTTGTCGCCGTACTTCGCGATCACCGAGACCAACGCGGACGCGGTCCCGGAACCACTGCCCGGTGGTCCCACGCACGAGTTCGCGGCGCGCCTCGCCCGTGATCTCGACGTTCCGGTCCACGCGTCGCTGTGGGAGGCCGCCGACGACGGCGGGCTCGGGTACAACACCGCCATCGTCGTGGACCCGTCGGGCGCGCTGCTGGCGCGTACCCGCAAGGTGCACATCCCGATCACCGCCGGGTACTACGAGGACCGCTACTTCCGGCCGGGTGACACCGGCTACCCCGTCGTCGAGATCGACGGCGCCCGGTTCGGCTTCCCGACCTGCTGGGACCAGTGGTTCCCGGAGGTGGCACGGGAGTATTCGCGCGGCGGTGCCGAGGTGTTGGTGTACCCGACGGCCATCGGCTCGGAGCCCGATCACCCGGAGTTCGACACCCAGCCGTTGTGGGAGCACGTGATCCGGGGGAACGGCATCACCAACGGCACGTTCATGGTGGCGATCAACCGCATCGGGACCGAGCGGGCCGGAGACACCGCGATCACGTTCTACGGCTCGTCGTTCGTCTCCGACCCGTACGGCCGGGTGTTGGTGCAGGCGCCGCGGGACGAACCCGCCGTCCTCATCGCCGACCTCGACCTCGACCAACGCCGCGACTGGCTCGACCTCTTCCCGTTCCTCACCACCTAAACCCCGAACTTGCGTCAATAACCCCGCGGATCGGCCGGGTTATCGACGCAAGTTCAGAAGTTGTACGTGAAGCAGCGGTGGTCGAGGCGGCCTCGGGAGTAGTCCGGGTAGAGGCCGCCGTAGAGGAACCGGGTGCGTTCGGACCACGATTGGGCCTCGGGACTCGCCAGCCGGTGGACCACCTGGGTATAGCCGCCCGCGTACACCTGGTATTCGGCCCAGACGCCCATGTACTCCTTGACCGCACCGATCTCGACGAAGGGCACGTTGCGCGATTCCTCGAACCGGCGGATGCGGTTGCGGTGGGTGTGACCGGCGAAGTAGCCGACGACGTTCTCGCGCCGACCCACGACCGCGGCCAACGCCTCACTGCTGTCCGGGTCGATCCCGAAATAGTTGGTGGACCGCTCGGCCGCCCGGAGGTCCCAGACCTGGTGGTGACCGAAGACGAAGACCGGGCCGCCGGTCTCGGCCGCGGTGGCGTCGAGCCACGCGATTTGCTCCCTGGTGATCTGCCCACCCGCGTCGCCGGGCCGCACGGTGTCGATCACCGCGAGGGTGACGCCGTTGAGCTCCACGGCATAAGGCGCGCCTTCGAGCGCGAGGGTCGGGTCCCGCATCGCGTCGTGGTTGCCGCGCACGTGGTGCAGCGACTCGCCGAACGACGCGTACGTGTCGAGGAACGCCTGGTATTCCTCGTCGCTCCCGACGCAGGTGAGATCGCCTTTGGCGATCACCGCGTCGGCTGCGAGTGCCTCGATCTCGGCGACCGCCGCCCGGTTCATGGTCACGGGGTACGGGTCCTCGCCCGGCTCGGCTCGCGCCCACGGGCCGAGTTCCTCCTCCGGGATGTTGTGGATCATGCCGCAGACGGTCTCGCCGAAGTGCACGTCGTTGACCGTCGCGAACGTCGCCAGCAGTTCGCCGGGCGGCTGGTCCAGCGTGTGCACCGCGGCCGGCATCTCGTCGGTGACCTCGGCCAGTCCCTCGATCGCGATCGAGTACTCGGTCGCCGGTTCGAGCCCGGCGACCGACACCACGTGGTACGGACCGGTGCTCACCGTTTCCCGATCGCCGACCTGCGTCGTGACCGTTACCCCCGGGTCGGTGACGAACGTGACCGTGACCGTGCTCGGTCCGACGGTCGCGACCTCCGCGTCCCGGATCGTCGTGCTCATCCGACGCTTCGTCGACCCATCCGGCCCGAGAGCCGCCAGTCACCGCGGGTCATGCCCGACCGACGGGCGGCGAGCCGGGACGCCGTCACCCAGTGCGAGGAGGGCGCGCCAGCATCCGCCGTCGGGGCGCCGGCCGGCATCATCACGGTGAGCGCGGCGATGATCGCCGCGACCTCTTCGTCCGACGCGTTGGCGTCGATCACCTTGAGCACCGGTCCGTCGCCACCCATCAGAGCGGGACGTTCCCGTGCTTGCGGGCCGGAACCTGTTCCTTCTTGCTGGCCAGCATCTCCAACGCGTCGGCGATCACCCGGCGGGTGTCGCGCGGGTCGATGACGTCGTCCACGTAGCCACGCTCGGCCGCGTTGTACGGGTTGGCGAAGCGCTCCCGGTATTCGACGTCCCACTGGGCCTTGCGTGCGACCGGGTCGTCGGACTCGGCGAGTTCGCGGCGCAGCAGGATGTTCGCCGCGCCGTTGGCGTCCATCACCGCGATCTCGGCCGACGGCCACGCGTAGGCGAGGTCGGCGCCGATCGACTTCGAGTTCATGACGACGAACGCGCCGCCGTAGCCCTTGCGGGTGATGATCTGGATACGCGGCACCGTCGCCTCGCAGTACGCGTAGAGGAGTTTGGCGCCGTGGCGGATGATGCCGTCGTACTCCTGGTTGGTGCCGGGGAGAAAGCCGGGCACGTCCACGAAGGTGACGAGCGGGATGTTGAACGCGTCACACGTCCGGACGAAGCGCGCCGACTTCTCGGAGGCTTCGATGTCGAGACACCCGGCGAGCACCTTGGGCTGGTTGCCGACGATGCCGACGACCTTGCCGTTCACCCGACCGAACCCGCACACGATGTTCATGGCCCAGCGGGCGTTGACCTCGAAGAAGTCACCGTCGTCGACGACATCGGCGATGACCTCCTTCATGTCGTAGGGCTTGTTGGGCGCGTCGGGCAACAGATCGAGGATCGCGTCGCAGGCGCGGTCGCGCGGGTCGTCGGGCTCGAAGGCGGGCGGGTCTTCGAGGTTGTTCGACGGAAGGAACGAGAGCAGGTACCGCACCTGTTCGAGGCAGGTCGCCTCGTCGTCGTAGACGAACCCGGCCACGCCCGACTTCTGCGCGTGGGTCATCGCCCCGCCGAGCTCCTCCTGGGTGACGTCCTCACCGGTGGCCGCCTTCACCACGTCGGGACCGGTGATGAACATGTGCGAGGTGCCCTTCACCATGAAGATGAAGTCGGTCATGGCGGGCGAGTAGACCGCGCCACCGGCGCAGGGGCCGAGGATCACGCTGATCTGGGGGATGACTCCGCTCGCCTGCACGTTGCGGTGGAAGATGCCGCCGTAGCTCGCGAGCGACACGACACCTTCCTGGATGCGCGCCCCGGCACCGTCGTTGAGCCCGATGAACGGTGCGCCCGTACTCGCGGCGAGGTCCATCACCTTGTGGATCTTCTCGGCGAACACTTCACCCAGCGCGCCGCCGAAGACGGTGAAGTCCTGCGCGAACAGGAACACCTTGCGCCCGTCGACGGTCCCCCAGCCGGTGACGACACCGTCGGTGAGCGGTCGGGTGTTCTCGATGCCGAAGCCGTGCGCGCGGTGGCGGGCGAGCATGTCGAGTTCGTGGAACGAGCCCGGGTCGAGGAGCAGGTCGATCCGCTCCCGGGCGGTGAGCTTGCCGCGACTGTGCTGGCGGGCGATCGACTCCTCGCTGCCCGCGTGCAGGGCCTGCTCGCGGCGCTCGGCGAGCTGGTCCATCAACTCGTGGATCGGGTGCGGGGTCGTCGGTTCCTGTGCAGCCATAAGGCGGACACGATACCGGGCAGCGGGGGCCGGAGTTCCGGCCGGAGACCTCAGCCGAGCGGCTTCATGAAGGACCACAGTGCGCCCTCCAGATCGCGAGCGCTGTACTCCCGATATCCGTACGGCTGATCGACCGGCTCGTAGACGATCTCGGCGCCCTTGGCCTGGGCTCGACGGAAGTGTTCGTCGACATCTCCGACCATCACCGCCATGCTCGCGGTCGCAGCTCCGAGGGACGCCGGCGAGGCGAGGCCGTAGGTGTCGGTCTCGGGGTGGAGCCACACCAGCCCGTCGCCGGCATGGAGTTCCGCATGGACGACGGTGCCGTCGGGCGCGGTGGTCACCTCACCGGGTTCGAACCCGAAGACATCGATGAGGGAGTCGTAGGCCGCTTGGAGATCTCGGTACACGAGGATCGAGATCCGTTGACGAACGAGTGAATCGAGCATGGTCATGTCCTCCAGGATGGTGATGAGATCGGCCGCGCGGGCTGCGTCGGCCTGGTCGATGCTGGCGAGCGCCGCGGTGAGGCGCGTTCGCACCCGCGAGGCCGAGGCGAGACGACGATCGACATCGTCGCGATGGTCACTCAGTGCTTGGTGCAGATCGGCGTGGGGATCGTCGAGCGTGCGCGCGATCTGGTCGAGCCCCATCCCGAGCTGGCGCAGTCGACACACCCGGTACAAACGGTCGACGGCTTCCGCGCCATACAGACGATGGCCGGCCGCGGACCGAGTGGTCGGTTGCACCAGGCCGATCTGTTCGTAGTGGTGCAGCGTGCGGACCGTCAGACCGGTCGCAGCCGCGAGATCGCCGACTCGCAACGGAAGTTCAACCGTAGGTGCATCGTCCATGCCCCGACCGTACGGCCTGACGTCGCGTCAGTTGCAAGCGCTTTCCCGAGGTTCTCGCGACCGACTGAGTGCTACTCCTGGACGAGTTCGATCAGCGTGCCGAACGCACCCTTGGGGTGGACGAACGCGACCGTCGTGCCGCGACTCCCCGGACGCGGGGCCTCGTCGATCACGCGACCGCCGTTCGCCTTCACCCGCTCCAGCGCGGCGCCGCAGTCGTCGACCCGGTACCCGATGTGGTGGAGCCCCTCGCCCTTGTTGGCGAGGTACTTGGCCACCGGCGAGTCGTCGCGCGTCGGCGTGAGGAGCTGCACGTAGGAGTCCGCCACCTTGAGCAGCGCCTCTTCCACGCCGTCGCTCTCGACGACCTCGCGATGCTCGACCGTGCACCCGAAGGTGTCGTGGTAGTACGCGATCGCGGCTTCGAGGTCGTTGACGGCGATGGCGACGTGGTCGATCTCAGTCAGTTGCATGGCACGGATGGTACCGAGTCGATTCCCCCGAAGGCGCTACGAAACCGACTTCAGCGTCACGACGAACCACAGCGCCTCGTCGGGTCCGATGTCCGCACCCTGACCCGTCGGCCCGTAGGCCAGGTCCGACGGAATTCCGAGCAACCGGACACCGCCGACCTTCATGCCGACGAGGCCTTCGGACCAACCCTTGATGACGCCGCTGAGGGCGAAGGTCGCGGGCTCACCTCGCGAGTACGACGAGTCGAAGATCTTGCCGGTCGAACAGGCCACCCCGATGTAGTCGACGGTCACCGTCGAGCTCGCCACGACTTCGGCACCGTCACCGACCTCGAGGTCTTCCTTGATCAGTTCCGTGGGCGGCGGGCCGACCTTGACCGGCACTTCCGGCGCGCCGGCGGGGGCGTCGGAAGTGACCTCGGCGACGCAGGGCTTCCCGGCCGCCGAAGCCGGGTTCGTGGTCGAACTCGATGCCGGCGCGGCCGGGCCGGCCGGGTTCGTGGCGATCTTGCCGGGTGACGGGTCCGAACTCCCACAGGCGGCGAGTGCCAGTGCGATGACCGGGAGGACGGACGCGGACAAGCAACGGGAGAGCTTCTGCATGCGAGCACGGTAGCGGGCCCGAACCCTGGTTGTGCAGGCATGTGGGCGGCCCTAGCCTCTGCGGGTCGCTGTGGGTCTGATGGGTCGGATGCGTCATCGTGTGGGATTGGCCGCGCTGCTCGTCGCTCTCAGCGCGTGCTCGTGGACCATGGCCGGCCACGGGCCCGACCGGCGGGGGTGGAGCGGCGCTGAGACGGTGATCACCCCCGCGAATGTCGCGTCGCTCACCTCGAGCTACTCGATCAGCGCGGCGCCGAACTCGTCCGAAGTACTCGGCGACGGTTCTCGGATCGTCACGACCGGCGGCGGCGTCCAGGCCTTCGACCCGACCACGGCCACCAGTCAGTGGTCATCCGGAGGTGGCGCATCCGCACCTCCGGCTCTCCGTGACCAGACGATCGTGGTGCCGACGGGGTGCGCGGTCACGACCCGGAACGCGACCACCGGTGACACCACGGGCACGACCACCTTCGCGACACAGGTCGTCAACCCGCCGAACGACATCGAACTCTGCGGTATCGCCAGTTCGGTGGTGGAGGACAACGGCACGTTCCTCGTCAGCTGGTGGAAGGCCGGCCAGGGCCTGGCCATCCACTGCGGCACCGCCTGGTTCGTCGACACCGAGATTGCGGCATTCACTGCGACCCGGCAACCCATCTTCAGCGTGCAGCAGCGTGCGTCCGGGTGTGGCACTCCGCCGAGCGACCTGTTGACCCGGCCCCGCTTCGGTGAGATCACCCGCACCGCCCATCACTACGTCGCGGTGTTCGGCGGCAACCTCGTCGGGATCCCGGACTCGTGCGCGGTCAGCTGCGGTATCGAGTGGAGCACGCCCGTGTCGGAACCAATCGGTCCCGCGGTGGCGATCGGCGGTGGCCGCGTCGCGATCGTGAACCGATCGGGCACGATCGCCGTGCTCGACGAGCAGACCGGCAGTGAACAGTGGACCGGCTCGATCGGCACGAGTGCCACCTACTCGCTGGGCGCGACCGACGACTCCCTGATCGCGGTCGGCACCGACACGAACACCCTGTACGCCTTCCGGACCACGGGCTGCGGCGCTCCGATCTGTTCGCCGAGTTGGCAGGCGCCGATGCCCGACGCGGCGGGCGCCCGACCGTCGATCGCGGGGAACGTGATCTATGTCGGCGGCGCCGGCGGCATTCTGAGCGCCTACGACGCACGAGGTTGCGGGTCACCTACGTGCACCGCACTCACCTCAAGGCCGGTATCCGCCGCGGTCACGGGACCCGTCACAGTGCTCTTCGGCCGAGTGTTCGTGCCGACCGCGACCGCCGTCGATACGTTCGCTCTCCCGAGCTGACCGCGCGTCTCGGGACGCACGCTCACTACGCGTGGCGTTGGAAGAGGGTGATCTCCGGAAGGAGCCGTTCCCGCATCTCGCCGTTGGTCACCCCGAGGCCTTCTTCGGGCGCCAGGCACAGGACGCCGAGCTTGCCCTCGTGCATGTTGTGGTGGACCTGGTACGCCGCCTCGCCGGTCTCGTCGAGCGTGAACACCTTGGACAGCGTCGGGTGCACCTTGCCCTCGCAGATGGCCCGGTTCGCCTCCCACGCTTCGCGGTAGTTCGCGAAGTGGCAGCCCTTCAGGGTCTTGAGGTTCATCCAGAGGTACCGGTTGTCGTACTCGATCATGAACCCGCTCGTGGCGGCGCACGTGATGATCATGCCGCCGCGCTTGGCGACGAAGACCGACGCGCCCATGGTCTGGCGGCCCGGGTGCTCGAACACGATGTCGACGTCACGACCGCCGTTGAGCTCGCGGATCTTCTTCCCGAGCCGCCGCCACTCACCGGGGTCCTGTTCGGTGTCGCTCTTCCAGAAGTTGTAGCCCTCGGCCCGCCGGTCGATGACGGCGTCGATGCCCATCTCGTTCAGGAGCGCCACCCGCTTCTCACTCGACACCACCGCGATGGGTGTGCCGCCGCCGTTCTTCACGTACTGGCAGGCGTAGGCGCCGATACCGCCGGTCGCGCCCCACACGAGCACGCTCTGACCCTGGGTCATGTGGGAACCGTTCGGGCTCACGATCATGCGGTAGCTGGTGCTGTTGCACAGCGCGTTGACCGCGGCCTCTTCCCAGGTCAGGTGCTCGGGCTTGGGCATCAGCTGGTTGGCCTTCACGACGCTGAGGTCGGCGAGACCACCGAAGTTGGACTCGAACCCCCAGATGCGCTGGTTCGCCGCCATCATCGAGTCGTCGTGCGCGGACGGGTCCTGGTCGTCGAGGAAGTTGCAGTGGACCGTCACCCGGTCGCCCGGCTTCCAGTTGCGTACCGCCGATCCGACGCGCAGCACCACCCCGGAAGCATCGCTGCCCATCACGTGGTACGGCTGGTCATGGCGGGCGCCCCACACGCTCTCCTTGCCGAGGCGCTTCAGGAAGCCGAAGGTCGGCAGCGGCTCGAAGATCGACGTCCACACCGTGTTGAAGTTGATCGAGCTGGCCATCACGGCCATCACGACCTCGTCCGGCGCGATCTCGGGAAACGCGAACTCCTCGACGTGGGTCGACACGCGCGGGTCCTTCGCCTCCGAGGCGAGGTCGGCGAACATCTCCTGCTCGTCGGCCTTGACCAGCGCACCGCGCACGGCTTCGGGGATGGGCAGGGCGGCGAGTTCCTCACCGGGCGCGCCTTCGAGAATGGCGGAACGGATGGCATCGATCTCGGTCGTCATGGCCGAGGACGGTAGTGGCCGCCTCCGGTAGGGCCAAAACCGTCGGTGGACGGATGCGGAGTCGAGCAGCCCGGGAGCGAACGTCGCGTGCCCAACTCCGACGGAGTGTGAGCGGACGGGCAGACAGCTGGACGAAATGCCCGGGTGCAGGAGTACCATCGTGACCCCTACTCGTCGGTAACCCGAATCCGACGTCCAGCTCTCGACGGGAGTCGCCATGCCCGGTTCCGTGATCGTCTCCACCGCCCGCACGCCGATCGGCAAGCTCTCGGGTGCGCTCGCATCCTTCAGCGCGCAGGATCTCGGCGGTATCGCCATCAAGGGTGCGCTCGAGCGCGCCGGCGTCGACGCCGAGCAGGTGGACTACGTGATCATGGGGCAGGTGCTCCAGGCCGGTCAGGGCCAGATCACCGCGCGGCAGGCGGCCCACAACGCGGGCATCCCGATGAGCGTCCCCGCGATCACCATCAACAAGGTGTGCCTCTCGGGCGTGAACGCGCTGTACCTGGCCGACCAGATGATCGCGTCGGGCGACGCGGAGGTGGTCGTCGCCGGCGGCATGGAGTCGATGACCAACGCGCCGTACCTGCTGCCCAAGGCGCGGGCCGGGTACCGCATGGGCAACGGCGAACTGATCGATTCGCTGATCCACGACGGGCTGTGGTGCGCATTCGACGCGGTGCACATGGGCGCCGGGACCGAGCAGTACTGCGGCACCTTCGGCGGCCTCACCCGTGAACTGATGGACGAGGCCGCGGCCAAGAGCCACGAGCGGGCGGCGGCGGCGATGAAGGACGGTCGGCTCGCCGACGAGATCGTCGGGGTGCCCGTGCCCCAGCGCAAGGGCGACCCGGTCATGGTCCTCGAGGACGAAGGCGTGCGGCCGGAGACGTCGATGGACTCGCTCGGCAAGCTGCGTCCGGCGTTCGCCAAGGACGGCGCGATCACCGCGGGCAACGCCTCGCAGATCTCCGACGGTGCCGCGGCACTGATCGTGATGAGCCGGGAGAAGGCCGAGGAGCTCGGTGCGACCCCGATCGCCGAGCTCGTCGGTTTCGGCATGGTGGCCGGCCCTGACCCCTCGCTGCTCACCCAGCCGTCACGAGCGATCAAGCGGGCGCTCGACCAGGCGAACCTGCCCCTGGCCGACGTCGACCTGTTCGAGCTGAACGAGGCGTTCGCCGCGGTCGGTTTGGCGTCGATGCGTGACCTCGGCATCTCCGACGACGTCGTGAACGTCAACGGTGGTGCGATCGCACTCGGTCACCCGGTCGGCATGTCGGGTGCCCGCATCGTCGGTTCGATCATCCACGAGCTGCGCCGTCGTGGCGGTGGCCTCGGTGCCGCCGCCCTCTGCGGTGGTGGCGGCCAGGGCGACGCCGCGCTGATCCGGACTCTGTAGGTTCGCGGCGTCCTGGCCGGGTTTGGTGCCAGGGCGACGCCGCGCTGATCCGGACTCTGTAGGTCCGCGGCGTCCTGGCCGGGTTTGGTGCCAGGGCGACGCCGCGCTGATCCGGACTCTGTAGGTCCGCGGCGTCCTGGCCGGGTTTGGTGATCAGTTCCGTGTGTTCGCGGCAGCTGCCGCGAAGATGATCACGTAGATCACGACGACAGCCAGGCCGACTCCGAAGGAGACCCACGCCCACGTCTTGGCCTTGTTGGACGCGTCGCGCGCCCCGGCATAGTCACCCGCGGTGAGCTTCGAGTTCACCTGCGCGGCGAACACGATGGACACGATTCCGGCCGGCAGACAGCAGAACAAGGTGCACAGGATGGCCTGCACGAGATAGTTGGGGATCTGCGGCGCGGGCATGCCGTAGCCACCCGGATACACGCCACCGCCAGGCGGACCCGGAGGAGGCGGCGGACCCGGAGGAGGCGGCGGCGGAGGCGGGAGTGGGGGCGGTGGTTGCGTCACGGACGGATCCTCCTCGGTGGGACGAGCGCTCAGACCGGGCTGATTGCGTCGAAGGGCGGAATCGGCAGGTTGCGCAGCACCCAGTAGGCGAGCACCACCCCGGCGAGTACCCAGGTGGCGCGGGCGGAGAACTGCGGTGTCCGCCATCGGGGACCACCGAGCGCGCGGGTCAGCGCCGCGAACAGCCACCAGGCTACGAGCGGCACGAAGACGAACGCGAGGGGGTTGTACCGGAACGCGCCCAGCGGATCACCCACGGCGAGGCGGTGAAGCATCCGCGTGGAGCCGCAGCCCGGACACGCGAGTCCTGTCGCGGCCCGGAAGGGACACAGGACCGGCCCGCCGGTGGGATCGACCAGACCCATGAGCGCGCAGGCCCCGATTCCGATCGCACCTGCGAGCACCGGAGCGAGCACCGGTCGACGAACGAGGCTCGCCGACGGGGGTGACGTCGGCGGCCCGAGGGGCACCACGGCCGGTCCGCTCGCTTCGAGAATCGCCACAAGGCAAGCGTAGGTCCGCGGGCCAGGCACGTCAGTGGATGGAGGAGGTCCGCGATCCTCCCGACCTGCACCGTTAGCGTCGTGCCGTTCGTTCGGACGATCGGAGTCTGCCCATGTCCCAAACACCACCACCCCCTCCCCCACCCCCGATGCCTCCCGGCGGTATGCCGATCGGCGGTGGGAGTCAGCCGGCCGAAGGCAGCGCCGCGATCAAGTACGGCTGGGAGAAGTTCAAGGAGAACTGGAGCGACATCGTCGTCGCGCTGGTGATCGGCTTCGCCGCGATCGTGGTACTCGCCGTCATCGGCTACTTCATCCGGTCGAGCCTGACGAGCGTGGATGAGTGCAAGGTCGACCTCAACAACGGGGTGCTCCGCACAAGCGGCTGCGGCGACAGTCCTGGGTTCTTCACCACGCTTCTCGCAACCGGAATTTTCCAGTTCCTCGTCTTCCTGGGATCGTCGGTTCTGCAGTTGTTCGTGATCCGGGCCACGCTGATGATCGTACGGGGTCAGAAACTCGAAGCATCGGCCGTGATGAAGACCGACAACCTCGCCAACTACATGATCGGCGCCATCCTCGTCGGCATCATGACCTTCGTCGGCTTCATCCTGTGCGTGCTGCCGGGGATCGCCGTCGCCTTCCTGACTGTGTTCTGGGGCTACTTCGTCGTCGACAAGAACATGTCGCCGGTCGAGGCGATCACGGCGAGCTACAACCTGGTCAAGGACAATGCGGGTGCGGTGTTCGTATTCCTGCTCCTGAGTTGGGTCACGATCCTGGTGGGCGCGATCGCGTGCGGTGTCGGGCTCATCGTGGCCTGGCCGGTCGTGATCATCGCGACGGGCTACATGTACAAGCGACTGCAGGGCGAACCGGTCGCCGCGTAGCAAACCCACCTGGTCACTCGAGAGCAATCGGCCGTCCTTCGGGGCGGCCGATTGCTGTGCTCACCGCCGGTACGGCTCCGCGCATCCACGGCGGGGCCCCGTGCCGCTCCTAGCGTGACCGGATGGACTACGAGCACCTCCGCCCGCTGGGAATCGGGGAAGTGCTCGACGCCGCCTTCCGGCTCTACCGGCGCCGCTTCGGGTCGCTCGTCGCCGCCATCAGCGTCGTGGTCATCCCCGCCGCGGCGCTACGACTGTTCGTCACCTTGTCGACGCCGACGACGACCACGCGGGTCCAGCAGTTCGGCAACACGAGTTTCCGCACGACCACCACGTCGGGCGGCGCCCAGCTCGCGATCTTCTTGATCGGCCTGTTGATCACCGCGCTCACGATCGCCCTCGGTCAGGGTGCTGCGATGCGAATACTGACCGACCACTATCTCGGCACCACGACAACGTGGATCGAGTCCCTGCGGTTTTCGGGGCGACGCCTCGGCTCACTGCTCTGGGTCGTGGTTCTCGGCGGTCTCTGCTGGATACTCGGCAGCGTCGCCTGCGTCATTCCGGGCATCTATCTCTACGTCGCGTTCGCCGTGAGCATCCCGGTGCGGTTGGTCGAGGACGTGCGCGGCGGCAAGGCACTGTCGCGATCACGCGCCTTGATCGGCACCCGCTGGTGGGCGACGTTCTGGACGTTGCTGGTGATCCTGCTCATCTCGACCACGTTGACGCTGATTGGAAACCTCCTCGTCGGCGGCAGCACATTGTTGGTGACGAACACCACGAGTTCGACCGCAACCCGTACTGCCCAAGCAGTCCTCTCGGGGGCGATCGAAGTGCTCATCACGCCGATCAGTGCCGCCGTCGCGGTCATCATCTACTTCGACCTTCGGGTACGCAAGGAGGGCTTCGACGTTGCGCTCCTGATCCAGCGCCTCGGTGTCGTGCCCGCATCTTCCCCGCCGAACCACGCCGCGACGTTGCTCCCGGGGGCGACGGTGGCTCCGCGGGCGGCGGGCACGCCACCGACGACCTCGACGCCGCCGACGTCACCGTGGGCCGGGGTCGACGACCCGCCCCCGCCCACACCATCGGCGGGCGCGCCTCCGACATGATGCGACCGATCGATGTCGATCCGGCTGCCGCGCGAGATTCGGCGCGGTCGATCCTGCGGAGCCGCGAGTTTCGGCCTGAGCAACCACCGAAGCCGTTGGAGAGCCCACTGCGCTGGCTCGGCGATCGGCTCAACGGTGTCGCCGACTGGATCGGCCGGACCATCGGCGACTTCTTTCGATGGCTCTTCGATTTCCTCCCTGGCATCTGGGGAACGATCGTCGGGATCGTCATCCTGGTCGGGCTGGTTGCAGCCGTCGCCGGGTTGCTGAGTCGCGCTGCCCACGGGCGGCGAGGGCTGGATCCCACCGACCGCGACGAGGCATCGGTCGGGGACCCCGACGAGTTGGATGCGGCCGCCGACGCCGCGGCGAGCTCCGGCAACTACTCCCGGGCCGTGCGGCTGCGCTACCGCGCTGGGCTCATTCGTCTGGATCGCGCCTCGGTCATCGACCTGCGACCGTGGAACACGAGTGCGACCCTCGCTCGTCGCGTCGGGTCCCCGCGCTTCGATCGCATCACCGAGACGTTCGATGCCGTCACCTACGGAGGTGCGCCGGCGACGAACGAGACGGATTCGTCGGCCCGCACCGAATGGCCCGCACTGCTCGCCGAGGTCGACCCACGATGAACCCCGCGTCGTCACGCTGGCGTCGACTTCCCCGCGGTGTGCAGGCCGCCGCCGTCGTGGGCATCGTGTTCGTCGTACTCGTGGTTGCCGTCAGCGTCGTAGATCGGGCGACTCGGGGCCGCCAGGAGTCGTCCTTCGACACCCAAGGGTCGACCCGGTCGACCGCGCGCAACGGCACGAAGGCGTACCGGATCCTGCTGGACCAGTTGGGCGCAGGAACTTCGCAACTCGGACGTCGCCCGCACGCGGGGCTCGACTCGTCGGCGACGCTGATGATCCTCGACAACTGGTTCCCGTCCGACGCCGACCGCCGAGCCGTGTCGGCCTTCGCGGACCGCGGTGGGCGGGTGGTGATCGGAGGACTGGGGGCCGCCGACTGGCTCTCGCAGGACCGACCGAGCCCGGTGCGTGGATCACCGCGTTCCGTCACCACCGAACTCGGGCAACGATTCGAGATCGAGACCGCCGGCACCTCGCGGTGGCGCAGCTCCGGGGGGCCGGAGCTCACCGCGGTGCGCAAGGTCGGAGACGGTGTTGTCGTCCTCATCGCCGACAGCTCCCTGCTCGAGAACGAGCTCCTGGGCAAGCGCGACAACGCCGCATTCGGTCTCGCCCTGGCCCGGACGGACCGTCGGGTGATCTTCCTGGATCAGCGTGCCGCCGCCACCCGAGCCACCGGGTGGTCCGCGGTGCCCGAGGGTTGGAAGATCGCGATCCTGGGCGGGGCGCTCTCGTGGTTGCTCACGGCGATCGCGCTCGGGCACCGGATCGGTTCGGCCGAGGACCAGCATCGGGAGCTCAACCCTCCCCGCGGTGCCACTGCCGAAGTGCTCGCGGCCGGGCTCCAACGCAGTCGTCAACCGGCGGAGGCGCTCGACGAGCTCAGGCGAACCGCTCGCCGCCATGTGATCCACGAGGCGCGCCTCGAACCCGACGCGGACCCCGCCCTGGTCATCGACGCTGCCATCGCATCGGGGTGGAGCGTCGCGGAAGCGCGCGCCCTCGTCGACCGACCGTCGGACCGTGACTCCGTGCTGGCCCTCGGTCGCGCCTTTTCCCGCACCCAGAGAGGAACCTGATGAGAGAGCTTCGCAATCGTCTGCTGTCCGAGATCCGCAAGGTCGTGGTCGGCCAGGACGAGACCGCCGACTTCGTGCTCGCCGCGATCTCGGTCCAAGGCCATGTGTTGCTGGAAGGGGTACCCGGCGTGGCGAAGTCGCTTCTCGCGAGCACGGTGGCGCGGGCGCTCGGCGTGTCGTTCCGACGAGTGCAGTTCACGCCCGACATGCTCCCGTCGGACCTGACCGGAACGATGACCCTGCGCGGCCAAGAGTTCGCGTTTCGACCGGGTCCGGTCTTCACCAACGTCATGCTGGCGGACGAGATCAACCGCACGCCCCCCAAGGCACAGGCAGCCCTGCTCGAGGCCATGCAAGAGCGCAGCGTGTCGGTCGACGGGGTGTCACACCCACTCCCGGATCCATTCCTCGTGCTCGCGACTCAGAATCCGATCGAATACGAGGGCACCTACCCGCTTCCCGAAGCGCAGTTGGACCGGTTCCTGCTCAAGGTCGACGTCGGCTATCCGCAACCGGCCGACGAGCTGGCGATGCTGAAGATCGCGCATCACGGTGTATCACCGGCCACTCTCGATGACGTCACGGTGGTGACGTCCGCCGACGAACTGCGGGACCTGCGCGCCACGGTCGACGCGACGCGCGTGACGGACGACGTCTTGGGCTACATCGCCCAGCTCGGTCTCGCGACGCGTGCCCTCCCGAGCGTCGCGCTCGGCGCGAGTCCCCGGTCGATCATGCACCTCCTCGCGGCCAGCAAGGCATCCGCACGAATGGCCGGTCGGGACTTCGTCACTCCCGACGACGTCGCGTGGATGGCCTCGCCCGTCTGGCGACACCGGATCCAGCTGCGCCCGGAGGCCGAGCTGGAGCGGAGCACCAGCGACGACGCGATACGCGCCGCGCTCGCCACGGTGCCCGTGCCCCGATAGCTATGGCCATCGTCCTCTTGGTCGTTGCGTGCGTCGCGGGAGCCACCATCGGGCTCGGCGCGTCACCGCTGATGGTCACGCCGCGGGCAGGGCTCGTCGCCGTCGCGCTCACCGTCGCGGCGATCGCCCTCCCGACGTCGATCGTCGCCGGCGGGGCGCTCGTGTTGGGCGGTGCATGCGTGGCCGATGCCTTCCTCGCCCGGCACCGCCCGCGGCTGACGAGGACCCTGCCACCGCTCCTCGTGCGCGGCCTCCCGGCCGCTCTGACCGTCCAGGCCGCTCCGAGCGTCGGCGTGGTTCGCATGCGTCAGCCGCGCGCCGCCGAGGTCCGGGTCGATCCGCCCGAGGCGGATACTCGACTCGAGGCTCACCTGATTGCCGCGCGACGCGGCCGTCACCAGCTCCGCCCGGTCGCGACCCGTCATACCGGCCCGCTCGGCCTTGCCGCCTGGTACCACCAGAAGGGGCCGAACGAAGAAGTCGTCGTCTACCCGGATGTCCCCCAGGCCCGGCGCATCGCGACCGAGGTGAGGCGGGGCCGCTTCCGAGACTCGGGCGAACTCACGCGAGGACCGCTCGGACTCGGATCCGACTTCGAGTCGATTCGTGACTACCTCCCCGACGACGACATCCGCCAGGTGAACTGGGCGGCGACCCAGCGTCAGGGGCGCCCGATGAGCAACCAGTACCGGGTCGAGCAGGACCGTACGGTGATCGGTCTCGTCGACAGCGGACGGCTGATGGCCGCACCCATCGGCGATCGCACCCGGCTCGACGCGGCGCTCGACGCCCTGACCGCGATCGCCTTCGTGGCCGACGAACTCGGCGACCGCGTCGGCGTGATCGCTTTCGCCGAGTCCATCCGCGTCAAGGTCGCACCCCAACGCCGTGGCGCGGACGCGATCGTGCGCTCGATCTTCGATCTGGAGCCGACCGAGACCGACGCGGCATATGACCTCGCATTTCGGACCGTCGGAGGTGGCAAGCGGTCGCTCGTCGTCTTCTTCACTGACTTACTCGACGGTGCGGCCGCCGCGGAGCTGCTCCAGTCCCTCCCCGTGTTGCGTCGGCGTCACGTCGTGGTCGTCGCCAGCGTCGTCGATCCCGATCTGGACCTGCTCCGGCGCGCGGAACCCGAGACGGTGGCCGACGTGTACCGCGCCGCAGCGGCGGTCGACCTGCTCGGCAATCGCGCGTCGGTCATCGGACAGTTGGAACATGCCGGTGCCGTGGTCGTCGAGGCGCCCGTGCAACAGCTCAGCGAAGCGTGTGTGCGCGCGTACCTCAGAGAGAAGCGGCGCTCACGGTTGTGAGCCGGGGCCGTGCCACTTCGATCGGCGCGTCGGGGTCGTCAGTCGCGGATTCCGGGCGGCCACGGAAGAACACCAGCGACCAGAACCCGCCGCCGAGTATGACCCCGACCGCGATGGCCGGCACGAGCCCGATCCCTGACGTCGACAGCGAGCCTTCGACAATGCCGCAACCGGTCAGGACGATCGCGGTCCCGATGATCATCTCGATCGCACCGATCGCCTCGGCGCGAAAGGCGCTGGCACGAGTCCGGTAGCCCGGCGCGACCAACGCCCAACCGAGGCGCATCCCGGCCGCGCCCGCGACGATGATGCAGCTGAGTTCGAGGATCCCGTGCGGGAAGACGAACTCGAACAGCGGCTCGCCGTTCCCCACATGGATCGCGAGCCCGAACGTCGCACCGAGCGCGACGCCTTGGTAGCCCAGGAAGGCCAGCGCCCCCACACCCCCGATCACGCCCAGACCGAAGGCGACGAAGGTCACCTGGATGTTGTTGGTGAAGATCTGGGAGGAGACGGCGGCCTTCTCATCCGCGCTCAGGCCGAAATCAGCGCGGTCACGCGACGTGACCGATTCGGCGCCGCCGGGTACCAGACCTCGTGCCTTCGCCGGCTCGCGGGTTGCCCACACCGCGGAGAGCACGAAGGGAACCATGAGGAACAGGAAGGCGACGAGCAGGAGACGCGGCCGCTCGCGGATTCGACGCCAGTAGCCCGTCGTCAGGAAGTGGACCACGCGCGGGCGGCTGCGATCGAGGCCGGCGAGGCGCTGTCGGGCGGCGACCACTCGGCGCTCCAGCGCGACGCCCACCGGGTCTCCGGGGAACCGTCGCCGCGCGATCGCGAGGTCGGCGGTCGTCGACCGGTACAGCTCCGAGAGCCGCCGAATCGCCCCCGGATCACGCCGAATCGCGCGGCCACGGTCGATGATCGAGTCGAGCTCGGACCAGCGAGCAGCACGATCGGCGATGAAGAGCTCTCGATCCACACGGAGATTGTCTACCGTTTCGACGTGGAATTGGATGACCGGCTCAAGATTGTGACTCCGGAGGGGGTTGCGATCGAGCTGATCGTCGCCGGAATCGGCTCTCGATTCATTGCCGGGATGCTCGATATCACGATCCAGATGCTCGCACTCATGGCCATCGGGCAGGCCGTGACCTTCGGGTTGCAGGACGGGTTCGCCGCGGCGGTCGCCATCGTCACCTTCTTCCTCGTGCTCTTCGCCTATCCCATCCTGTTCGAAGTCCTGAACCAGGGACGTACACCAGGCAAACTGGCAGTCGGGATCCGGGTCGTCCGCATCGATGGGAGCCCCATTCGCGCCACCGGCAGCGTGCTGCGCAACGTCCTCCGGCTCATCGACGGGTGGATCGTGATCACGTTCTTTCTGTTCCCAGTCGGGTTCATCACCGCGTTCGTGACCAAACACGCCCAGCGGCTCGGCGACCTCGCCGCGGGGACAGTCGTCATTCGCGACCGCCTCCAGACTGCCGATCGCATCGACCCCACGTACATCGCGACCCCGCGGCCAGCCGACGTGAGCTGGGACGTCACCGGCGTGACCGCAGACGAGATCTTCGTGACCCGTCGATACCTCGAGCGGCGCGGAACGCTCCCCATGAATGCACGGATCCAGCTCTCGCACCAACTCGCGGAAAGAGTGCGGGCGCACGTTCCCGGGCTCGACCCGTCGGTCCAGGGTGAGCAGGTCCTCGAATGGGTTCTGGCGCGGAAGGACGGGCGCGTCGATGTCGGATCGGTCACCCGGTCCACCGGTCCCGACGGGTCCACGGCGTTGACCGGCGAGGCAACTCCCTCGTAGCGTGCCCGGACCCACCCGAAATCCTCGAGGAGTCGTCATGTCCGAATGGGGCTTTGAAACCCGCCAGGTGCACGCCGGAGCCGAGCCGGACCCGACCACGGGTGCCCGCGCCGTGCCGATCTACCAGACGACCTCGTACGTCTTCCGCGACACCGACCACGCCGCCGACCTCTTCGGCCTCGCCGAACTCGGCAACATCTACACGCGGATCATGAACCCGACCCAGGCCGCGTTCGAGGACCGCATCGCCGCCCTCGAAGGCGGCATCGGCGCGCTGGCGTGCTCGAGTGGCATGGCGGCGCAGACGATCGCGCTGATGAACCTGGCCGAGAACGGTGGGCACGTCGTGTCGAGCGCGTCGCTCTACGGCGGCACCTACAGCCAGCTGCACTACACGTTCCCGAAG
>CAZJBJ010000003.1:0-52952 GCA_964544295.1 uncultured Bifidobacteriaceae bacterium
AAGAAGGCGGGAAGGTCGACGGCGTGCGCGGGGCGTTCGTTGTCGTACGCCGCGACGTCGGTGTCGGTCCCCATGACGAACGGCCCGGCCGGGATCAGGACCTCCCCGGCCGGATCGGGACCGTCGGCCCCCGGGTCACGCGGCCGGCCTTCGCCGGTTCCCGCCTCGGCCGGATGACCGTCCGCCATCAGCTGGATCGTCGCCAGCATCGTCTCGATGTGTTGGTGCTCGTGGCGGATGACCATGGAGTACACGAAGTCGTCCTGCGCCAACGCCGACGCCCGCTCGGAAGTCGGTCTCGGTGGTGCGACGGTCAGGACCCGGCTGCGCACCGCGGCGGCGAACTCCTGCGCGGACTCGGGGTCGAGGATGTCGAGGGTCGGCCGTTCGGACCGGGCGTGGCGAAACGCGTCGTAGACGTCGTCGAAGTGCGGGTCGGTGGGCGGCGCGCCCGTGAGCTCGCGCAGGAGCCACAACTCCTCGAAGTGGGCGATGTGCGCGACGTCCCACACCAGTGGCGACATCAGGGGCGAATGCTGAGCGACGAGTTGCGCCTCGGTGAGCGAGGCGACGAGCGCATGGGTCCGTGCTCGCGCCTCGGCGAGTTCCAGCTCGGTCGCGGGGCTCATCGGCTGGTGGTCGTCGCCGCCCGTTCGGGTGCGGGCGCAACCGCCTCCCCGGCGATCCACCGGTCGAGGCTGTCATCGGCGAGCGAACGGCCGCGGCGGGTGTAGCGGTCGACGAACCGGTAGGCGTCGTCGACCACGGTGTCGGAGTAGCCGTGCTGCACGAGCGTCGGCAGCGTCACGTCGAGCAACTGGATCGCGGTGGCCCCGATCGCCGGATCGTGCACGCCCCACCAGGCCGCATTGAGCGCGAGCGACCGCCCGCCGCGGACGATGGGCGCCACGCGTTGCCCGAGGTCGACGTCGGTCAGCACACTCACCGTGATCGCCGCCGCCACTTCCCACCAGGGGTGAGGCAACGCATCCAGCATCCGGAGTTCCAACCAACCGCGTGGACGAATCGGTGGGAACAAGGTCGTGAGGTGGTACTCGATGTCCTGGGTCTCGGGAAATCCGACGGCGTGACCGTCGGTGATCCATTCGGCGAGCGTCACCGTCGAATCGGGCACGGTGCATTCCGAACCGGATCGCATGAGCATGACGGGAGCCGCCAGCGCGTACTCGACCCACGCCGTCGTCGCGTCCGGGGTGCCGATCGCGGGTGCCGTGCGACCCTGGTCGAGCGCGCTCCACACGGCCTGTCGGGTCGACTGCCAGCCGCTCGGGCGGCCGTCGACGAGGGACGAGTTCGCGAAGATGGCGGTGAGGATCGGCGCGACGTCGTGGGCGAGTTCCCACTGGGCATCGACGTCGTCGGCGAAGCCCACGTTGATCTGCAACGACGCGGTGTTGCACATCATGGACTCGCCCGCACTCCCGGCGACGGCGAAGTACTCGGCCATCGACCGGTACCGAGCCTCGTCGAGCACGCGGTGCCGTCGGTTGATCGGATCGAGACCGATCGCCGTGCATTCCATGCCGGCGTGAGCGAGCCGCGTGATGACCTCGGTCGAGTCCTCGGCGGCGACCCGGATCGCCTCCGGACCGAAACCGGTCGGTGGAGCGCTCACCTCGACCTGGGCTCCCGGTTCGAAGGACAGGCGACTGTCGTGGGGGAGCGGGCCGCTCCGGGTGATGGTGGAGTGCAGCAGATCGAGATCGGTCACCGGACGGCCGTGCCGGGTCACGAACCATTCGAGTTCGAAGCCGACCGCCGGTGGGCGGGACGCGAAACCGGCCGCCGCGACGACGGCGGCGGCGTCCGCGATCGTCAGCGCTGGTCGGGGGCAAGGCATGAAGGTCCCTCGGGGGTGGCCGGATGGTTCGGCGGTACGAAACAGGTCTCCCCGGCCGAGCATTCCTCGACCGTCGGTGGATCTGGAGACATCGTGGCTCCAGGGGGTGATTCGTTACAGGAAGCGCGCCGGATCACCAGCCCCGTTCGATCCAGGCGTCGAGATGGGGCCGTTCGGTCCCGATGGTCGTGTCCAGCCCGTGACCCGGCAGGACCAGCGTGTCGGGTGGCAGCGTGAACAGGCGGCGATCGATCGACTCGATGATCTGGTCGAAACTCGCGCCCTCGGTGGCCGTATTACCGGCGCCGCCCGGAAACAATGTGTCGCCGCTGAAGAGGACCGGGTGGCCGATCAGCTCGAAGCAGGTCGAACCGGGGGTGTGGCCGGGCGTGTGGATCGCCCGGAGCGACAGCGAACCGACGCGGAGTTCCTCGTCGTCGGGGATGGTGAAGTCGTAGCTCGGCAGCATCGCGGCGTCCGCGGTGGCGATGCCGACCTCGATGCCGGCATCGCGCAATGCGGTGACGGCCTGGATGTGATCCCAATGCCCGTGGGTCGTGAGCACCCGCCGTACCCCGGTCGCCCGGCTGACCTGGAGCAGGAGGTCGTGCTCGTTCGCCGCGTCGATGATCAACGCATCGCCGCTGCCGACATCGCGCACGACGAACACGTTGTTCTCGAACGGGCCGACGACGTACTTGTCGATTCGGACCCCGGAGGCCGCGTAGTGGGGCTGCAACATCGGTATCGACGCTATCGCCCTCGGGCGGCCGTCGCGTCGCGGTCGGGAAGCCACGATCGCCGGTACCTCCAACGGTACGATCGAGTATCGATCCGACGACGCCCGGAGGGGCAACTCCCACGCGGCCCGAACCGGTGAACCCGGTGAACCCGGTGCTGCCGAGTGCGAGCGTCGAGCACACCAGCCTCGGCGATCGCATGCAGTTCCTGGACGCGCTCCGTGGGTTGGCGGCGATGTGCGTCGTCGTCCAACACTCGTTGGAGCAGCTCTACCCGTGGTGGTCCAAGTTCGCGCTCGAACGGTTCCGTCTCGGCGAGTTCGGCGTCGTGGTCTTCTTCCTCTGCTCCGGCTTCATCATCCCGGCGTCCCTCGAACGGCAGGGTTCGCAGATGAAGTTCTGGGTGGGCCGATTCTTCCGGCTCTTCCCGCTGTACTGGGCCACGCTCGCCGCGGTGCTCGTCCTGCACTACCAGTTCGATCGCTTCGGCCTGCCCCCGGCCTACCTCGAACACCCGATTCGGGCCACGGTCGCGAACGCGACGATGTTGCAGAACTTCCTGAGTCAACCGTTGGCGCTCGGGCAGTCGTGGAGCTTGGCCTACGAACTCGTCTTCTACGGACTGGTCTCGGCGATGTTCGTCGTCGGTCTCCACCGACGGTCGTCGCTGTGGGCCACCCTCGCATTCCTCGCGGCGATGGTCGTGAACACCCGGCACGTGCCGACCGGCGCCATTCACGATCTGGTCACCGACGGCGGCAAGCGTCTGTTCCTGATCGCGGTGGTCTCGCTCGCGATCGGGGTCGGGTACACCGTGTGGGTCACGCGGTTCTCGGGGCCGCAGCGCTGGCTCAGCATCAGCATCGTCGCGGTCTCGATCCTGCTCGTCCTCAACCGGCCGAACGAACCGCTGTTCCAGGCGATGTTCTTCTTCGGCACCTTGTTCTTCGGGACCTGCCTGTTCCGGTGGAGCCAGGGTGAGCTGCCGACCGCGCGGCTCATGGCGATCGCCGGTCTGGGCGTCCTCGCGATCGTGGTGTCGTGGGTCACTGCCGACGTGTACTGGGCGCCCCTGCCGAACGAAGTGACCGTCGGCTCGTACAAGGCTGCGGAGATCCTCACCTACCTCGCGGCCTACGCCACCTTCGCGCTCGCGTTGCGGTTCCGCACCGCTCGGTTCCCGCGGTCGCTGCTCTGGCTCGGCACCATCAGCTATTCGCTCTATCTCGTGCACGTGATCATCATCGATTCCGTCGGGCGCCAGTTCGACAACCGCCCGCTCGACGCCCTGCTGTGGATCGGACTGTCGGTGGTGGC
Organism: uncultured Bifidobacteriaceae bacterium; assembly: GCA_964544295.1. Classification (GTDB taxonomy): domain Bacteria; phylum Actinomycetota; class Acidimicrobiia; order IMCC26256; family JAENVU01; genus JAENVU01. Next base: position 3,919 of record CAZJBJ010000003.1, read on the forward strand.
CTCGGCGGTGACCTATCAGCTCATCGAGAAGCCCTCGATCAGCCTCGGGCGTAAGGTCTCGGCCCGGTCGGCGGCGCGCTGGGCACGCCCGGCGCCGACCCCGACCCGGCCCTGACGGCCGGGGCTGACGGGCGGTCCTGACGTCGGTCGCGAATCGTCGCGGTTGCCCCGAATCCGCCTCCGGAGCCCAGGTGGTGCGCCCGGGTTGAGTCATGGCAAGCTGCGGCGCACTCCGTTCGAGTCGGCCGAGGAAGGACCCCCGTGAACTTCGCATTTTCCGAAGAGCAGGATCAACTGCGAGACGCCGTTCGCAAGTTCCTCGAGGCCAAGAGCCCCGAGGCCGAGGTCCGTCGGCTGATGGAGACCACCGAGGGCTACGACCGGGCGGTGTGGTCACAGATGGCGAACGAGTTGGGGCTCCAGAGCCTGCACATTCCCGAGGCGTACGGCGGCCAGGGGTTCACGTGGGTGGAACTCGGCATCGTGCTCGAGGAGATGGGCCGGACGTTGCTCTGCGCGCCGTACTTCTCGACCGTCGTGTTGGCCGCCAACGCCATCCTGAACTCCGGCACCGAGGACCAGCAGGCCGCGTTGCTGCCGGGCATCGCGAGCGGTGAGACGATCGCGACGTTGGCGTTCACCGAGCCGAACGGCAAGTGGGACGCGTCGGGGATCACGCTCGAAGCGGACGGCACCAAGCTGACCGGCACGAAGATGTTCGTCATCGACGGTCACACCGCGGACCTCATCGTGGTCGTCGCCCGCGCCAAGGGGACGAGCGGCACCGACGGCATCAGCTTCTACACCGTCGCCGGCGACGCAGCCGGTCTCACCCGCACGCCGCTCGCCACGATGGACCAGACCCGCAAGCAGGCCAAGCTCGAGTTCGACGGCGTCGAGGCCGAGCTGCTCGGTACCGCGGGTGCGGGTTGGGACGCGTTGTCCAAGACCCTGGATCAGGCTGCGGTCGGTCTCTGCAACGAGATGGTCGGTGGCGCTCAGTACGTGCTCGACGAGTCGGTGCAGTACGCCAAGGACCGGGTGCAGTTCGGTCGCCCGATCGGTTCGTTCCAGGCGATCAAGCACAAGTGCGCCGACATGCTGCTCGAGACGGAGTCGGCCAAGTCGGCCGCGTACTACGCGGCCTGGGCCGCAGCCGAGGACAACGACGAACTGCCGGTCGTGGCCTCGTTGGCCAAGGCCTACTGCTCGGACGCGTACTTCCACTGCGCCGCGGAGAACATCCAGATCCACGGAGGGATCGGGTTCACCTGGGAGCACGACGCCCACCTGTACTTCAAGCGGGCGAAGTCCTCGGAGATCCTGCTCGGTGACGCGACGTACCACCGTGAGTTGCTCGCCCAGCGCATCGGTATCTGAGACCGAGTGACCGCCCGGCGATGAGGACCCGATGATCTGGATCGTCGGGTTCATCGTCGTCGGACTGGTCCTCGCGATTGCGGCCGCGTTGGTCTTCCGCGAGGCCGCGCGCCTGAGTGAGGATCCGCCCGACGCGGTGTTCGACCCGGACGACGCGCAGGCGTGGGTCGTGGAACATCTCCCCGATCTCGTGGCCGCGACCCTGACCGAAGCCGACGTCGAGCGGATCCTCGGCTTCCAGGCTGAGTTCTTCGAGCAGCGGGGTGTCGCGCACACCACCGAGCGGCCCGACGACTCGGTGCCGGCGCTCCTCAGCCCCGAGGCCACGATCGACTACATCGTCGAACGCTGTGCTGCGACCGGCGAGGCGTACCTGCCCGAACAGGTCGAGGGTGTCGTGGCCTGCCAGCTCGACTACCTGGTGTTCATCGGCGCCATCGGGCGCCCGGTCGAGGATCCGCTGGACGATTTCGGTCCCGGCTCGTCGCCCTGAACGGTCCCGACGCCCGGAAAACGCTCGAACCCACCCGACCGACGTGGTACGAATCTCGTACCAGAGAAAGGGGGTGGTCCAACACATGCATGATCAACATGGGACCCTGGAGGTGCTCGGCCGCTAGGAACCTTTCCTAGAAGTCGCTCACTCATTGGACTTCGTGCGGAATTCCACCGCAGCACCGCCGCCGTCCGATCGGGAGTTGGTCCCACCCGAGCAGTCCGGACGTCGGAACCAAGCACACACGCGAAGAGCCGGTGGGAAGGTCGTGACCTTTCCACCGGCTCTCTCGCGCTCGACCCCGACGACGGGTACGGCTACGGCTTCGGGCAGAACTTCTGCTCGGCGGCGATGGGGTTCTTGGGGATCTTCAGCAGCGTGTACTCGGGCGCGTGCCAGATGTTCGAGAGGAACCGGCCCGGGGTGAGCGGCTCGGTCACGGCGTCGAGCAGTCCCTTGATCGGCTGACACCGCAGCACCCGACGCGCGGCCTTGGTACGGGCGTCGGTGCCACCCACGCCGAACCGCGCGTCGTACCACTGGTCGTCGACCTGCTTGCGGTGACCTGCGGGCCGGTCGGGGATCGGGTCGGTGCGTGCGGCCAACGGCTCGGCGAGCCCGCCGATGTCGACGATGTAGACGTCGTGACCCATGACGCGGGCGGGCACACCGATCGAGCCCAGGACGACCACCAGTCGGTTGGGGTCCTTGCCGGCCCGCGGCTGCTTGTCGAGGACCCGCATGAATCCGCGCCAGCCGTTGGCGTAGTTCCGGCGGATCTCCTGGGGTGCGATGGTGATGCCCGCATCCGGGGTGTGGAACATCTCCTTGTGCAACACCAGCCGCCAGTCGGCGATGTCGGTGAGCCCGAACGTCTGCTTCGGGGCGGGGTACCGCACGCCGGCGATCACGACGACGACCCAGACCACGGCGACCGCCACCGGGACGAGGCGGCGGACGACGTGCGCGCGCCAGCGCCGCGGATCGATGCCGACCGAAGCGGGCAGCGCGACCGCGAACACCGCGGGAAGCAACAGGCGACCGTGCATGTAGTCGCCGCCGGTGGCGATCATGTAGCCGGCACCGGCCGCAGCCGCGATCAGGAACGTGGCGCTCACGACCAGTTGCCGCCGGTCGCGCACCTCGATGCCGCGCACGAGGACCACCACGACGATGACGGCGAGCGGGATCCAGAGCGCGTAGGTGCCGACCAGGTCGGTGAAGTAGTTCCATCCCTGGCTCACGTGCAGCCCGCTCGAGTCCTTGGCCAGTGCGGTGCTCGGCACCAGGCTGGCGAAGTAGCCCATGCGGAAGACCTGGTACGCGATCGGGAGCGCGAACGCGATCGCGAGGTCGCGGATGATTCGGCGCGGGCTCGCCAGCAGGAACCACGCGACGAGGAACACGATCACCATCAGACCGAGTTCGGGCCGTACCAGCGGACCCAGACCGAGCGCGACCAACGACCACCGCCGGGCGCGGGGCGTGGGCTCGGGTGCGTCCGCCACGCGGGTGAGCGCGAGCCAGCAACACGCGATCCAGAGCCAGACGAGGCTCATCTCGAGCCCCGAGGTGGCGAAGTCCCACATCACCGGGATGGCGGCCACGATGATCAGGCCGATCGGAATCACGAGTTCGCCGGGCCGGTGACGGCGGCGAGTGGCGAGGGCCGCGATCGTGAACGCGCCGATCGCGGCGGCCAGTCCGAACAGCACCGAGATCCACTCCATGCCCATGGCCCACCCGAACAGGGTCCGACCCACGACGAGGATCGCGAGCCAGAGAGTGCTCGTGTAGGTCTCGATCCGCTCGCCGGCGTTGAACACGGGCCCGTGACCTGCCATCACCTGGTCGACGATGCGGAAGTTGATGAACGCGTCCTCGTCGGTCCAGCGGTGGATCCACGCGCCGATGCCGATCATGACGGCGGGAAGCGCGAGCAGCACGATCGAGGCCGCGCGCGTCCACGCGGGTCGTGGTGTCGCGGCCACGGCGTCCACCGTCTCGTCGAGTTCGGGGTCGGTCATCGTTCGTGTTTGGCGATCTCGGCGAGGATCCACCGGCCGTAGCGAGCGGCCGATGCCGGCGTGAAGTGACGGCCGTCGGGGCGGATCCGTTCGCCGTTGACGGTTTCGGGGCAGGGTGCACCGGTGGGACACACCTGGGCCGCCAGGTCGATCAGGGTGACCTGGTTCGGATGGCGTTTCGCGAACCGCCGTTCGATCGAGGCGAGACGCGCGTAGCTGGCGTCGTCGACCGCGTTGGAGGTGTTGTCGGTGCCCTGGGCGTCGTTGGGCGCCGGCGCCGCGATGGTCACGAGCATCACGTGGGCGCCACCGCGAGTGAGCTGCTTCAGCGCCTCGTCCATGCGGGCGAGCATTGCCCGATCGCCCGCCTTCGTGCCGTTGACGAGGGTCTTCCCGTCGACGACGAGATCGGACTTCTCCCAACTGCTCGCCCAGACGACGACGTTCGGTCGGGCGCGGGCCAGGCCGTCGCGGAGTGCGGTGTCGACGAGTTGCGGGCAGCGTTCGGAGTGCGGCGTGATCTGTTCACCCCGGGTCGTCGTGATCTCGCCGGAGGCGACGCCGCACCCGAAGACCGACGCCTGGTCGAGTGGTATCCGGTTCCGCCGCCCGACTTCGCGCATGCCCGTCCAGAGACTGCACGCGACGGAGTCGCCGACGATGAGGACGCGCATGTTCTTCGCGTCGCCGGTGCGGCGGATCGGCCGCTGGGTCGCGACCTCGGTCTTCGCCTCCCGGGTCTCCTCCGGACGCGGCGTGCCGCAGACGAGCGGGTCGCCGTAGCCCCACAGGTAGCTCGGTGGCGGGGTGGCCCCGGCGGCGGACGCGACGAGCGCGATGCTGACCATCCCGACCGCGACCGGTGCCAGGATCGCCGTCGGCCGGGCGCGGGTGGCGAGGCCCTCGCGGATCGGCCGTTCGACCAGGTAGTAGGACGTGATCGCGGCGGCGAACGTGACCGCGAGCCGGATCAGGTTCAGCTGGTTCGGCCCGACATGGACCCGGGTCGGGATCAACCAGACGACGATCGGCCAGTGCCACAGGTAGAGCCCGTAGGACAGCCGCCCGATCCAGGCCAGGGGTCCGACTCCGAGCAGCCGACCGAAGGGCCCGCCGGCCATGACCGCGGCGATGACGACGGCGACGACGAGGGCGTAGATCGCCGAGCCGCCGTGGTAGTAGTTCGAGCTCGTGTCGAGCACCGAGTGCCACGCGAATCCGACCGCCACGAGGGCGAGCGGTCCGGCGATCGCCAGGATCTGCCGGACGCGCCGACCGATGGGACGCGCGGCCAGGATCAGTGCGAGCAACGCGCCGATGAGCAAGGTGTGCGCGTGGGCGTCCGTCCCGTAGTACGCCCGCGACGGATCGCCGTCCTGGTACAGGACGGCCATCGCGATCACGGACGCGATCGCGCCCACCGTGCACACCGCGGCCAGCACCCGAGTCGATCCGCGGGCGACCCGCAGGCAGCCCAGCACGATCAGCGGCCAGACCAGGTAGAACTGTTCCTCGATCGCGAGCGACCACATGTGTCGGAGCGGCGACGCGGCCGAGAACAGCGTGAAGTACGACTGCTGGTCGAGGATGAACCGCCAGTTGGCGACGTAGAACAGGCTGGCGATGCCGTCGTTGCGGATGCTGGTCCGCTCCCACGGCGCGACGTAATGGTGCGTGTACCACGCGACGAACAGGAGCACGAGCAGGAGTGCGGGGAGGAGTCGTCGGGCCCGTCGGCCCCAGAATCCGCCGAGCTTGATCGTGCGGATCCGACGGAACTCGAACACCAGCAGCGTCGTGATCAGGAAGCCGGAGAGCACGAAGAACGCGTCGACGCCGAGGAACCCGCCCTTCGCCCACCGGTAGTCGAAGTGGTACGCGATGACCGCCAGCACCGACAGGGCGCGGAGTCCGTCCAGGGCCGGGTGGTACCGCAGCCGGTTCGCGGCGGACTGCGCGGTGCCGGACCCCGAAGAGTCGGCATCCGGACCGTCGGCGAGGGTCGAGAGCTGCGTGTCGTCGCCGGGATCCACCGCCGGAGAAGGGTACTCGGGCGGGTGCGTGCGCCCGACGCGGGGGATCTTTCCTAGGCTGGTGGGATGAGTCGACCCACCAAGTTCGAAGAGTTCCGGTACGTCGGGGACAAGCGCACGCAGCGCCTCTACGACCTCGACGCGGCCGACCTCGACCCCGCCGTCATCGACGAACTCATGGAGTCCGAGCAGTTCATCTGCTTCGGGCCCGACACCCCGGCCGAGGCCCGCAATCGCGGGTACCGCCTCGCCCGGTCGTAGGCGGGTACGGCCCGGTTACCGCGTCGGTGCGACGAACCCGCCGGGGATCGCGTCGGCCGCGCCCTTGAGTCTGGCCGCGAACGCCTCGTCGGACAGGGCCGGTCGTGCCGCGAGCGTTCGGGGGTCCGGCAGTCCGGCAACGTCGACCCACGACGTGCAGCCCCCGTAGCTCTCGTCGTTGGGGACCACGAGGGTCTCGGCCAGCACGTGGACGCGCAGCGCGAGCACGAACAGGGGATCGCGTGACTTCCAGCGGAACCGCGACTCGACGTACTCGCGGGACCAGATCACCTTGCCGTCCAGCGCGTCGAGCACGTCCGGTTCGGTCACGGTCGCGACGCCGGCGACCTCGGCCCAGCCGTCGAATCGAAGCTCGTCGGCGTCGGCACCGGCGTCGAGGGTCGTGACCCAGCGGCGGTAGGCCGGCTTCACCAACTCCTCGCGCTGGTGTTCGAACGTGGGAAAGAGCCAGGCGGTCGTCGACTGCACGCCGAAGTGCCGCCCGGTTTCGTGGAGCCCGCCCTTGCGGATGTCGAGGATCTGCTCGCCTTCGAGGAGCGCCTGGACGATGACCGCCCACTCCTTGAACGCCGGAACGGATGTGGGAACGGTGGGCGCGGCGTCGGTCACGAGCGGTCAGGATACTGGGGTCTCGACGAGGAGCTCCGTGGACCAACAGATCGAACATCCCGACGGCACCACCCTCGCCGCGTACTGGGCCCATCCCGCGAAGCGGGGCTCGGTCCCGGGGCTGGTGCTGTGCCACGACTTCCCGATCCCGCCGCGCGGCTCGGTGGCCTCGGGGTTGACGTTTCCCGAACTGGCCGACCGCATCGCGGCCCAGGTCGGTTGGCGGGTCCTCACGTTCAACTTCCGCGGTACCGGTGGTTCCAGCGGTGATTTCTCGATCGGCGCGTGGAACGAGGATCTGCGCCTCGCGCTGGACTCGCTGCTGGCTCACCCCGACACGGTCGGCGCGTCGATCCTCGGGACGGGGGTCGGCGGTGCGCTGGCACTGGGCATCGGTGCGTCCGATCCTCGAGTGCGGGGGATCGCGTGCCTCGGCGCGCCGACCTCGTTGTCCGACTGGTCACGCGACGCGGGCCGGTTCGCCCGGTTCTGTCGGGGCATGGGCGTCTTCGAATCCGAGTCGGCTCCGAAGGATCTCACCGCGTGGGCCCGAGAGATCGCGGCCGTCGACGCGGTGGCGAGTGCGCGCGCGTTCGCGCCCCGGCCGCTCCTGTTGCTCCACGGGACCGACGACGACGTGGTGTCGGTCTCCGAGTCGCAGCGGCTCGCGGCCGCACACGGCACGGCCGAACTCCGCATCATCGCCAACGCGGGTCGCCGACTCCGGCACGATCCCCGCGCGGTGGCCTCGGTCCTCGGCTGGTTGGATCGCCAGGCGCCGTTGGCCTAGGAGTTCAGCTCGACGCGAGGCGGGCGCGGGCTGCGTCGAGCACATCGGCCAGCGTCTGGGCCAGCGGGATCTCGGGCGCCCACCCGGTGACATCGCGGATGTGTTGATTGCTGCCGACCATGCGGGGCGCATCGACCGGCCGCACGAGCGCCGGATCGGTCACGAGCCGGATCGGCCGGCGGGCGTGAGCGAGCAACGCATCGGCGATCTCCTGAATACTCACGCCCTGGCCGGAACAGACGTTGTAGACGTCGCCGGCGACGCCGTGCAGGGCGGCCAGGCGGTAGGCGCGCACGACGTCGCGCACGTCGGAGAGATCACGAACCGCGGTCAACGACCCCACCGGGATCTCGTCGACGCCCTCCAGTTCGGCGCGGGCGATGCGAGCGGCGAGCGCGGGTACCACGAACTGATCGGTCTGGCCCGGACCGGTGTGGCCGAACGGACGCACCCGCACGATGTCGAGCCCGTCGGCGAGGAACGTCTGCAGCGCGACGAAGTCGGCCGCGACCTTGCTCGCACCGTACGGGGTGACCGGTCGGAGCGGTGCGTCCTCGGTGAGCGGGATGCGTTCCGGGTCGGCGTTGCCGTACTCCTCGGAGCTCAGGATCACGACGACGCGGGGGACCTGGACCTCGACGCATGCCCGCAAGACGTGCAGTGTGCCTTCGGCGTTCACGCGGAAGGACGCCCCCGGACTCGACCAGCTCTGCCCGACGCTACTGAGTGCGGCGAGGTGGTACACGACCTCGGGTCGCGCGTCGCGCATGGCCGTCAGCACCGAGTCCGCGTCGGTCACATCCACCTCGACCGGACCGAACAGGTCCATCTCGGTGACGTCGTCGCCGCTCGCGCGCAGGTGCGCCACCAGGTGCGGGCCGACGAACCCGCCCGCGCCGGTCACAGTTGCTCTCATCGGTTACCCCCCAGCGCCGCAGCGTAGGCGTCGAGATGGTGGTCGACGGACCTCTCCCACGTGAAGGTCGCGGCGCGTGGGGGACCGGTCACTCGGAGTCGGTCACGGGTATCGGGGTCGTCGAGCACGCGGACCATGGCCGCCGCGAGCCGATCGGGGTCGCGTGGGGGGACGAGCACCGCGGCGTCGCCGACGACGTCCTCCATCGCCGACCCGGTGGTCGTGATGAGCGGGGCGCCACACGCGAGGGCCTCGAGGGCGGGGAGCCCGAATCCCTCCTCCAGCGAGGGGTAGACGACGGCCACCGCCTGACGGAAGAACGCCGGGAGGAGCTCGGCCGGCATCCATCCGGACCGCAGAATCTGGGTCGTGCAACCGCTGCGGGCCGCGGCGTCGCGCACCGCGATCGCGCCCCATCCGTCGCGACCGGCCACGACGAGACGGAGTTCCGGCCGACTCGGAGCGAAGCGAGCGAACGCGGCGATGAGGTTCGGGACGTCCTTGCGCGGTTCGAGGGTCGCCGCGAACGCGAAATAGGGAGGCCGGATGCCGTGCGCGGCGAGACGCGCGAGGTCATCCCGGTCCTCGGTCCGGAATCGCGTGTGGTCGACGCCGTGCTCGGCCACGACGACCGGAGCCGACGGCGCGAGGACGGCGGTGAGGCGTCGGGCCGTATGGGGGCTGACCGCCACGATGGCATCGGCTCGGTGGACGCTCGCGGCCATCATCCGCCGGAAGAAGACGACTTTCGATCGTTCATGCCACTCGGGGTGCTCGAAGAACGTCAGGTCGTGCACGGTGACCACTCGCGGCAGCTCCAACCGCAGCGGCAGCGTGTAGTGAGGTCCGTGCCACAGGTCGGCGCCGACGTGCGCGGCCAGGCGTGAGGCACCGGTCTGTTCCCAGAGGAGTCGCGCGGGTCGCCGATCGGGCACGTCGGGATGGACGGTCGCGCCGGGCGCGATGGCGGTCCACCGGGTGACGTCGTCGCGTCGGGTGGCCAGGTGGAGTTCCACTCCGCGTCGAGCATCGAGTCCACGGGCGATCTCGATCGTCGCGACCCCGGCACCCACCGGACGCGCGGGAACGGCCGAGACATCGAGCAGGAGCCGCACGACGCGCCAGCTTAGGAGGCGTCGATCGCGGCGGCGTAGGCCGCGGCGTGGGCGTGGGCCGAACCGCGCCACGAGAAGCCGGCCGACCGCTCGCGCCCGGCGCGGCCCATCGCTCGGCGACGCTCGGGGTCCGTCGCCACGTCGACGATCGCGTGGCCCCACCCGTTGATATCGCCGACCGGTACCAGGACTCCCGCACCGCCCACCACCTCGGGCAGGCTCGTCGCGTTGCTGGCGATGACGGGACAGCCGCGGGCCATGGCCTCGAGTGCGGGCAAACCGAATCCCTCGTACCGGGAGGGCACCGCGCAGAGGGTGGCGCGCCGATAGAGCGCGTCGAGGGTGCGCTCGTCGACCGTACCCAGACGCGCGACCCCGTCGACGTCGAGGCCCCCGACGTCGAGCCAACCATCCGGACCGACGATCGCCAGCGTGAGATCGGGGAGTTCACGCCGGACGCGGGTCATCGCGCGGGCCAGGATGTCGAGACCCTTCCGCGGCTCGACCGTTCCGACGGCCAGGACGTAGGGGCCGAGGACGCCCGCGCGAACCACGAGTTCGTCGATGACGGGGTCCGGCTCGGGGTCGCGAACCGCGACCCCGTGGGGGGCGAGGAAGATGCGTTCCCGTTCGAAGCCGACGCGCACCAGTTCGTCGCGCGCGAAGCGAGACGCGGTCACGATCGCGCGCGCGTGTTCGTGTGCGAGTTCGAGGCCGCGTTCGTGGAACGCGAGCCCCCGCTTGGTGAACGCGGCCGGCTCGCGGAGGAACGCCACGTCGTGCACGGTGACGACCAACGGCGCGGTGTCGGTGGGTGGGATCGCCAGGCTCGGAGCGTGGATGACGTCGACCGGCAGGCGGACCCGCGGGCGCTGGAGGCGATGCCACGCCTCGTAGCGCATCGGGCCGCGGGGCCATCCGAGGTCGACGGTCTCGCCGATCAGTGACCGGACGCGCCGGCTCGGCGTGCCGGCCCCGAAGCTGAGGACCTCGACGTCGGCGGCGGGGAGATTCTGCGCGAGATGCACGATGTAGCGCCCGATACCGCCCGGCACCGGTTGGAACAGCTGACCGATGTGGAGTCCCACCTTCATCCGAGGCTCCGGTACAACTGGAGGAGTCCGTCGACGGTGGTTGTCCAGCTGTACCTGGCCACCTGTCGACGACCGCGGTCGATGAGTTCGTCGCGCTCGGCGGACGGTTGGCTCAGCCGGGTCACTTCCATCGCAAGTGACTCGGCATCGTCCGGTGCCACGAGGCTGGCCGCATCGCCGAGCACTTCCGGGAGGGATCCGGCGGTGCTCGCGACCACGGGGACACCGCACTGCATCGCTTCGAGCGGCGGGAATCCGAATCCTTCGTACAACGACGGGTATGCGAAGACCGCGGCGCCGGAGAGCAGGTCGGCGCGGTCGCGGTCCGGCACGAACCCGAGCCGGTGAATCCGGTCCCGGGCCGGGCAGGCGGCGATCGCGGCCTGGACCCGGTCCGTATCCCACCCCGGGGGTCCGGCGAGCACGAGATGGAGTTCGGCATCCGAACCGGCGGCGATCGCGAACGCCTCGACGAGCATGGTGAGGTTCTTGCGCGGCTCGATGGTGCCGAGCGCGAGCACGTAGCGGTCGGCACCGACGATCGCGCGGCCGCGTTCGGCGTCGCCCCCACTCACCATCGGTACTCCCGACGGGATCGCGACGACGCGCGCCGGTTCGATGGCGAACGCCTCGCAGACTTCCGCGGCGACGAACTGACTGGGAGTGTGGACGACCGCCCCCCGAGCGATCGCGCGGGCGAGCAGATCGCGATACCGGAGGGTGTCCGCGGTGCACAGCTCGGGGAATCGGATGAAGGTGACATCGTGCACCGTCACGACCACTCGCGCCCGTGCGGGGGGCGCGACGAAGTTCGTGGCGTGGACGACGTCGACGGTCCCGGTCCAATCCTCGATCCGCGGTCGCGTCATCCCTCGTCCCCACAGCTCTCGCACCAGGGTGGCCGGGAACGGCCGGGTGGCGGTCGCGATCCCGCCGGGGACGCGTTCGCGCAACTCGGCCCGGCCACGCAGCGTCAGGGCGTACGCGACCACGGAGATGTCGGCGCGTCCCGCCAGCTCCGCGAGCACGCCGGCGGTGACTTCGCCGACACCCGTGCGATGACCGAGTAATGGGGTGCCGTCGATGGCGATGCGAAGGGCGCCGATGGTGGCGATCCTAGAGCCCGGACCAGGAGCGGCCCCGCCTTGTCGAACGATGATTTCCGGCGATTCGACGGTTGGTATGGGACGATCGCGGAGCCGGGTCACCCGCAGGTCGGACTCCAGGCCGGGGTGGTGATCGGTCGATGGTTGTCGGGAGGCCCGACAGCGAGTCTCGAAGGTGAGGATGTCGTCGATGAAGTCCTGGGGAGCAGCGGTCACCGGGGTCGTGCTCGGGATGGGGTGGATCGTCGCGCCCGCGATTGCCCCACCCCCCGGCCCGGCCGTGGTGACACCGGGTATCCACTCGGCCGCCGTCAGCGGCTCCGGTGTGGTCGCGGCAGGGTGGCAGGCCACCGTGCGCTCGCCGGCGAACCTGGTCGGCGTGCGCTGGGATGGCGATCCGGACGCGCGGTTCCGGGTGGAAGCCCAGAACCGGTCCGGCACCTGGCAGGCGATCACCGACGTCGGATTCGAGTCGGAACACCAGCCGGATCCGGGGACCCTCGAGGCGGAGCGGGCCGCGACGCGACCGGCGAGCGACGCCGTGTGGGTCGGTGATGCGGCCGCGGTCCGCGTCCGGTTGACGAGTGGCACGGCCCGGGACGTGACGGTGGAGCGCGTGATGAGTCCGCCGGCCTCACCCCGGTCCGGGGTGGCGAGCGCGGCGACCGTGGCGATGCCCGGCATCGTCTCGCGGGGCGAGTGGGGTGCCGACGAGAACCTGCGCCTGGCGAACTGTCCCGAGCCGCCCGACATCTCGACCAACACGACCGTCGGGGTCGTCCACCACACGGGCGGGAACAACAACTACGGCCCGCAGGACACGCCGGCCATCGTCCGAGGGTTGTACGGCTATGCGACCCAGACGCTCAAATACTGCGACACGCACTACAACTTCTTCGTCGACCGCTACGGCCAGATCTTCGAAGGTCGCTACGGCAGCGTGTGGGACCCCGTGCGCGCGGCGCACACGACCGGGATGAACACGGGCACGGTCGGGGTCGCGTTGATCGGGAACTTCCAGAACGTCCCGCCGCCTGCGGCCGCCATCGACGCGCTCGAACGGCTGTTGGCCTGGAAGTTGAACCTGCACGGCGTCGATCCGCGGCGCTCGGTGGACTACACGCCGCTCTCGAATACGGATCGTTGGCCCGCCGGTGTGACCCGGACCATTCCCTACATCGTGGGCCACCGCGATCCCGGGTCCACGGACTGCCCGGGGAACTTCGTGTACTCGCAGCTACCGAAGATCCGGCTCGCAGTGGCGGGACGCATCCTGAGCGGCCAAGCCGACGTCGTGTCCAACCATGCGATCTCGGGGTCGGCGCCGAAGCTGGCCGTGGCCAGTTCGTACGGTGTCGTGTATCCCGCGGGTGGCGCGCCCGAACTTCGGGCCGCCGCGGTCTGGCCGAACTGGTCGATCGCGCGCGACATCGAACTGTCCGATTGGAGCCCGGGCGGGTGGACGCTCGACGGGTTCGGTGGCGTGCACCCGTTCCAGGGCGCGCCGTCGTTGGGAGCCGGTCCGTACTGGCCGGGGTTCGCGATCGCCCGTGATCTCGTCGTGCGTCCGGGCGGCGGCGGGTGGATCCTCGACGGCCTGGGCGCGGTGCACGCCTTCGGTGGCGCACCGTCGTTGGGACGCGGTCCCTACTGGCCGGGGTTCGACATCGCCCGCAAGCTCGTGCGCTTCAGCGCCGGCTGGTACGTCATGGACGCCTACGGCGCCCTGCACCCGTTGGGCAACGCCCCGCCGGTCTACGGCCCCTACTGGCCCGGCTGGCAGATCGCCCGGGACGTCGCGGCGAATCCCGACGGTCCCGGCGGGTACATCCTCGACGGGTACGGCGGCGTCACCCCCGTGGGCGGCGCGCCACGTGTGAGTGGTGTGCCGTACTTCGGCCGGGACGTGGCGCGCGGTTTCGTCGTCCTGCCGGGCGGCCGCGGCTACACCGTGCGAGAGGACGGGTACCTCGCCCGCTTCGGTGGGGCGCCCACGGTGTCGCAGAGCCGCAACACGTGGCGGAACGCCGCGCCCATCACGACACCGTGGGTCGTGATCGGGGTCGCGGCTGCCTGATCGGGCACTGCCTCGAGGCGGTTGGCCGCGAATCAGAGGTCGAGCGGTTCGTGTTCGATCTGGCTGATGAGCGAGTCGATGCTCGCGTCGACGCCGCCGCGCATCCGCGCCGCGAGCGTGAAGCTCATCACGGCAGCGGTGATGATGGTTCCCGCGAGGAAGCCGATCTCGACGCGGAGCGCGAGATCCGAGATGGCCGATGCACCGATGACGAATGCGACCACGCCGGCGCCCCACGCGATGGCGACTTCCTTGTGGCCGTGCAGTGCGATCAAGGCCTGGGCGATCGTCAAGGCGATGATGAAGACGCCGTTCCCGGCGACGAGGAGCCCGAGGTCGACGGCACCGATGTCGAACGGCGGGAACAGCTTCTCGCCGATCGGAACACCCACGGCAAATGCCGCCGCAGTTCCGAGCGCCGCGATACCGCAGACGAGCACCATGAGTTGGCGGAATCCGCTCCGGAACTCGTCGTGCCGACCGGCGCCGGCGAGGCCGGCGAGCTTCGGCAACAGCGTGCCCTGCACGGCTTGGAACAGCAGTGGCGGGATCCGACCGACGAAGAACGCACTGCTCAACGCGGCGGCGATCGCCGCGTCCTCGTGGCCGCGCAGAATGCCGACCCCCAACAGCACCGAGTACCCCAGCACCTGCATCAGCAGCGAGCCCGCGAGCAGCCAGCCGAGCGTGGTCGACAGCTCGGAGTACGGAGCGGGTGGGCCTTCCTGGAGCAGTCCCTTCTGGCCGATCAGGGCGATGCCGGTGGCCAGGAACGGTGAGAGCGCGATGCAGAGCCCGTACGGCCCGGCCGTGTCGACCCCGAGCTTCCAGAGCACGAGGGCCGCGGCGAGCTTGGAGCTGCCGTCGATCGCCAGGATCTTGCCGTAGGGAACGAAGCGACCGTTGCCCGAGAGTGTGCCCCGGGTGAGGTGCATGAAGGCGAAGCCGAACAGTCCGATGGCCAGGCTGATGACGAGGAGCCAGTCGCCGTGGAACAACCCGTCGACGTAGAGCGGGGCCCCGGCGACGGCCACGACCGCCATCACACCGGTGAGCGCGGCACCGAGCCGTGCCGCGCGGTGTACCAGCGGGCCGCCCCCGAGGTTCTGGGCGCGCCGGTGGGCCAACGCGCGGCCGACCTCCTGCTCCAAGGGGAGGAACAGGCCCGGTCCGGCGACGAAGATGAACCCCCAGAACGCGTTGAACGCGTTGAACGGCCGGTCGGGGAGGGCCTGGCGGGCGACGGTCAGGAAGATGAACGTGGTGACCGCGGTGATCATCAGGCCGACGCCGACGGCGATCGTGCCCTCGGGCACGGCGTCCCGGGTCTTGCCGATGAGCTTCTCGGCCCGATCTTTCACGCGTGGCGACCCGATCTTCGCGGTGAGGGACTCGGCGGTCAGACGTACCGCCCGAAAGCCGCGTGAGTGTACCTGGGTCGACCTCCGGGGACGGTCACACCTGCGATCGCGCCCGGTCGGGCGTGGCCGATCGTCGTCCGCGAAGATGGCAGGGTGAAGACGCGCACCTTGCTCGTGTTGGCTCTCGTGACCGGTCTGGCCATCCTGGTCGCCGGAATCCTCCAGATCACTGCAGGCACTCGGTGACGCTGCGGGGCCGCATGAACGAGAATGGGCGTCTCCATCGATTCCCGACCCCGGAGGCATCTCGTGGCTGAGCAGTTCGACGTCGTGGTGCTCGGCGGTGGTCCCGGCGGGTATGCCGCGGCGCTCTACGGCGCCGCCGCCGGTCTCCACATCGCGCTGGTCGAGGAGGCTCGGATCGGCGGGACGTGTCTGCATCGCGGCTGCATTCCGGCCAAGGAGCTGCTCCAGACGGCCGAGGTGCTGCGCACGGTCCGCAACGCCAAGGAGTTCGGCGTCGACGCCGGACAACCGACGGTCG
This sequence comes from uncultured Bifidobacteriaceae bacterium, assembly GCA_964544295.1. Classification (GTDB taxonomy): domain Bacteria; phylum Actinomycetota; class Acidimicrobiia; order IMCC26256; family JAENVU01; genus JAENVU01. The sequence goes on from CAZJBJ010000003.1 coordinate 19,749, forward strand.
ATCTCGCCACCAGCCTGGCCCGGAAACAGACGGTGGTCGATCGTCTCACCAAGGGGCTCGAGGGTCTGCTCAAGGGCCGCAAGGTCACCGTGTTCCCGGGGACCGGCACCGTGCTCGACGCGGCGGCGCGGCGGGTGCGCGTCTCCGACGGCACCGAACTCGAGGGCACGGCACTGATCCTCGCCACCGGCTCGGCCCCGCGTTCGATCCCCGGGTTCGACTTCGACGGCGAGCGCATCCTGTCGTCCGACCACGTGTTGAACATGGATCAGGTGCCCGGACGGGTCGCGATCATCGGTGGTGGCGCGATCGGCTGTGAGTTCGCGTCGTACCTCGCCGATGTCGGCAGCGACGTCACCGTGCTCGAGGCGTTGCCGAGCATCTTGCCCGGCGTCGACAAGCAGGTGGCCGACGTCGTCGCCCGCGCGTTCAAGAAGCGGCGGATCACGGTCGAGGCCGGCATCAGCGTCACCGGCTACGACGCCGGCGACGCCCTCACGGTGCACGCACAGCGCGGCGACGAACACACGGACATCGAGGTCGACGCCATCATCGTGAGTGTCGGGCGCCGGCCCCGCTCCGAGTCCGTCGGGCTGGAGGGTTCCGCGGTGGTCGTCGACGACCGGGGATTCATCACCGTCGACGATCACATGCGCACCTCGGTGCCCGGGGTCTACGCGGTCGGCGATGTCGTGGCAACGCCGGCATTGGCACACGTCGGGTTCGCCGAAGCGATCGTGGCGATCAAGACGATCCTCGGCGAGGACGTCGTGCCGATCGACTACGACCGGGTGCCGTGGGGCATCTACTGCCATCCGGAAGTGTCCTTCACCGGCCTCACCGAGCAGGCGGCGATCGACCGCGGCTACGACGTCGAGGTGTCGGCGCACCGGTTCATGGGGAACGGTCGCGCCTTGATCATCGGTGAGTCCGACGGCATGGTGAAGATCGTCGCCGAGCGCGGCAGCGGCGTGATCCTCGGCGTCCACATCGCCGGTCCCTGGGCCACCGAGTTGATCGGCGAGGGGTACCTCGCGGTGAACTGGGAGGCCACCGCCGCGGACCTCGGCGCGCTGATCCATCCGCATCCGACCTTGGGCGAACTCTTCGGTGAATCGGCGCTCGCGCTCACCGGCCGTTCGCTCCACGGGTAACGAAGGGAACCACAGTGGACGTGACGATGCCCCAACTGGGCGAGACGGTCACCGAAGGCACGATCACGAAGTGGTTGAAGGCGGTGGGCGAGCCGGTCGCGCTCGACGAGCCGCTCTTCGAGGTCTCGACCGACAAGGTCGACTCCGAGGTGCCGTCGCCGGTCGCCGGGGTGCTCACCGAGATCGTGGTGCCCGAAGGCGACACCGTCGACGTCGGCGCGCGCCTCGCCGTGATCGGTGGTGCCGGCGACGAAGCTGCGGGCGTTGCCCCGGCCGTTGTCGACGAGCCGGCCTCGGCCGGCGCACCTCCGGTCGAAGCCGCGCCGCCAGCCGCTCCGCCGACTCCGCCGCCGGCTCCTGCACCGACGCCGCCACCTCCACCTCCTGCTCCAGCCGTTCCTGCTCCCGCTCCCGTCCCCGTTCCTCCGCCGGCGGCTCCGGCCGCCGCACCGGACGGTGCGGGATCGGTCACCTCGCCGCTCGTGCGGCGCATGATTTCCGAGCGCGGCCTGGACCCGGCGCGGATCGTCGGGACCGGCGAGGGGGGTCGCATCACGCGACGTGACGTCGAGGCGGCAGGCCGAAGCGGGACGGCCGTGGCCCCCAGTGCGCCGACACCGGCCCGGATGGTCACGGGTGACGAGCGCGTGCCGTTCGACAACATCCGCCGTCGTACCGCCGAGCACATGGTCATGTCCAAGGCGGTCAGCGCCCACGTCGCGACGGCGGTCGAAGTCGACTTCGAGCGCGTCGAGCGGGTCCGGCGCGTGCACGGCGACACCTTCCGGGCCGAGGAAGGATTCGGGCTCACGTACCTGCCGTTCATCGTGCGGGCCTTCTGCGACGCGGTGCACACCTTCCCGGCGGTGAATGCCACCGTCGACGGTGACGCGCTCGTGATCCACCACGACGTGCACCTGGGGATCGCAGTCGATCTCGATTTCTCGGGGCTCATCGCGCCGGTCATCCGGTCGGTCGACACCAAACGCCTCCGCTCCGTCGCGCGCGAGATCCACGATCTCGCGGGGCGCGCCCGGAGCAAGCAGTTGGGGCCCGACGAGATCATGGGCGGCACGTTCACGATCACCAACATGGGGCCGTTCGGCACGATGTTCACGGTGCCGATCATCAATCAGCCCCAGGTGGGGATCCTCGCGACCGACGCGGTTCGGAAGCGCCCGGTCGTGGTCGAGGGCCCCGACGGCGAGGACTCGATCGCGATCCATTCGGTCGGGGTCCTCACGCTCACCTGGGATCACCGCGCGTTCGACGGCGCCTACGCCGCGTCGTTCCTCCATGCGGTCGCGCAGATCATCGAGACGCGCGACTGGGAAGCCGAACTCGCGTAGTGGGCGCGTTGCGCGCTCGCTGGCTGGGGCGGGTTCCCTACGGTGAAGCGCTGGCGTTGCAGCGGGCACTACACGGCGGCACCGAGGACGACTATCTCCTCCTTCTGGAGCATCCGCACACCTACACGCTGGGGAAGCGGGCCGACCCAGCGCACGTCCTGGTCGATCCCGCAGCGGTCGGCGCGACGCTGATCACGACCGACCGCGGTGGCGACGTCACTTACCACGGGCCTGGCCAACTCGTCGGCTACCCGATCGGCGAACTGGCGGAGTCGCCGGCCGGTACCCGGGACGTCGTCGCGCACGTGCGGCGGATCGAAGCGGCGTTGATCTCGGTGTTGGCCGAGTTCGGCATCCGCGGCGATCGGGTCGACGGTCGCAGCGGGGTCTGGGTCGGCAACGAGAAGATCGCCGCGATCGGTGTGCGCGTCGCGCGCGGACGCACCATGCACGGGTTCGCACTCAACGTCGACTGCGATCTCACGATGTTCGACCACATCGTCCCGTGCGGCATCCGAGACGCCGGGGTGACATCGATGGCCGCGCAGCTCGGCGGCGCGCCGGACATGGCCGACGTCGTCGATGCCGTGACGGCGGCCTGGGCCTCGACGGTCGCCGCGCCGGACCTGGATGTCGCCTCGGTCGGGTTCGTCCGCCCGAGCGAACCTGCCGCGGTAGCGATCGGACGGCGCCCGGGATGGATGAAGGTCACCGCCGACCTCGGCCCCGAGTACCGCCGGCTCAAGCGCCTGGTGCACGACCAGGAGCTCCACACCGTGTGCGAGGAAGCGGGCTGTCCGAACATCTTCGAGTGCTGGTCGCAGCGCACGGCCACGTTCATGATCCTCGGTGATCGGTGCACCCGGGCGTGCGGGTTCTGTCTGGTCGACACCCGCAAGCCGTTCCCGATCGATCCCGACGAACCGCGGCGGGTCGCCGCGGCGGTCGCGACGCTGGGCCTGGCCCACGCGGTGATCACGAGCGTGGCGCGTGACGACGTCGCCGACGGCGGCGCGGCGGGATTCGCGGCGACGATCCACGCGGTGCGCGAGCAGAACCCGGAGACGACCATCGAGGTGCTGATCCCGGACTGCAAGGGCGACGCCGACGATCTCGGGGTCATCTTCGCGGCGCGTCCGGATGTGCTGAACCACAACCTCGAGACGGTCGCACGACTGCAACGGCGGGCGCGCCCGTCGGCCGGCTACGCCCGGTCCTTGACCGTGCTGGCCCGATCCAAGGCGGCGGGGCTCGTCACGAAGTCGGGCATCATCCTCGGCCTCGGCGAGGAAGCACACGAGGTGCGGTCGGCCATCGCCGATCTCCGTAACGTCGGCGTCGACATCCTCACGCTCGGGCAGTACCTCCAGCCGTCGGCGGCGCACCTGCCGGTCGCCCGGTGGGTCACCCCGGAGGACTTCGCGGAGCTGGGTGAGTACGCCCGCGGGCTCGGATTCGCGCACGTCGAGTCCGGTCCGCTGGTGCGCTCCAGCTACCACGCGCGCGACGGTGCCGATGCGACGCTCGCGGTCACCGGCGGATGACGCCACCGTTCGCGACGCGCCAAGCAGCCGCGCGGGCCGCGCTCGAGCAGCATGGTCTCGACGCGTTGCTCCTCTCCGTCGGCGCCGACCTGCCGTACTTCACCGGGTACGAGGCGATGCCCCTGGAACGACTCACGATGCTGGTGCTCCCGCGCGACGGCGAGGCCACGTTGGTCGTCCCGGAGCTGGAAGCGCCCCGGGTGCCGGCGAACGACGCGTGCACGGTGCGCGCCTGGCCCGAGGGTGACGATCCGGTGGAGATCGTCACCGAACTCGTCGGGTCGGCCGCGGGCATCGCCATCGGCGACCACACCTGGACGACGTTCACGCTCGCGCTCCAGACCGCGATCCCGGGCGCCCGGTTCGTCCCGGCGAGTCGCGTCACCGGTCCGCTGCGGTCGGTCAAGGACGACGCCGAGATCACCGCGCTCCGCGCCGCCGCGCACGCGGTCGACGCGGTCGCGGCCGAGATGCGCGCCCGTCCGTTCGGGGGCCGCACCGAGCGGGACCTGAGTCGCGAGTTCGTCGACCGCATGCTGGCGCACGGTCACGACCGGCCGAACTTCGCCATCGTCGGATCGGGTCCCAACGGCGCGTCCCCGCACCACGACGCCGGCGACCGGGTGGTGGGTGCCGGTGACGTCGTCGTTTGCGATTTCGGCGGGACGATGGCGGGCTACTGCTCGGACATCACCCGGATGTTCGTCGTCGGCCGGCCCACCGCGGAAGTCGTCGAGACGTACGCCGCGCTCGTCGTGGCCCAGGAAGCCGCCGTCCAGGCCGCGGTCGTCGGAACATCGTGCGCCGCCGTCGACGCCGTCGCCCGGGACTCGCTCGACGGCGCCGGGCTCGGCGCCGCGTTCATTCACCGCACCGGTCACGGCATCGGGCTCGACGCCCACGAGGATCCCTACATCGCGTCCGGGAACGAGACGCCGCTCGCCGCCGGTCACGCGTTCAGCATCGAACCCGGTGTGTACTTTCCCGGTCGGTTCGGCATGCGGCTCGAGGACATCGTCGTGGCCACCGCGGACGGGCCGGACCGTCTGAACCGCGCGCCGCGCGACCTGGCCGTCGTGGACTGACGTGCACCTCGACGCCGCGACCATCCTCCTGCAGTGGGCCGCCGGTGGTCTCGCGTTCCTCTGGGTCACGACGCGCGGTCGGCTGGTCAGCCTCGGGTACGGATGGTTGCTCCGCGGCATCTACGCCGTGATGGGAGTCGGTGCCATCGCCGCCGAGCTGCGGACCGAACACCGGGGATGGGGCCACTCGCTCTTCCTCGGCGGATCCGCCGCCCTCGTGGGCGCTGCGCTCGTCGCACTGGTCGTCAGCGTCCTCCGCCGCCGAGCGGGAGTGTCCGGCGCCGACGCGCTCGCAGCCGCCCGCACCGAGCGGGTCGCGGTCATGGCCGGCCGCGCCGAGGCCGAAGGCCCCGAGCGGGTCGATGACCCGGCGCGCGCGCCGCGCGAGTTCCCGCCGGGTTTCGATCTCCTCGCGCCGAGCTTCGGGGTGCTCGCCCTCGTGGGTGCCGCGCAGTTCTCGGGGGGTGCGGTGTGGCTGGCCGCGGTGCGGCTCGTCGTCGGCGCGGCCTTCCTCGGGGTGGTCAGCGACGCGATGCTGCTCGGTCACTGGTACCTGACCCAGCCGGGCCTCCCGCGGGATCCGCTGAAGGAGCTCGTCCGCTGGGCCGGCTACGTCTGGCCGGTCGAAGTGCTGGTCCTGCTCCTGCCGCCGGGCATGATCGGCGTCCTGGGTGGGAGCCGGTCCGACGGCTACGGCGGGTTGATCGGATGGATGTGGGTCGTCTGCGCGATCTCCACGGGCGGATTGCTCTGGGTGACCTGGCTCGCGCTGCGCGAGCGTTTCTACTCCGCGGTGATGGCGGCGACGGGCTTGCTCTACCTCGCCATCCTCACCGCGTTCGGCACCGACCTCGTCGCCCGGGCGCTCCTCGCGCCGTAACCGAAGGTTCCCATGGCGCAGTCTCGGCATCGACGGATGGGTCCAGCCGCCATGGTGTGGCTCACGCTGGCCATGACCGGGATTGTCGTGACCACCGCCGTCACCTCGGGTGAGGCCGAGTTCCGCGCCCACCAAGCTGCCGCGCGTGCGTATCGGGCGGAGCACCCGTTCGCAACCTGGGACCCCGAGGTGGCCGCCGTGGCCCGCGAGGTCGAGGACATCCGAGGGGTCTCGTTTCGGCGGGTGGTCCCGGTCGTGACCCTCTCGCGACGTGCCTTCCTCGCGCGCGAGCAGCAACGCACTCGCACCAACCCGGACCACGACCGGTTTCTGCGCACGATGGGGTTCGTCGGGGGTGCCGCCGGCGACCAGCATCGCGGGCCGACGACGGCGGAACTTCTGGCCGGGGTGTACGAGCCGGGAGCGGATCGCATCTACGTGGTCGCGCAGACCTCGCGCGCGGCTCGGCGAGTGATGCTCGCGCACGAGCTCACGCATGCGCTGCAATGGCAACGCCTGCCGATGAATCGGTACGTGCGGATTGGCCGCGAGCTGGGAATCCCGGATGTGACGCGGGCTGTGATCGAAGGCGACGCCGAGCTGGTGGAGGCCGAGTACAGACGGCGGCACCCGACGACACGGACCCGGGTTCGGGCGGGCTCGGCGAACGCCCTGCAGCCGATCACCTACGACGAATGGCAGTTCTACGAGCCGTACGCGTTGGGTATGGCGCTCGTGCGCACGCTGCGGCTGCCCGATCCTTCGAGTTTTCGACGTCCGTACCTGTATTCGCCGACCACCCAGCTCCCGCTCCTGGATCTCCGGCGAGTCGGTGACCCGCTCGATCCACCGTTTGTGGCAGTCCCACGTCGATCGGGCGAACGCAAGCGGGACCGGCCGATCTATCGCTTCGGGGCGCTCGACCTGTATCGCATGTTGGCGTACTCGATGACATCGAGCGCGGCGGCCGATGTCGCGCAGCGGTGGCAGGGTGGCTCGGTGCGCATCGGGCGATTGGACGGCGTCGAGTGCGTGGACATCGCGGTCGCCGTGCGCCGGCGGGATCGAACGACGGTCAGGACGGCGCTCGAACAATGGGTCACCGATCATCCCGGCGCGCGGCTGGAGTCGGATCGGCTGCTCGTTCGCCGCTGTGATCCGGGGCCGACGGCGCCCGCCCCCGACCAACTGGTGCCCGGCCGGGCGCTCGCCTTCCTGGCCATCCGGAACGATGCCTGGGTCCGACTCCGGAGCGACGGTCACCCCCGAGCGATCGCGGACTGCGCCACCGATCGCTTGATCGCGACGGCGCCGTTTCGGCGGATCATCGAGGAATCCGCGCACCGGCGGGCCGCGACTCGTTCGATGGTCACGGAACTCCGCACCCGCGCTCGGGCCGAGGCCCGCGCGTGTCGTCATCGCGTGTGAACGACTGTTTCAGGCGGAGCCCTCGCGCCGTAGCGAACTGCAGCCCGACCCGGCGGCTCAGACGACGAAGTACTTGGCCTCGGGGTGCGGGACGATGATCGCGCTCGTGGTCTGCTCCGGTTCGAGCTGGAACTCGTCGGTCAGGGCCACGCCGATCTTGTCGACTTCGAGGAGTTCGACGAGCTTGGCCTGGTCGTCGAGATCCGGGCACGCTGGGTAGCCCCACGAGTACCTCGAGCCCCGGTACTTCTGGCGGAACAAACCGGCGAGGCTCGGGCCGTCCTCGTCCACGAATCCCCATTCGGTGCGGATGCGCTGGTGCCACAGCTCGGCGAGCGCCTCGGTCATCTCGACCGAGAGTCCGTGGGTGAGGAGGTACTCCTGGTACCGGTTCTCGGCGAACAACTCGCGTTCGCGTTCACTCGCCGCCGAACCGACTGTGACCACGTGGAACCCGGCGTAGTCGGCGTCGCCGGAGTCGACGGACCGGAAGAAGTCCGCGATGCAGAGGAACCGATCCTTCTGCTGGCGCGGGAAGTGGAAGCGGCAGCGCTCGGTCGTGCGGTCGTCGTCGGTCCAGACGACGAGGTCGTCGCCCTCGGCGTTGACGGGGAAGTAGCCCCACGCCACCGACGGCACCAACCACCCTTCGGACTTGGCCCGGTCGAGTTCGGCGCGCAGCGTGGCCCGGATGCGGGTCTTGAAGTCCTCGTCGGGCTCGCCGCTCTCCGGTCGGAACTGCCACTGGTTGCGGAACAGCGCGGTCTCGTTGATGAAGCCGGCGATCTCGTCGAGCGAGATCCCCTTCGCGACCCGGGCGCCGAGGAACGGGGGAGTGAAGACGGTGGCGTCGGTGGCGACATCCGAGCGCGCCGGGATCGCGACCGGCTCGGTCACCTGCTCCGACCGACGCGGCGGCAACTTGCGACCGCCGGGCGCCCGTCCGAGGTCGGGGTCGATCGTGCCGGTCTTCTTCGCGGTCATGAGCGTGTCCATCGTGTGGAGTCCCTCGAACGCGTCCTTGCCGTAGAAGAGCCGACCCTCGTACACCTCGCGCAGGTCGACCTCGACGTAGTTGCGGGTCAGGGCGGCGCCACCGAGGAGTACCGGGGTCTCGGCCAGGCCCAACGAGTTCAACTCCTGCAGGTTCTCGCGCATGATGATCGTGCTCTTCACGAGCAGGCCGCTCATGCCGATCGCGTCGGCGTTCACTTCCTTCGCCTTGTCGACGAAGCTCTGGAGCGGCGCCTTGATGCCGATGTTGTGGACCTCGTACCCGTTGTTCGTAAGGATGATGTCGACGAGGTTCTTGCCGATGTCGTGCACGTCGCCCTTGACGGTGCCGAGCACGACGATGCCCTTGCCGCCGGCGTCGTCCTTCTCGAGATGGGGCTCGAGGTAGGCGACGGCGGTCTTCATCGTCTCCGCGCTCTGCAGCACGAACGGCAACTGCATCTCGCCGCGCCCGAACAGTTCACCGACGACCTTCATGCCTTCGAGGAGCACGTCGTTGATGATCGACAACGGCGCCCGACCGCCGGTCATCGCTTCTTCGAGGTCGGCTTCGATGCCGTCGCGCTCGCCGTCGATGATGCGATGGGACAGCCGTTCCTCGATGGTCCAGCCCGAGCGGTCCTCCTGCTCGATCTCGCCGGCTTCGACCCCCTCGAACAGCGCCATGAGCTCGGTGAGCGGGTCGTAGCCGTCGCGCCGACGGTCGTAGATCAGATCGAGGGTGACCTCGCGGACGTGATCGTCGATCTTGTGCATCGGGATGATGCGCGCCGCGTGGGCGATTGCGGCGTCGAGTCCGGCCTCGCGACACTCGTGGAGGAACACGCTGTTGAGCACGTGGCGGATCGCCGGCTTCAGACCGAAGCTCACGTTGGAGAGTCCGAGCACCGTCGCCGACCCCGGCAGTTCAGCTCGGGCGCGGCGGATGGCTTCGATGGTCTCGATGCCGTCCCGGCGGAGTTCGTCCTGACCCGATCCGAGCGGGAACGTGAGCATGTCGAAGAGGAGATCCGACGGGTCGATGCCGTACTTCTCGGTCGCGAGCGTGTAGATCCGCTTGCAGACGCGCAGCTTCCAGTCCGCGTCGCGGGCTTGGCCTTCCTCGTCGATCGCGAGACAGATCACGCCGGCGCCGAAGTCCCGCGCGAGCGTGAACACACGATCGAGACGCGAACCGGGATGTTCGCCGTCCTCGAGGTTGGCCGAGTTCAGGATGGCCTTGCCGCCCGAATGCTTCAGGCCGGTCTCCAGCACCTCCGGCTCGGTCGAGTCGAACACGAGCGGGAGTGCAGCTTGCGTCGCGAAGCGCGACGCGATCTGTTCCATGTCGACCGAGCCGTCGTGGCCGACGTAGTCGACGCACACGTCGAGCACGTGGGCGCCTTCCTTGACCTGGTCCTTCGCCATCTGGACGCAGGTGTCCCAGTCCTCGGCGAGCATCGCCTCGCGGAACTTCTTGGACCCGTTCGCGTTCGTGCGTTCGCCGATCGCGAGGTAGGCCAGCTCCTGGTGGTACGGGACGTGGCTGTAGATGCTCGAACATCCCGGCTCGTACTCGGGCGTCCGAGGCACCGGAGCCCGATCGTTGCCGAGCCGTTCGACGACCGCGGCGAGGTGGGCCGGGGTCGTGCCGCAACAGCCACCCACCACGTTGAGCCCGAACTCGGTCACGAACCGCTCGTGCGCGTCGGCCAGACCGTCGGTGGTGAGGTCGTAGTGGGTGTGACCGTCGACCACGGAAGGGAGGCCCGCGTTCGGGAGACACGACAGATAGGTGCGCGCGTGCTGCGCGAGGTACCGGAGGTGTTCGGTCATCTCGACCGGACCCGTCGCGCAGTTCAGCCCGATCACGTCCGGGCGCAGCGCCTCCAATGCGGTGAGCGCAGCACCGATCTCGGACCCGACGAGCATGCGGCCGGTGGTCTCCATGGTGACCTGCACCATCAGGGGCAGCTCCCGGCCGGCGTCGGCCATCGCCCGCCGACACGCCATGAGGGCCGCCTTGGCCTGGAGCAGGTCGTACACCGTCTCCACCAGCAGCACGTCGGCGCCCCCGGCGATCAACCCCGACGCCTGTTCCTGGTAGTCGGTGCGCAGTGCGTCGAAGGTGATCGCCCCCAGGCTCGGCAGCCGCGTGCCGGGCCCGATCGAACCGACGACCCACCGCGGCCGGTCGGGCGTGCTGTACTCCTCGGCCGCTTCCTTCGCGAGACGGGCCGCGGCGACGTTCATCTCGTACGCCCGGTCGGCCAGGCCGTACTCGGCGAGGACGAGCCCGAACGAGCCGAAGGTCGCGGTCTCCACCGCGTCGACCCCGACCGCGAAGTACTCGCTGTGCATCTGGCGGATCAGGTCGGGCCGCGTGAGCACCAAGTGCTCGTTGCAGCCTTCGAGGGCGTCGCCGCCGAAGTCGTCGGCCGTCAGATCCTGGCCCTGGACCCAGGTGCCGAACGCCCCGTCGAGAATCAGGACGCGTTCGGGCAAGGTGGCGAGAAAGGTGTGCATGGAGCAGATCAGGTTATCGGGCGCGGCTCGGAAACCCGATGCCGTTCCCGTGGTGGGAAGGGTGCGCTCGGTCAAGAGCGACAGGCCGCCTCCTACACTGCCGGGCGTGACGGGGTCTGGTGCGGCAGCAACGCCGATTGGTCTGGCGCCGGGCGCGCCGTCGAACGCCGCCGGTCAGGATGCCCGCAAGTATCAGTCGAACAATCCCGTCGTCGTGCGGCTCCTCGACCGGTGGCTCCACCACCTGGTCGACCTCGTTCCCGGTGACCCGGGGTGCGTCCTCGACGTCGGCGTGGGCGAAGGCTTCGCACTCGGGCGGATCCTCGCGGGGACCGCGGACTCGGCCCGGACCACCGTCGGGGTGGAGTATCGACTCGACAAGCTCCAGGTCGCCGCCGCCCGGGTCTCGGGACTTCGAGCCGTCCGCGCCGACGCGGGCATGTTGCCCTTCGCTGACGCGAGTGCCGACGTGACCCTGTGCACCGAGGTGCTGGAGCACCTGCCCCGGCCCGATGCCGCGGTCGAGGAACTGGCGCGCGTCACGCGAGGTGTGTGCCTCGTGTCGGTGCCCTGGGAGCCATGGTTCCGGCTCGGGAACCTGGCACGCGGCAAGAACATCTCCCGGTTCGGCAACGATCCCGAGCACGTGCAGCAGTTCTCCCACCGCGGTCTGTCGCGCTTACTCGGACAGTCGTTCGAGTCCGTCCGCGTCACTACCAGCTTTCCGTGGCTGGTCGGCGTGGCGTCCCGCACCGCGCGGTAGTCCGTCGTCCGGCGCGGCGCGTCGCCGGGCCAGAGCGGCGAGTGCCATCGCCACCAGGACCTCCGCACCGGTGAAGGCGAGCCGCGACGCGACCGCGCCGGCCGCGATGAGCGACCGCGGTGCGGTGCCCGCGAGGAGCGAGCCGTACACGACCTCGCGGACGCCGGCGCCGCCCGGCGCGAAGATCACGACGAATCCCGCGGCCCAGGCCACGAGCCCAGCCGCGACCACCGCCGCGACCGACGGTCCCGTGCCGACCGCCGCCTGGCCCGCGGCCGTCGCCAGTCCGTAGAGCAGCCAGCTCGGCACGAGCCACAGCATCGCCATCGCGGCGCGACCCGTCGTGATGGAGAAGCGGCGTCCTCCCCAGTGCACGAGCGCGAGGGCGACGCCCGGCGCGAGCACGGCTGTGAACAAGCGGCCGTCGACGGCGAGTCCGCCTGCCGCGCCGCCGACGCAGAGCGCGGTGGCCAGGAAGATCAATGCTTCGGCGACGACGGTGGCGAAGCGCTGGCTCGCCTGTCCGGGCACCGCCGAGGCTCGGGCCATCGGCGCCCAGATCGCTCCGGGCAGGTACCGCAGCAGCTGACTGCGGGTCCAGGTGGCCGCCTGGACCAGCGCCGAGCCGTGCGGATTCAGCGCGACCCACGCCGCCGCGAAGCCCAGCCACGAGATCGAGAATGCGAGGGTGCTCAGGGCGAGCCAGCCCAGGCGGAGCTCGGCGAGATCGAGCCCGGACGCGGCGTCGACGATGACCGAGACCATCAAGGCGAGTGCAATCAGCACTCCCACGATCCAGAGAATCCGCAGCACCTGCTCTCGGCGGCGCGGTTCGGGCACGGCGACCACCCTAGGTGACGACGTCGACCGTCGATGAGCGTCGGTTTCCCAGACCGGCAACTACGTTGCAGAGATGGCGACCAGCGGAGGCGACGCACGGCTGGGTCGCGTCGCCCGCGGGGTGCTCGACCTCGGTCTGGTCGGCCTCTCTGCCACCGGTATCGCCGCGCTGCTGTTCCGGGTCTGGGACCGAGGTCTGTCCGCGCCGTTCTACCGGGAGAGCGACGTCCAGATCATCAGCGCCATCGTCAAGACCATCGCCCGTCATGGCTGGTACCTGCACAACCCCGACCTGGGGGCGCCGTTCGGCCAACAGTTCTACGACTTCCCCCACGGGGGCGAGACCCTGCAGCTCGCGGCGATACGCGTGCTCAGCCTGTTCACCGATCGCTTCGGCGTGATCATCAACGCCTATTTCCTGCTCGGTTTCGGGCTCCTGGCCGCGGTCACCTTCGCGGTGCTCCGGCACCTCCGGTTCTCACGTCCCATCGCATGGTCGGTCGCTCTGCTCTACACGTTCTTGCCGTATCACTTCGCCCACGGCGAGCAACATCTCTTCCGCTCGACCTACTTCAGCGCCCCGCTCGCGGCACTCCTGATGCTGTGGGTCTTGAGCTACCGCTCGACGTTTCTCCGGTCGCCCGATGTGGAACTCCGATCGTGGCGCGCGGTGCGGTCCGGTGTGCGCTGGCCGCGGGTGTGGCTCGCCGTGCTGCTCGGTGTGGTCATCGCGTTGACCGAGACCATGACGGTGGCGTTCACCCTGACCGCGCTGGTCGTCGCTTGTCTCCTCATCGCGATCCGCGATCGCAGCATCGTGCAGCTCGTGGCCGGCCTACTCGCGGCGGGTGTGATCGTGTTCGCGTTCGCGTTGGCGTTGTCGCCGAATCTCCTCAACGGGCTCGAGCACGGCGCGAACAAGGTCGCCGCCCGCCGGAACATCGGCGAGCAGGAGCTCTACGGCCTCCGCCTTTCGCAGATGGTGCTGCCGGATTCGCACCACCGGCTTCCGGCCGCGCGGCAACTCACGCGACGCACCAACGAGTACTCGCCCGTGAAGTCGGAGCCGGGCCAGGCGCTCGGACTGCTCGGCACTCTGGGATTCGTCGCGATGGTCACGACCGTGCTGCTGCGCGGCATTCCGAAGCGATCGACGGCACCGGTCACCGACCGGGACCAGCTCGTGCGGCACGGCGGGCTGCTCGCGCTGATCCTCGTCCTCTTCGGCACGGTGTCGGGATTCGCGATCACCCTCGACCTGCTCGGCTTCACCCAGATCCGCGTCTGGAATCGGGTGGTGGTGCTGATCGCCTTCTGGGCGTTCGTCACCTTGGCCATCGGGTTGGAACGCGCGAGCCACTGGCTCGCGGCGCGGACCCGACGGGCGACGGCCATCTCGGTCGCGGTCCTCGTCGTGCTCGTCGGCTTCAGCCTGTGGGACACGACCGGTCACCTCGCCCCGTCGGGGGATTCGAAGTTGATCGGCCCGGTCAAGGCCTTCGGCTCGGGGCTCGAACGGCGGTTGCCGCCCGGATCCTCACTGTTCCAGCTGCCGGTGGTCCCGTTCCCCGAGTGGCCGGACGTCAACGGGATGCTCGACTACGACGAGTTCCTGCCGTATCTCTGGTCCGACGGGCTCCGGTGGAGCTACGGATCGATCAAGGGCCGCCCGGAGGCGGACTGGCAGGCCCGCGTGGACTCGGATGACCCGTCGTCCGACCTTCCCGGTCTCGTCGGGCTCGGGTTCGCGGGCATCGTGGTGGACACGGCCGGGTACGCGGACGACGGCGCGGCGATCAGCGCGAAGTTGGACGCGGCGCTCGGCAGCCCGGCGGTCGTGAGCCCCGGCGGGCGCTGGAAGTTCTGGGACCTGCGCGATTACGCACGCACCACCGGTCGCAGCGACGCCGAGCTGCGCACTGCGGCTCGCGGTCTGGTCGGCCCGCTGGTCGAACAGCTTCCGACGGCTCCGTGATCCGCCGCGGCTCCCCGCGATCGGAGCGCAACGGACGGATCGTCAGTCTTCGGTGAGGGTCGTTTCCGCGTCCCGCCGGATGCGGCTGCTCCGATGCGAGAGCGACACGATGAGTTCCGCGACCAGCCCGAGCGAGATGAGTTGGACGCCGACGATGATGAACAGGACCCCGGCGATCAGCGCCGGGCGGCCACCGATGGCGGTACCGGCGAGCCATTCGATCGAGAGCCACGTGAGGATGAGGAATCCGAACGCGCCCAGGGCACTCCCCAGGGAGCCGAGCAGGTGCAACGGTCGGTTCGTGTACGTGGTGAGGAACTTCACCGTCAGCAGGTCGAGGTAGCCGCGCCAGAAGCGGGCCCGGCCGAACTTGCTGGAGCCGGCCAGGCGGGACCGATGGTGCACCGGGACCTCGCCGACTCGGAACCCGGACCACGCAGCGAGCACCGGGATGTAGCGGTGGAGGTCGCCGTAGAGGTCGAGTGAGCGCGCGACTTCCATCTTCATCGCCTTGAAACCGCTGTTGAAGTCGTGACCGTCGACTCCGGTGAGCCGGCGGGTGGTCCAGTTGTAGAGACGCGACGTGTGGCGTTTGACGAAGCGGTCCTGGCGATCCTCCCGCATGCCGGTGACGAGATCGAGACCGTCGGCGATGGCGTCGAGCAGGCGCGGGATCTCGTGCGGGTCGTCCTGGCCGTCCGCGTCCATCAGCACGAGGATGTCCCCGGCGGCATCGTCGATACCGACCTGCAGCGCCGGCGACTTGCCCTGGTTGCGACGGAGCCGGATCACGCGGACACGCGGATCGCCGGCACACGTGCTGCGCACCACGGACTTCGTGCCGTCGGTGCTGCCGTCGTCGACGACGATCACCTCGGCATCGGTCGCCTTGTCGTCGAGCACCTGGAGCAACTCGATGAGGAACTCGCCGATGGACTCCGCCTCGTTGTAGGCCGGAATCAGGATCGAGACCTGGGGGGAAGGGCGATCGGGCAAGGACCCTCAGCATAGTGGTGGCATTCCCGGAACCCCCGGGCTCCGCGTTGCCGCGCCGGTTGGGTCGGCGGCCCGGCCCGGACCGCGGGCCGCTGCCATCTCACCTCTAAGCTGACCCGGATGCGCGGAGCGACTCGGTCATGAAGGTCTACACGCGTACCGGCGACGACGGCACCACGGGCCTGTTCTTCGGCGGCCGGACCGACAAGGACGGGCCTGGTCCCACCGCGTACGGCACCACCGACGAAGCGGTCTCCGCCCTCGGGCTCGCCCGAGCCGAGACCCCGGCCGATTCGGAACTCGGCCAGATCCTGATCCGGCTCCAGCAGGAGCTCTTCGTCGTCGGCGCGGAACTCGCCACCGCCCCCGAGAACCGGCACAAGCTCGAACCCGGCAAGTACCTCGTCACCGAGGCGATGGTCACCGAACTCGAACCGCTCATCGACACGATCACCGAGCGGTTCGACCCGCCGCAGCAGTTCGTCCTGCCCGGTGAGGACCGCATCTCCGCGGCGCTCGACGTCGCGCGCACCACGGTGCGGCGCGCGGAACGCGAATGTGTGACCGCCACCCGCGCCGGGTGGCTCGGGCCGGAGAGCTTCGTGGTCCCGTATCTGAATCGCCTCGCCGACCTGTGCTGGACGCTCGGCCGGTGGCAGGAAGGGCAGTTCCGCGCCGCCCGCCCCAATCGTTGAACCACCCCCTGGAGGAACTGTGTCGATCTCGTTCTCACTCGCCTCGACCGCGCCCGACCGCACCCGCGCCGACGTGCTGGCCGTCCCGGTGTTCGCCGAGCGGACCCTCGGCCCGGGCGCCGACGCCGTCGACGCCACCTGCGGGGGCGACCTCGCCGGGTTCATGACCCGCGCCGGGTTCACCGGCGCAAAGGGTCAGGCGTTGTTCGTTCCGCTCGACGGCCCCGCGAAGTCGGCGTTGCTCGTCGGTCTGGGGAAGGCCGAGGACGTGACCGCCGACAGCCTGCGCGTCGCGGCCGCGCTCGTGTCGCAGCGGGCCTCGGGTGCGGCGCGCGTGGCGACGACGTTGCCGGACGGCGCGCCGGCCTCGATCGATCGCCCGGCCGCGGCGCAGGCCGTCGCCGAAGGCTTCGTGCTCGGCGGGTACGAGTTCCTCGAGTACCGGTCGAAGAAGTCCGAGCGGAAGCTCGCCAACGTCGTGGTTCTCGGCGGGGGCGGCGCGGGCGTGCGCCGCGCGCTCGATCGCGCCGCGACCGTGGCCGACGCGGTGGTCTGGGCGCGCGACATGGTCAACACGCCGGCGCGTGAACTCTCGCCGGATCAGTTCGCCAAGGCCGCCCAGGCGCGTCTGCGCGGCCGGAACGTGAAGGTCGAGGTGCTCGACCTCGCGGCGATCCGCCGGCTCCGGCTCGGCGGCGTCGTCGGCGTCGGTCAGGGGTCGAAGCAGCCGCCCCGGTTCGTGAAGATGACGTACTCGCCCCGCGGGGCGCGCGGCACGATCGCGCTCGTCGGCAAGGGGGTCGTGTTCGACTCCGGCGGCCTCTCGCTCAAGACCGGCTCGGGCATGGAGACGATGAAGACCGACATGGCCGGGGCCGCCGCGGTGATCGCGGCGATGTCGGCGCTGGCCGACCTCGACGTGCAGACCAAGGTCGTCGCCTACACGCCGATGGTCGAGAACATGCCGAGCGGGGAGGCGATCCGCCCCGGCGACGTGCTCACCTTCCGCAACGGCAAGACCGCCGAAGTGCTCAACACCGACGCCGAGGGTCGCCTGATCCTGGCCGACGCGCTCTCGCTCGCCGCCGAGGGCAAGCCCGACGGCATCGTCGACCTCGCGACCCTCACCGGCGCGTGCGTGGTCGCGCTCGGCGAGAAGATCGCCGGGCTCATGACGAACGACGAGTCGTGGGGCGACACCGTCGAGGCCGCGTCCAAGCGGGCCGGCGAGTCCATGTGGCCGCTGCCGCTGCCCAAGGAGTACCGCAAGATGCTCGACTCCGAGGTCGCCGACATGAAGAACATCAGCCACGGTGGCTATGGCGGCGCGCTCACGGCCGGGCTCTTCCTCCAGGAGTTCGTGAACGACGTGCCGTGGGTCCACCTCGACATCGCCGGCCCGTCACGCGCCAGTGCAGACGACGGCTACGCGCGTCGGGGCGGCACCGGCTTCGGGGTGCGCACGCTCCTCGAGCTGGTCGACGGCTACCGGCCGGCGAAGCGCGCCAAGAAGTAAGCGGGCGCGCGGTCTCAGGCGCGCGGCGTCAGGCGGTCACGACGACGAGGGTGCCCTCGGGCGTCCAGTCGTAGAGCACCTTCGCCCAGAACTGGCTCTCGCGCACGCAGCCCGAACTCAACGGCTGACCGAGTTGGGAGTCGTCCTCGATCTGGGAGTTGTCCGGGTTCAGCGGGATCCCGTGGAACCCGATGTCGGTCGTGCGCCCCCAGGTGAATCCGACGAACCACGGCAGGCGCAGGTCGGGGTGGGCCTTCGAGCGGCCCATCTCCAGCTTGCGGAACACGTGGTACTCGCCCGGGCTCGGGACGCCGCGACGACCGCTCACGAGGTACTTGAACTCGACGTAGTTGGTCTCGTCGATCAGCCACACGGTCTGGCACGAGTTGCAGTACACGATCCGACGGCCGACGCCACTGTTCTCCGGCGCCGGGCCGTAGTTCGGGTTGACCGCAGGGCGGGTCGTCGTCGTGGTCGTCGCCGTCTCCGCGAGCCGGGCGGCGGCGCGCTGGAGCACGAGCGGTTGGGTGTCACCGGACCAGCGGGCGCCCGGCGGTGCGGGGGCCGCGGTCGCGGCCCGGCCGCCGCACGAGGCGAGGAGCAGCGCGACGACGACCGACGCGACGCTCGTGGCGATGGCGGCCTGCAACCGGCGGCGCGCCTCCCGACGGGCCCGGCGATCCTGCATGGTTTCCATTGCGGCCTCCCAACCGTTCCGGGTCGTGCCCGGTTCGGTGGGGTTCTCGGCCGCGAATCAGCAGAACTGAAACCGAACGCGCGGAGGCGCAGGACGATTCGTCCGGTTGGGAAGTCTTTGGGTCAGTGCGTGAGCGCGGTGCCGTCGGCGAGGACGGCGTGCGGGAGGCAGTGCTGGTCGTACTCGGCGATCACGATCTCGCCGGCGTCCGCACCACACGCCGGGCAGGTGGGGTCGCGGCGCACCTTGAACGTGCGGAAGGACTGCTCCAGCGCGTCGTACGCGAGGAGCCGGCCGACGAGCGGGTCGCCGAGGTCGAGGAGCAGCTTGATCGTCTCCAGCGCCTGGATGGATCCGACGATGCCCGGCAACACGCCCAACACGCCCGCCTCCGCGCAGCTCGGCGCGAGTTCCGGCGGCGGCGGCTCGGGGAGCAGGCAGCGGTAGCACGGCCCCTCGTACGGGTTGAAGACGGTGACCTGACCCTCGAACCGGAAGATCGAACCGTGCACCACCGGCACGCGGGCGAGGAGCGACGCGTCGTTGAGCAGGTAGCGGGTGGGGAAGTTGTCGGTGCCGTCGAGGACGACGTCGTAGCCCTCGATGATCTCCATCACGTTGTCGGCACCGAAGCGAACGTCGTGGGTGACGACGTTGACGTCGGGGTTGAGCAGCGTGAGCGTCTTCTTCGCGCTGTCGACCTTGCGGTCGCCGATGCGGTCCACGTTGTGGAGGATCTGGCGTTGCAGGTTCGACGCGTCGACGATGTCCATGTCGACGATGCCGAGCGTGCCGACACCCGCCGCCGCGAGGTACAGCGCCGCGGGAGATCCGAGCCCGCCCGCGCCGAGGAGCAACACCTTCGATTCGAGCAGCTTCTGCTGTCCGGCCTCGCCCACTTCGGGGAGCAGGATGTGGCGCTTGTAGCGGTCACGCTGTTCGGTGGTGAGCACCGCCGGGGTGATCCACGGCCGGCCTTCGTTCTTCCACTGGCCGAACCCGCCCGCCATCGAGGCGACGTTCGAGTAGCCGAGCTCGCGCATGGTCTTCACCGCGAACGCGGAGCGGACCCCGCCGGCGCAGTAGACGACGATCTCGGCGTCGCGGTCGACGAGCTTGTTCTCGACCTGGCTCTCGAGGTGACCGCGGGGGATGAACACCGACCCGGGGATGGTGCCGGCGTCGTACTCGTCCTGCTCGCGGACGTCGAGGAAGGTGACGGATCCGAGCTTCGGCTCGGCGTCGGCCGCGCTGATCTCGGTGATGTCGGACTTCGTCTGCGCGAGGAGCTCGCGGAAGGAAGGCATCGGAGGCTCCGGAAAACGTGAGGATGTTCGATCGGGGATTGAAATGCTACCCGCCCGGTCGGATATTCCCAAGATGGAAGATCGGCGGGGCCGTCAGGCCCGGATCGCGGCCACCAGACGGGGCAGGAACTCGCCGAGCGGCTCCCGGGCGATGGCATCGGCATACCCGTCGAACGGGGTGGGTTCGGCGTTGGCGATCACGAGCCGGGCGCCGTGGCCGAGCGCGATCTCGGGGAGGGCCGCGGCCGGGTACACGCCGAGGCTGGTGCCGAGGGCGAGAAACACGTCGGCGTCGGCGGCGGCGCGCTGGGCCCGGGCGAGATCGGCGGGCACCAGGTTCTCGCCGAAGCTGATCGTGGCGGACTTCAACATCCCGCCGCACTCGGTGCAGGCCGGATCCGGGTCGCCGGCGCGGACCCGGGCGAGCGTCTCGGTCATCGGCCCGCGCCAGTCGCACGCCAGGCACTTGGCGCCGTGCACGGTGCCGTGGATCTCCACGATCGAAGTCGGATCACTGCCCGCCGCCTGGTGCAGGCCGTCGATGTTCTGGGTGACGAGCGTGTGGACCGACGCGACCCGCGCCAGTTCGGCGAGGGCGCGGTGCCCGGCGTTGGGTTCGGCGTTCCAGATCTCGGAGGTGAGCCGGTTCTGCCACGCCTGCCGGCGCACCTCGGGATCGGCCACGTAGTGCTGGAGGGTCGCGGTCTTCTCGGCCGCAGGGTTCTTCGTCCACACCCCGTCGGGACCGCGGAAATCAGGGATGCCCGATTCGGTCGACATGCCCGCGCCGGTGAGGATCACGATCGCGTCGGCGGCAAGCAACCAGCCGGCGAGGGTGGCGATGTCCTCGTCGCGCGCCGTCGCCCCACTCACCCGGTCGAGCGTACCGGTGGTGTGAGCGGGGCGACAGCAGGCGGAGGGTTCGATCCGGCGGACGGAGGGGGAGGGGGAGACGCGCCGGACCGAACCCTCCGCGATCAGGCGGCCGTGTCGGCCGTCGAGTCCGCGATCGTCGGCGGGGCCGGTTCGGCGTCGACCGAAATCGGTTCGGGTTCGTCGAGCGCCGCGAACGCACGTTGATGTTGCGCGTGGGCCCACTCGGCGCTCTCCCGACAGATGGTCGGGTGGAATCCCGTGCTCAGCAGCGTGCGCTCGACGAGGTCGAGGTCGTCACCGTGCTCGAACAGCGTGAACGCGAGCCGACGCGCCCGCTTGCGCGCGTGTTCGAGCGGGGAGGTGCCGAGTTGGGTTTCGGTCCAGTCGGCGTGCTCGCGCTGGAGGTGGAGCGGCAGTCGATGGAGATGCCGCAGGTTCAACGGCTGGACGCGTCGGCGCACCGCGTAGTGCCCGTCGGTGGGCTGGCAGGCGAGGTCGAACTGGGTGAGCCGATCCAGGCTGCGGAACAGCGGCGAGGCGCCGCCGCTGCGGGATCCGAGCCCGAGCGCGTGGGAAAGGTCGGCCGCCCCGATCGTCAGACCCTCGGGGTGTGCCTCGAAGCTGGTCGCGAGTCGCCGGAGCAGCAGCAGGCTGGTGGGTCCGAGCGTCGGGAGCCAGAACCGCTCCACGTATTCGGCGCGGGGGTCGTGGCCCAGGGTGTCGATGATCGGGTCGGTCCAGGGGCTGAGGACGATGGTGGTCATGATGCTCCTTCGGTGATCGGCTCGGGTGGGGCTGGTGCAGGTGGTCACGGCGCGGCCGGCAGCGTGAGGGCGAGACCCGGACGGATCAGGTTGGGGTCACCGCCGATCGCGTCGCGGTTGGCCGCGTAGATCGCCCGCCACGCGCGGTCGATGGTGGCGTTGGTCGCGTTCGCCGGGAGTTGGGACGCCGCGATGTTCCACAGGCAGTCGCCGGGCCTGACCATGTACGCGCGGCTCGGGTCCGGCAGGGGAGCGGGGGTCGTCGTGGGCACGGGGATTGGTGTCGCCGGTACCGCGGTGCGGGCCGGTTCGGCGGGTGCGCGTGTGGGGTTCCGCGCGATTGGGCGCGTCGGCGGCGGCGCCGGACTCAGCGAAGTCGTCGTCGTCGCCGGGAGCTGATCATCGGGAGTCGCGGCGCGCTTCGGTGTCGTCGGGTCGGTGCGTACCGCTGCTTCGGGTTCGGTGTCGCGCACCCACCGGCCCGTTCGGGCCGCGCGGGTCGTCGTCGTGGGCACGTCGGGACTGGGTTCGGGCTCGACGGGTGCGGGGCTGGACGTCGACGTCGACGGCGGGATCGCCGGTGCGGGGTGCACACTGGTCACGGTCGTCGTGGGCGGGGACAACCAGTCCCGGATCGATTCGTCCGCGGCGGCCGGGCGACCACCCGTGAGCGAGACGACACCGGCGAGGACGCTCAGCACCGCGATCGCGCTGCGGTGGAGCGCGCTGGGAACCAGTCGATCCGCGAGCACGACGAACCTCGCGGTTGCGTGTCGTCGTCGCAGGAGTTCGGCGATCCCGGCGATGAGGAGCAAGGCGATCCCGACGGCGGTCGTCACCACGGCCGCCGCCCGGATCGTCTCGCTGATCAGATGTTCGTCGAACGCCATCCGTGGCCTCCCCGTCGGGACCCACATCCGTGTGGGACCGTTGTTTTGCATCGGTTTCCATCGTGTTGCCTTGAGCAGGGTGGCAAAGACCTACGATGGGGTCAAGGCTCATCCTCGGAATTGGGGAATTTGGCTCAGGCGCGCAGAATCTCGCGTCTCCGTCTGACTACTCTCCGTGACCTTCCTGCTACGGATGGCGGGATCGAACCGGAGGGCCAGGGATGGACGAGTTCGATGCGATCGCCGCGGAGTTCCGCGCCGAGGGGCAGTTCGAGCACGAGGAACACGCCCGTGAGTTGCTCGCGGCAGCCGACGAGGTGCGTGGGTTCGACGAGTTGCTCCGGAGAGTGGCCACCGGGGACGTGGTGGCGCTGAGCATGATCGACGGAGCGATCCTGCGGGGCCGCATCGTACGGGTGGGCCGGGACTGGGTACGCCTCGCCGAGGTCGCCGACGAACTCGGCTCGGCCCGGGCCCGCACCCGCCGGGTGCACGACGTGCGGATCGCCGCGGTCGGTCGGATCAGTCGGGAGACGAGTCGATGACCGGCACCCGCGATCGGGCCTCGGCCTCGAGGTCGGCGATGTACGCCTCGAGGGTCTCGCGGCTCACCCGCCAGACCCCCTTCTTGCCGATCTTCAATGCCGGCAGGTCCCCCGAACGCATGAGCGTGTACACCTGGGTCACGGTGACGCTGAGCACCCGCGCGACGTCGGCGGGTTTCAAGAGCGGCGGTGGCAGGTCGTCGGTGTCGGCCACGAAGGCTCCTTCAGCGCTGCGTCTCGTGCAGTTCCCTGTGACTGGCTGCAACAGCGTAGCGAAGCGCGATGCTCAGCTTGCCCTGACCGTCATGGACGTGTCCCGATGACAGCGGCGATCGGCGTGCTCAGCCGGCGCAGGCTCCGGGTTCCGGCGATCGACTCGCGGGTGGTCGCCGGCGTGGTGTTGATCGCAGTGTCGATCATCGGTGGACTGCGGCTCGCGGGTGATCCGGCGCCGATGACCCGCGTCTATGTCGCGGCGAGCGACCTCGAGGCCGGGCATGTGGTGAGTGGGAGTGACGTCTCGGTCCGCGAACTGCGGGGGGACCCGGCCACACTGGACGGCCTGAGTCGCGCCGGCCACGGTGTGCCGATCGGCCGGGTGCTGCGCACCGCCCTCCCCGCTGGCTCGGTGGTGCCCGTCGCCGCGCTGGGCGGTGCGATTCCCGGCGGACGGGACATCACGATTCCGGTGACGCCCGAGCATGCCCTCGGCGGGGACGTCCGTGACGGGGACCGCGTCGATGTCCTGGCCACCTTCGACAAGGGAACGGATGCGGCGCGCACCGTCATGGTGGCGAGTGACGCGACCGTCCGTGGCGTGGTGCGGGCCGACGGGCTCTTCGGCCAGCATGCCGGCGCGATCAGTGCCCTGACGCTCGCGGTCGAACCGGATGCCGCGGTCGCGGTGGCGTTCGCCGCCCGCAACGCGGAGCTCGACGTGATCCGCGCACACGGCGATCTCGACGGCGCGGGGCGTGACCGCTTCGACCGGGGCGATCTCCGATGACCGACACGATCGATGTCGTGGTGTGCGCGGGCGGGGCACCGTGGGAGCTCTCGCTCGTGCGGGCGTTCCAGCGGCGCGAGCTCGGCGTACGCGTCGCCCGTCGATGTGTGGACCACGGTGAGTTGCTCGGCACCGCGCTCCGCGATCGGCCGGCGGCGGTACTGCTCGATGCCTCACTGACCTGGATCGATCGCGATCTGGTCACCACGTTGCGTCGGTCCGGCATCGAGACCATCGCGATCGGCAACTCCGCCCGTTCGCTCGACCGATTCGGCGTGCAGCAGTTCGAGGCCGACGTGTCTCCGGAGTCCATTGCGGCGGCCCTGTATGCGTTGGCCCCGATTCCGGGCGAGTCCGGGTCAGCCACGCAACCGGCCGACTCCCGCGCATCGACAACCGCCGGCCGGGTCGTCGCGGTGTGGGGCGGTGCCGGATCTCCCGGTCGGACGACGGTCGCGGTGCATCTCGCGATCGAGTCCGCTCGGGCCGGCGCCCGCACCGTGCTCGTCGATGCCGACGTGTGGGCGGCGTCGGTCGCGCAGCTCCTCGAACTCGAGGAGTCACCATCGTTGGCGCAGGCGGCGCGGCTCGCTGCGGATGGTTGGCCGAGTGGACTCGGCTCGGCACTGCAGCACGGGCCCGACGGGCTCATGGTGCTGACGGGGTTGGCGCGTGCCGAACTCTGGCCCGAGGTGCGCGAGACGGCGTGGCGCGCGGTCCTCGCCGAGGCGTCCACCATGTTCGATGTCGTCGTGGTCGACCTCGCCGCACCCATCGAAGAGGACGAGGAACTCACGTACGACCGAGCGCCCTACCGCCGCAATCTGGTGACCCGGATCGCGTTGGAGCGGGCCGACGAGATCGTGCTGATCGCCGCGGCTGACCCCGTCGGTCTCCGGCGAGCGGTCGTGGCCCACCGGACCCTCACCGATGTCGGGCCGGACAGTGCTGCGACGGCGACGGTCGTCCTCAACCGCGCCCCGCGCGCGGGTCGACGGCTCCAGGACTGTTCGCGATCGATCGAGGAGTGGACCGGGGCCATTCCCCGGGCGATCCTTCCCGACGAACCGGCGTTCACTCGGGTGACGTGGGAAGGCCGAGCGCTCACCGAGGTCGCGCCGCGGTCTCGTTGGCTGCGCGAGTTGCGCGAGTCGCTCGTCACGGTGCTCGCATGATCGATCTCGGGTCCGACGTCGCAATCGCACGGGTCGAACACGACGTGCGCGAGCTGCTGGCGGCACGCGACGTGCCCGTCGACGAGGACCGCGCCCTGCGGGCACTGATCGATGAGGTCGTGGCCGAATACCGCGACCGGTACCTCGGAGGTGGACTGCCACCGCTGGCGGATCGGGATGTGGAGCTGCTGCACCAGCGCATCGTCGGGTTCGGCGCGATCACACCGTTGTTGGAGGACCCGACGGTCGAGGAGATCTGGATCAACGAACCGGGTCGGGTGTTCGCCGCGCGCGGTGGAGAGCACGAGCTGACTGGCGTGGTGCTCGATGCGCGCGACGTCGAGGAACTGGTCGAGCGCATGTTGGCCCGCGCGGGTCGACGCCTCGATCGGGCCCAGCCGTTCGTCGATGCGCGCTTGCCCGACGGAAGCCGCCTGCACGTGGCCATTCCGCCAATCACCAATCACTGGTCGGTGAACATCCGCAAGTTCGTCGGATTGCGCGCGCAGTCGTGTGCCGAGCTGGTCGCGATCGGTTCGTGTTCGGACGCCGCGGCCTCGTTTCTGGATGCGGCGGTGCGCGCCGGCCTCTCGATCGTGGTGGCCGGTGCCGTCGGCGCGGGAAAGACCACGCTGCTCAACTGCCTGCTCGGTGCCGTGCCCGCCCGGGACCGCATCGTCACCTGCGAGGAGGTGTTCGAACTCCGGGTCGATCGTCCGGACGTGGTTGCGATGCAGTGCCGTCAACCCAACCTCGAAGGCGAAGGGGCGATCACCTTGCGTGATCTCGTCCGGGAGTCCCTCCGGATGCGGCCCGATCGGATCGTCATCGGCGAGGTGCGCGGCCCCGAGGCGCTGGACATGCTGCTGGCGCTAAATAGTGGCGCCGTCGGCATGACGTCGGTGCACGCCAACTCGGCTCGGGAAGCGCTGCGCAAGCTCACGACGCTGCCGCTCCTGGCCGGAGAGAATCTGGATCGCCGGTTCATCGCCGCGACGGTGGCCGCGTGCGTCGATCTCGTCGTGTTCTGCCGTCGGTCGACGAATGGCCGGGAGATCACCGAAATTCTGAGCGTCGGCGAACAGGTGGGCGACGGCGCGGACCTGACGGCGGGAGCGATCTTCACCGGTGCCGGACGGGACCTGACCTGGACCGGTGAATATCCCGCCGGCCGCGAGCGGTTCACCGATCGGGGTCTCGATCTCGCCGCGGTGCTCCGATGAGGACGATCGTGGCGATCGGGTTGGCGCTCGGCGTCTTCATGGTGTTCGACGGCCTCACTCGCCGTCAGGTGGAGTCGCGCCCGCCCGTCGCGCCCGCGCGCATTCGTGCCTGGCTCGGCGCGGCAGGTCTCGACCAGGTCAGCCCGGCCCAGTTCGTCGTGGCGAGCCTCGGTCTCGGATTCGTGGTGGGCGCATTCGTGCTCGTGACGATCGGCTCGGCCGGTGTCGCGCTGGTGGCGAGCCTGGCCGGGTGCGTGGCACCGACCACCTACTACCGGCGGCGCCGACGGTCGGTACGCGTGGCTCGACGGCGGGCGTGGCCCGAGGCGATCGAGCTGCTCGCAGGCGCAGTGCGCGCCGGCGACACGCTGCCCGCCGCGATCGGCGTGGTCGCCGACCGTGGTCCCGAGACCCTCCAACCCGTCTTCCGGTCCGTGGTCTCCGACCATCGGGTGACGGGTGATCTGGTGGGCGCGCTCGAACGAATGGGTTCACGGGTGGCCGACCCCATCGCGGACCGGATCGTGCGGACGCTGATCCTGGCGCATCGGGTCGGTGGTCGCGAGTTGGGCCGGGTCCTGCGCACCCTCTCCGAGTTCCTCCGGGAGGACGTCGCCACCCGCCGCGAGATCGAAGCTCGGCAGTCCTGGACCGTCGTCGCGGCGCGGGTCGCCGCCTCGGCGCCATGGTTGGTGTTGGCGCTGGTGGCCAGCCGACCGCAGGGTGCCGCGGCGTTCGACACGCCGACGGGCGTGATGGTGCTCCTCGTCGGCGCCGCGGTCACCGTCGTCGGGTACCGCCTCATGATGCGCCTCGGTCGGCTTGCCGAAGAACCGCGCGTCCTCGTGGCCGAGCCGGTGAGCGCATGAGCCCGCTGCGCGCCGTCGTGGTGGTGTTGCTCGGCGGGCTCGGTTTCGTCGTGCTCGTGAGTGCCTTGCCCCGATTCCGGCGCACCGTGCTGTCGCGACGGCTCGTGCCGTACCTCATCACGCTCGGGCCCGGTCGGTCGACCCTCTTCGGCACGTCGCCGAGGTCGTCAGGCCTGGGCGCAGTCTTCGATCCGGTGATGCGGGCGTGGGGTGATCGACTGCAGCATCTGTTCGACGACGGCCAGCAGCTGGCCGAACGCCTGAGTGCCGCCGGGACGGAACTCGACCCGTCAGGGTTCCGCTCCCAGCAGGTGATGTGGGGGCTCGGCGGTTTCGCGGGTGGACTGGGATTCGGCGTCCTGCTCGCGGCTGCGGGACGGACCGTCTCCCCGGTTGCGGTGCTCGGCATCGCGCTCGCGTTCGCAGCTGCGGGTGTGGCCGGCCGGGATCGGGCGCTCACGCGGACGATCGCCCAGCGGCGGGAGCACGCGCGCCTGGCGCTGCCGACCGTCGTCGACCTCGTGTGTCTCGCGGTCACGGCTGGCGAAAGCCTCCGCACCGCGTTGGCCATGGTGGCCGAGACCGGCGGAGGCCCGCTCGCGCAGGAACTTCGCCGCGCGTTGCGTCAGGCGCGCGGCGGGACACCGTTGGCCGAGGCGCTGGAGGAACGAGCGCGGGTGCTCGGGGTCCCGGCCTTCGGTCGGTTCGTGGCCGCCATCGTTGCGGCC
This sequence comes from uncultured Bifidobacteriaceae bacterium, assembly GCA_964544295.1. GTDB lineage: Bacteria > Actinomycetota > Acidimicrobiia > IMCC26256 > JAENVU01 > JAENVU01. Next base: position 47,573 of record CAZJBJ010000003.1, read on the forward strand.
CAGGAGCGCGGCATCCCCCTGGCGGATGCGCTGCGCTCCTTGGCGTTCGACCTGCGCGAGCGCGAGAAGCGTGAGTTGATCGAAGTCGCGGGAAAGAAGCAGATCTCGATGCTGGTGCCAGTGGTCATGTTGATCCTGCCCGTCGCGATCGTCTTCGCCTTCTATCCCGGAGTTGTGGCCATCAGGACGTTGGCCCGGTGAGAGGAGCACGGATGCGAAGAGTGGAGCGGGACGAGCGCGGTTCGATCCCCGAATGGGTCATGTTGTTGGTGATGGGGATCGGGATCGTGATGGCGCTCTGGGCCATCGTGCAGCCCGATCTGGCGTCGATCGTGAGTGATGCGCTCAATCAGCTCCGCGGCTGAGCGGCCTCGTCACCGATCGGCCGACGAGCAGGGCACGGCCATCGTCGAGTTCCTCGGTGTCGCGCTGCTCACGGTCGCGGCACTCATGGTGCTCATGCAGATGGCGATGTGGGTGTGGGCGCGCAACGTGACGGTGAACGCGGCCGACGAAGGGGCACGGACGGCCGCCGAGACCGGCCGCCCCTTGTCCGACGGTGCCGAGCGGACGCGGTCGGTGTTGCATGACGGGTTGGGCGGACGCGCCGCCTCGTTCGCGATCGGCGCGGCCCAGGACGGTGACGCCGTGATCGTGCGGGTGTCCGGCGTCGCTCCCCACATCGTGCCGTTCCTGCCCGAGTTCGTGGTCACGGCCGAGGCCCGGGCGTTGGACGAAGACACCGTGGTGCGCCCATGACGCCGCGGCGGGAGGAGGGGAGTGCGATCGTCGAAATCGCGATTCTCGGGAGTCTGATCTTCGGAGTGCTGTTGCACGTGCTGCTCGTCTTCGGCGCGTTGCATCGGGCGACGCTCGCAACCAGCGCGGCGGCGCGCGAGTACGGGCGGGTGATCGTGGTGGCCGACTCCGAAGGCGAAGCCGCGCAGCGCGGTGCGATCGCGGTCGAGCTCGCGGGGCGCAATCACGGTCTGGCACCGGGGTCGCTCGCACCGTCGGTCGCCGGTCTCCGGCAACGGGGGGAGGTCCTCGTCGTGCGGGTGCGCACCGAGGTGCCGGTCGCGTCGATTCCGTTCCTCGGTGCGATCACCGGCGGGTTGACGGTGCCCGTGGAGGCGACCCACGCGGTGCGGCTCGACCGGTATCGGAGTGGCGCGTGAGGCGCGAAGCGGGCCAGGCGTCGGTGGTGTTGATCGGCGTGCTGCTGCTCGGGTTGATGTTCGCCGGGCTCGCCGTCGACGGTGCCCGCATGTTCACCGCGCGGCGGGATCTGCAGAACGTGGCCGACAGTGCGGCGTTGGCGGGCGCGTCGTCCTTGGACGAGGCGCAGTATCGGGCGAGCGACGGACGTGAGGCGCGGCTCGATCCGACTGCGGCACGGCGCGCCGTCTCCGAGGTCCTCGCCGCGTCGTCGTTGCCGTCGTCGGTCACGGTCGAGGTTGCGGTGACCGACGATCGGGTCGTGGTGCGGATCGCCCGTCCGGTGCGCCCGCTGTTCCTCGGCCTCATCGGTCTCGGCCCCGAACGCATCGGCGCTCACGCCACGGCCGCACCCCAAACGGGATAGCTACGCCTGGGCGTCTTGGAGGCGCTGGACCAGGACGGGCAGGAGGTCGGATTCGAGCTTGGCCATCTCGGGCACGGTGCCGCTCACGTTGAGGGTGAGGCCGACCCGTCCGACCTGCACGCCGATCACGTCGGCGACCTGACCGTCGGTCCGGCCTTCCGATTCGATCCGCACGGTGATCCGGAATCCGAACTGCGCGTCGCCCACGACCTCCACGGCGATCGGACTCACGTCGACGCTCACGGTGGCGTTCGGCGGCACGATCTTGGACACCGCCGCGGTGTACAGCGCCCGGTAGCAGTCGACGATCGTCGGGTCACGGTAGAGCTCGAGTTGCGGGGTGATCGCGTCGACGTCGGCGTAGACGGCGGTGCCGCTGTCGGTCGTGGTCTGCTCCTTGGCCCATTGCGGTGAGCGGCGCTGCACGTCACCGTCCTGCTTGGCCGCCATGAAGGTCTGGCACGCGGGGAGGGTCTTGGCCAGCGCGTCGATCTCGTCCAGCTCGGCCTTGGTGGTCGCCGGGTTGGCGGTGAAGCCCGGCACGTCGGCCTGGGTGATCAGCCCCGCCTTGGCCAGGACGACATCCTCCCGGTCGGCGGTGCTCGTCGACGAGGTGCGGGCCTTCGTCGTGGTCGTCGACGAACCCTTCGACGAGCCGCTGCTGCAGGCGGCCAGCGCGACCGAGACGGCGACGACCAGGAGGAGGGACCGGCATCGATGCATCCCCCATGTTGGTCCGGGCTGGGGTCCTCCGGGGGGACACCGGTACGATCCGCCGATGGCCGACGACGCACCCCGCCGCACCGATTCCGGAATCGAGATCAAGCCGCAGTACAACGCGGCGGACCTCGAGGCCGCCGAGTTCGATCCGGCCTCCGCCCTGGGGGAGGCCGGGACGCCGCCCTACACCCGGGGTGTGTACAGCCAGATGTACCGGACCCGGCCGTGGACGATGCGCCAGTACTCGGGGTTCGGGACGGCGGCCGAGACCAACGAGCGGTTCCATTTCCTGCTCGGTGCCGGCCAGACCGGTCTCTCCTGCGCCTTCGACCTGCCCACCCAGATGGGCTACGACTCGGACCACCCCCGCTCCGAGGGTGAGGTTGGCAAGGTCGGCGTCGCGATCGACTCGCTCGAGGACATGGAGATCCTGCTGCAGGGCCTCCCGCTCGACACCGTGTCGACGTCGATGACGATCAACTCGACCGCCGCGATCCTCCTGCTGCTGTACCAGATCGTCGCGGAGAAGCAGGGCGTGTCGTCGGACAAGATCAGCGGCACCATCCAGAACGACCTGCTCAAGGAGTACGTCGCACGCGGCACCTACATCTACCCGCCGCGGCCGTCGATGCGGATCATCACCGACATCTTCGACTACTGCGGCGAGCACGTTCCGCGCTGGAACACGATCTCGATCTCCGGCTACCACATCCGTGAGGCGGGCAGCACGGCGGTGCAGGAGATCGCGTTCACGTTGTCGAACGCGATCGCGTACGTGCAGGCCGCGGTCGATTCGGGGCTCGACGTCGACGACTTCGCGCCGCGCCTCTCGTTCTTCTGGAACGGACACAACAACTTCTTCGAGGAGATCGCGAAGTTCCGGGCCGCGCGGCGCATGTGGTACTGGATCATGAGCAACCGGTTCGGCGCCAAGAACGAGAAGTCGAAGCTGCTGCGGTTCCACACCCAGACCGCCGGTTCGATGCTTACCGCGCAACAGCCGGAGAACAACGTGGTGCGGGTCGCGCTCCAGGCGATGGCCGCCGCGTTGGGCGGAACCCAGAGTCTGCACACCAACGGCTTCGACGAGGCGTTGGGTCTGCCCACCGAACGCGCCGCCAAGATCGCGTTGCGCACCCAACAAATCGTGGCGTACGAGACGGGCATGACCGAGACGGTCGACCCGCTCGCCGGTTCCTACTTCGTCGAGTCGCTCACCAACGAGGTCGAGGCCGCGGCGTGGCGCTACATCGAGAAGATCGACGAGCTCGGCGGCGCGGTCGCCGCGATCGAGGCCGGCTACATGCAGGACGAGATCGAGCGGGCCGCGTTCGAGTGGGCCAAGGCGGTGGACAACGGCGACAAGATCATCGTCGGTCTCAACAAGTTCGCCGACCCGAACCCCGAAGAGCCCGACGTGTTCCCGATCGACCCGGAGTTGGAACGCCAGCAGTCGGCGCGGCTCGCGGCGCTGCGGGCCCGGCGGGATCAGGCGGCGGTCGACGCGGCCCTCGCGGATCTGCGCACCGCCGCCGAGGGCACGGCCAACGTGCTGTACCCGATGAAGACCGCGCTCAGCGCGTACGCGACCTTGGGCGAGGTGTCCGACGTGTTGCGGGACGTGTTCGGCGTCTACCAACCGGCGCGCTGACGCCAACGGCGGGCGGCCGGGCTCCGCTCAGCTGGCTCGGACCAACTCGTGGGCGCGCTCGGTGGTGGCCTGGATCTCCGCCAGCCGACGACGCGCCTCGGCGACTCCGGACTGACCGATCTGACGCGTCCGCTCGGACAGCCGGACCGGGGCCGGGGCGGGACGGCGGGCCGGGACCTTGGCCCGCGAGACGCGGGTTCGGGTCGCCGTCGAGCCGGCCAATGCCTCGGTCTCGGGGGGTTCAGGGGTGCTCAGGAGTCGCAACTGGGTGGTCACGCTCGCAGTGTCGCATGGGGGTGTGACAGTCATTCCGGGTCTCCGCTCTCGCCGGTGCAACTGACCGCTGTCATACCCGGATCGGATGGTTGCGAACCCCGTCCGGGTCACTGGTGACAACGTGTTCACCGGCCGGACCGTTCCCGGTCGCGCGTCACATCACGCTGCGTAGCGGGGTCGCTGCCCGGGGCGTTCGACCTCGCGACTCGGCTACTCGGTGGTGCGGACGACGTAGCGGCGTTGGGCGACGATCCAGCCGATGATCACCAAGGCGATGCTGTAGATCCACGCGGCGAGGACCGGATGGTCCATCGGCCAGACGTGTTGGGTGACCGGGGTCACCGGGTTGCCGAACAGCTCGCGAATGGCGGCGATCATCACGCTCACCGGGTTGAGGCTCGCGATCCACTGCAGGGCGATCGGCATGGTCTTGATCGGGACGAACGCGTTCGAGATGAACGTGAGCGGGAACACGATCACGAATCCGATGCCCATCACCGCGTCCGGCGAGCGCACGAGGATGCCGAGCCAGATGCCGAGCCAGACGATCGCGGTCGAGAACACGAGCAGGAGCAGGATCCCCTCGCCGGCCTCGAGCACGCTGCTGTGCACCCGCCACCCGACGATGAGCCCGGTGACGAGCAGGATCACGATGGTGAGGATCTGACCGAGCATCTCGGCGAAGTAGTGGCCGAGCAGGTAGGCGGGGCGGGGGATCGGGAGCGACCGGAACCGGTCGATCACGCCGGCCTGGAAGTCGGTGGCGACCGACATCGCCGGGCCCATCATGGCGAAGGTCAACGTCTGGATGAGGATCCCGGCCATCAGGTATTCGGCGTAGCTGCCGCCGTCGACCTGGATGGCACCGCCGAAGATGTACGCGAAGAGCAGCACGAACATCAGCGGTTGGACCGTGACGTTGGTCAGCTTCTCCGGGACCTGCCGAATGTGTTCGATGTTGCGCCGGGCCAGCACCCGCGCGTCGGCCACCAGATGCTTGCTCATGTCACTCCGCTCTCGGCTGCGCCGGGCCGCTCGGGCCCCGCTCGCCGCGCGCGGCGTCGGTGCATCGGGGTCGACGGCTCGCTCATGCCACTCCGCTCTCGGCTGCGCCGGGCCGCTCGGGCCCCGCTCGCCGCGCGCGGCGT
>CAZJBJ010000003.1:53052-61456 GCA_964544295.1 uncultured Bifidobacteriaceae bacterium
CGGTGCATCGGGGTCGACGGCTCGCTCATGCCTTCGATTCCGGTTCGGGTTCGGGTTTGGTGCCGGTCAGGGTGAGGAAGACGTCGTCGAGGGTGACTTCGCGGCGGGTGACGTCGATCGCGTCGATGCCGGCGTCATCGAGCGCGCGCAGCACCTCGATGCTGCGCACGCCGTCGCGGATGGGCAGCGTCAGCACCCGCGCGTCGTGGTCGATCGCGGGGGCGCGGTCGACGAACGGACCCACCACGCCGGCGGCGACGGTGAGGTCGTCCGAGGGTGTGAGCGTCACGTCGAGGCGGTTGCCACCGATGCGCGACTTCAACTCGGAGGGCGTGCCGTGGGCCACCGTGCGCCCGTGGTCGAGCACGACGATGTCGTCGGCCATGCGGTCGGCCTCTTCGAGGTACTGCGTGGTGAGGATGACGGTCGTGCCGCCGCGGACGAGCTCGCCGAGCATGTCCCAGAGGTGGCCGCGACTCAACGGATCGAGACCGGTGGTCGGCTCGTCGAGGAACAGCACGGTCGGATCGCCCATGAGACTGGCGGCGAGGTCGAGCCGGCGCCGCATGCCGCCCGAATAGGTCTTGACCAGGGCGGTGGCGAAATCGGTGAGGTCGAGTTGTGCGAGGAGGTCGTCGGCCCGTTCGGTGGCCGTGGCCTTGGTGAGCCCACGGAGACGACCGATGATCTCGAGGTTCAGCCGCGCGGTCATCAGGTCGTCGACGGTCGCGGTCTGCGACGCGACCCCGATCTGTTCGCGGACCTGTTCCGGATGGTCGACGACGTCGTAGCCCGCCACCGTCGCCGATCCCTCGCTGGGTTGGCTCAACGTGGTGAGGATGCGGATCGCGGTCGTCTTGCCCGCACCGTTGGGGCCGAGCAGGCCGAGCACGGTGCCGGGCGCGACGTCGAGGTGGAGGTCGCGCAGCGCCCAGAGGTCGCCGAAGCACTTGCTCAGGCCGTGGGTGGTGACCCCGCCGCCGGACGCCGAGGGGACGGCGTCCGTCTGCGGATGAGGAGCAGACATGCATCCCAAACTAGAGCCTGGGTGGGACCCCCTTCGTAGACTTGGAGGGCCATGTCTCCCAGCGCGTACCTCGACCATGCCGCCAGCACGCCGATGCGGCCCGAGGCGGTGGCGGCGATGCTGCCGTTCCTCACCGACCACCCGGGGAACCCGTCGGGCAGTCATGGTGCGGCGCGCGCGGCCAAGACCGCGCTGGAAGCGGCCCGCGAGTCGGTGGCGGCGGACCTCGGCGCCCAGCCGAACGAGATCTATTTCACCGGCGGTGGGACCGAGGCGGACAACCTCGCGATCAAGGGCGCGGCCCGCGCCGCCCGGCGGACCACTCCGGCGCTCGACGGCGTCGTCACGACCGCGTTCGAGCACAAGGGGGTGCTGGCTGCGACGGAGCGGCTGGCCACCGAGGGTTTCCGGTTCGCCACTGCGGCGATCACCCCGACGGGCCTGGTCGATCTCGACGATCTCGCGGCACGCCTCGATGCGAACACCGCGCTGGTGTCGGTGATGACGGTGAACAACGAGGTCGGCACGATCCAGCCGATCGCCGAGGTCGCGGCGCTCGTCCGCGAGCGCGCGCCCCGGGCGAAGCTGCACACCGACGCGGTGCAGGCCGTGCCGTGGGTCGACGTCGCGATGCTGACCCGCGACTGTGATCTCGTCGCCATCTCCGGTCACAAGTTCGGCGGACCGAAGGGCGTCGGTGTTCTCGTCGCCCGCGCCGGTGTCGCGCTCGACGCGGAGATCGAGGGTGGCGGCCAGGAACGCGGTCTGCGCGCGGGCACGGTCAACGTGGCCGGGGTCGTGGCGTTGGCGACCGCCTTGCGGATCACCAACGAACGACGCGTCGAGGAGGCGGCCCGCATCGCCCGGCTGCGGGATCGCCTGCGGGACGGTCTCGTCGCGGCCGTTCCCGACACGTTCCTCAACGGCGCGCCGGAGCACACGACCGCGGGTCATCTCCACCTCGGCTTCCGCGGCGTCGAGAGTGAGGCGCTGCTCCTGATGCTCGATCAGCGCGGGCTCTACGCCGCGGCCGGGTCGTCGTGCTCGTCGGGTGCCACCGAGATCTCCCACGTGCTCGCCGCGATGGGCATGCGCCGGGAGGACGCGACGGCCTCGATCCGGCTCAGCCTCGGGTACGCGTCGGTCGACGCCGACGTCGATCTCGCCCTGGCCGAGATCCCGCGCGCGGTGGAGCAGTTGCGCGCCGCGGTACCGGCATGAGCCGCATCTTGGTCGCGATGAGTGGCGGCGTGGACTCGTCCGTCGCGGCGGCGTTGCTGCGCGACCAGGGCCACGACGTCACCGGGGTCACCCTGAAGCTCTGGGGCGGTGCGAGCGATTCGGGGTGCTGTTCGGTGTCCGACGTCGAGGACGCCCGCCGGGTCGCCGCGCAGCTCGACGTGCCCCACTACGTGTTCAACTTCGCCGAGGAGTTCGACGACCAGATCGTCGACCCTTACGTGCAGGCCTACGCCGACGGGCGCACGCCGAATCCGTGCATCGAGTGCAACCGGTCGATGAAGTGGGGCCGGCTGCTCGATCGGGCCCGCGCCATGGGCTTCGACGCGCTCGCCACCGGGCACCACGCCCGCATCACCCACGATCCTGCGACCGGGATCGCCGAACTGCGGCGCGGTGAGGACCCGGCCAAGGACCAGTCCTACGTGTTGGCGATCCTGAGCCAGGCCGAGCTCGCGTGCACGGTGTTGCCGGTCGGGGAGATGACCAAGGCCGACGTGCGCGCGCACGCGGCCCGGCTCGGCCTGCGCACCGCGTCCAAGGCCGAGAGCATGGACGTGTGCTTCATCACCCGCGGCGGACGCACCGCGTTCCTCGACGCGCGCGTGCCGCCCGCGCCCGGTGCGATCGTCGACACCGACGGTTCCGTGCTCGGCGCCCACGACGGCGTGCGCGCGTTCACCGTCGGTCAACGCCGGGGCCTCGCGGTGGCGACGGGCGAGCGCCGCTACGTGGTGGACGTGGACGCGCCGAGCGCGACCGTGACGCTCGGCGATCGCCACGATCTCCTGCGCGACGTCGTGGCGTTCGAACGGCCGACGTTCACCGGTGCACCGCTCGCCGTCGGCGACTCGATCGCGGTGCAGGTTCGGTCCCACGGCGACGCGCATGCCGCGGTGTGGCGGGGCGATCACGTGGAATGGGTGGCATCGCAGCCGCGGGTCGCGCCGGGCCAGACCCTGGCGCTCTACGGCACCGGGGCGGACGCCGACCGGGTGCTCGGTTCGGCCATCGCCATCTGACGGCGCGCCCCGGCTACTCGGTGCGGACGTGAATGCGACGGGCGCGCGCTCGTTCCAGGAGCCGCGGTGCGGCGGTCGGGGTGACGAGCAGCAGGTTGGCCTGCACGGTCACCCCCTCGCGGCGTACCCGACGAATGATCGGCGCGTCGTCGTCGAGCAGGAGCGCGCACGAACCGAACGACGCGCCGAGGCGGAGGTCGCAGGCACCCTCGGGTGGGCGGCGGGACGGATCGGCGGGTCCGAGGCCCATAATGTGGGCGCGGGGGAACAGCACGGGGTCGGTCAGCGTGAGCGGGTCGGCGATCACGAGCCCGGCGGGCACGAGCACGACCCAGCGCATGGAGAGTTGGTGTGCGAGCCGGACGGCCATCCATGCCGGCGGGGCGGTGAGCACGATGACCGCGATCCCCACCACCCCGTGGCCGTCGGCGACGAGGAGTGGGCCGACGATCCCCGCGGCGGCGATGACGAGGAGCGCAACGGGGAGGATGGCGAACGCGACGCCGGGCGGCACCTTCAGCGGGAAACGTTCTTCGTCGCCGTAGGCCGCGCCCTGGGCGCAGGCCCGGGCGAACTCCCCCCGAGTCCCCAACACGAACGTCGCACCGAGCACCACGACCGCGGCGACCGCGGCCAGCGTGGACGCGCGTCCGGTACTCAGGACGACGACCGCCGCACCGAAGCCGATCGGGGTGATCAGTCGGGTCACGGTGAGCGACCACGGTCGGGGCACGAGCATGGCGACCAGCACCGCGGTCCACGCGGCCCACAGGAGCACGCCGGCCACGACCCGCGGCGCGTCGGCCCACGGTGCAATGGCGTCGGCGAACGCCGCGCCCGCAGTGACCGGCAGGCTGATCCAGAGTGCGCGCAGCGCCCAGTTGTTCATGGAAGTGACATGCGCTCGCTTCGAAGAGTGCGAAAGAGGCGTTCGTATACTACGAATCGAATGTCCCACAGCCTGCACGGTGGAGTGTTCCCTACGGGGTTGGCGACGGGAATCGGGAGCCTGCCGTTCACGGATGCTGCCGCTGCCGCCGAGATGGTTCTGCGCGTCCATCCCGAGCTGCCGGCGATCCCGCAGCTCGCGGTACCGGCCGAGGGTGTCGTCGCGCAATGGGCCAACGCGTTGCCCGAGGTCACCATTGCGCCCGACGGCTCCCTGATCGTCGACCCCGATCGTGTCGGTGAACCCATCGACGTCCGGTTCACGACCGAGTCGCACGCGGGCATCCTCGGGTTCCTCGACGCGGCGGCGCTCGCCCCGGAACCGATCCGACGGGTCAAGGCCCAGGTGGTCGGGCCGCTGACGCTCGGCACGGCACTGGTGCGGGCCGGGCTCGGCCCCGCCGTGGCGTTCGAACGGGCGCTCGCGACCGTCGAACAGTGGATCGGCGCGCTCGAGGATCTCCTGGCCGCGCGCCTGCGGGGCGCCCGCCCGCTGCTGTTCCTCGACGAGCCCGCCCTCGTGCTCTGGGCGCGCGACGAGGCGCCGATCGAGCGCGAGGACGCCATCGACCTGCTGTCCAGCGCCCTCGCGTCGACGGCCACGGAGACCGGAATCCACGTGTGCGGCGACGGCGACGTGCGGCTCGCGTTCGAGGCCGGTCCGACCGTGCTCGGACTGCCCGTCTCGGCGCGCCTGATCGACGACGTCGGCTCGCTCGTTCGTCACATCGACGCGGATGGTTGGATCGCCTGGGGCGCGGTGCCGACCGACCGCCCGATCGGCGAGTCACCCGAACCGTTGTGGCGTGAGCTGGTGGGCACGTGGTGTGAGCTCACCCGCCGCGGTTGTGAGCCGCTGCGGTTGCGGAGCCAGGCCATCATCACGCCCGCCTGCGGGCTCGCCGGCCACGGCGTCTCCCAGGCCGAACGGTCACTGCGGCTGGCGTCGGAGATGGCGGAACGGGTCGCGGCCCAGCGGGCCGCCGCCCGGCTCACCGCCGGCGCGTAGCCACCACCGGCGCGGCGCACCGGCGTCGCTAGAGTCGCCGCCGTGGTGGCCCCGAAGCAGATCGTCGACCGAGCCGCGGAGCTCCGCGACCTGATCCGTTATCACGACGAGCGCTACTACGGCCACGACGAGCCCGAGGTCAGCGACGCCGAGTACGACGATCTCCTCAACGAACTGCGCGGTCTCGAAGCCGATCACCCCGATCTGGTCACCGCCGACTCACCGACCCAGCGGCCTGGCGCGGCCCGGTTGCCGACGCCGTTCTCGGAGGTCCGCCACCTCCTGCCGATGATGTCGCTCGACAACGCGTTCTCCCGCGACGATCTCCTCGCCTGGGGTGAACGCATCGGCAAGCTCGTGACCGAGCCGATCACCTACGTCGGCGAGCCGAAGCTCGACGGGCTCGCGATCTCGTTGTTGTACGAGGACGGTCGGTTGGTCCGCGGTGCGACCCGCGGCGACGGCACGACCGGCGAGGACGTCACCGCCAACGTGCTGACGATCGCCGACCTCCCCCGGACGCTGCAGGGCACGCGGATCCCGTCCACGCTGGAGGTGCGGGGCGAGGTGTTCATGTCGCTCGCCTCGTTCACTGCACTGAACGAGCGGCAGGCCGAGAAGGAGGACCGGCTCTTCGCCAACCCGCGCAACGCCGCGGCCGGGTCCTTACGCCAGATCGACTCGACCATCACCGCGAGCCGCAACCTCTCGTTGTACTGCTACCAGCCGGGCGCGATGGAGGGCGGTCCGAGGCTGACCAGCCACCACGAGACGTTGGACTGGCTCGGCGAGCTCGGGTTCCCGGTGAACCCGCACATCGAGCAGCTGCCCGATCTCGAAGCCGTCCACGACTTCTGCGTGCGCATGGAGGCCGACCGGCACTCGCTGGGCTACGAGATCGACGGCGCGGTCGGGAAGCCCGACCCGCTCCCGCAACGCGCCGAGATGGGCTCGACGAGTCGGGCCCCGCGGTGGGCGATCGCCTACAAGTTCCCGCCCGAGGAGAAGACCACGATCCTCAAGGACATCATGGTGAGCATCGGCCGCACCGGTCGGGCCACGCCGTTCGCCGTGCTCGAACCGGTCTTCGTCGGCGGATCGACGGTGCAGATGGCCACCCTCCACAACCCCGACGAAGTCGCGCGCAAGGACGTGCGCGTGGGCGACACCGTCATCGTGCGCAAGGCCGGCGACGTGATCCCCGAGGTCGTCGGTCCCGTCCTGGCGAAACGGAAGCGCGGGCTGCGGAAATGGAAGTTCCCCGAGACCTGTCCGTGTGAGCTGAGCCAGCCGCTCGTCCAGCTCGAAGGCGAGGTCGATCGACGCTGCGTGAGCTCGGACTGTCCGATGCAACGCGAGCAGAAGATCATCTATTTCGCCGGTCGGGGCGGGATGGACATCGAGGGTCTCGGCGAGGAGCGGGTGCGCCAACTCGTGCACGCCGGGCTCGTGCAGGACGCGGCCGACGTGTACTCGCTCACCCACGACCAACTCGTCGCGCTGGAACGCATGGGGGAGATCTCGGCGCGGAACCTGTTGCAGGCGATCGAGGCATCGAAGACCCAACCGCTGGCGCGTGTCGTGGTCGCGCTCGGTATCCGTCACGCCGGTCCTACCGCGGCTGCCGCGCTGAGCCGTGCGTTCCCGAACCTCGACGCGATCATGGCTGCGAGTGCCGAGGAACTCACCGCGGTCGAGGGGGTCGGGCCCGTGATCGCCGAGAGCCTGCGCCTGTGGTTCACCGTCCCGACCAACCAGGCGTTGATCGAGAAGCTGCGGGCCGCCGGCGTGAACTTCGACGCTCCGGTGATCCAGGTGCCCGAGGCCCCCCAGACCCTGACCGGCACGACGTTCGTCCTCACGGGCGGGCTGGAGGGATACACCCGCGAGACGGCCGAGGCTGCGATCACCGCGCGCGGAGGCAAGGTCACCGGCAGCGTGTCGAAGAAGACGAGCTACGTGCTCGTGGGTGAGAATCCCGGCTCGAAGCTCGCCAAGGCCGAGCAGTTGGGCGTCACGTTGTTGGACGAAGCCGCGTTCGAGCAGTTGCTCGCCCACGGACCCGAGGAATCAGAGGAGTAGGCATGGCCGACCGATCGGCGATTGGTGCCACCGACGAGCCGTTCACGCTCGTCGTCGAGCAGGGCAAGGTGCGCGAGTTCGCCCGGGCCACGAAGTCGGACCACTCCGACTACCTGGAGGGCGAGACGCCGGTGATCCCGCCGACGTTCCTCACGACCGTGTCGTTCTGGTCTCCGAAGGGCCAGTCGGTGTTCTCGAAGGTGAAGATGGACCTGCGGCGGCTGCTGCACGGCGGTCAGGAGTACACCTTCCACGGTCCGCCGCCGGCCGCGGGCACGAAACTCACCGTGCAGACCCGCGTCGACGACATCTACGAGAAGGTGGGCAAGCGCGGCGGCACGATGACCTTCGTCGTCACCGTCTCGGAGTTCCGCGACGAGTCGGGCACGCTCGTCGCCGAGGCGCGGTCCACCGCGATCGAAACCGGGCAACCGGCGACCACCAACGAGGGAGGTGCCTGATGCCGACGTGGGACGAGCTGACCGTCGGCACCGAGATGCCCGAGCGCGAGTACGGGCCGATCACCCGGACCGACATCGTGCAGTACCAAGGCGCGTCGGGTGACTTCAACCCGATCCACCACGACGACGAGTTCGCGCAGTCGGCGGGCTACCCGGGCGCGTTCTCGGTCGGCATGCTCCAGGCCGGGATTCTCGCGAGCTTCGCGACCGATTGGCTCGGACCCCGTCACGTCCGCACGTTCGGCGTGCAGTTCCGGGAACAGGTGTGGCCCGGGGATCGCCTGGTGTGCAGCGGCGTCGTCGTCGGCCGGGACGAAGGTGCGCGCACCGTCGACCTCGAACTCGTCGCCACTCGCGTCGGCGGGGGCGCGGCCATCAAGGGATCCGCGACCTTCGTCGTCGACTGAGGCCGGTCAGGCCTTGGCTTCGAAGCTCCAGGCGTAGCTGCCGGCGTCGGTCGCGGTGGTGCCCTGCACGCGGTAGTCGACGCGCACGGTCACCGGTCCGACCGCGAACTGGGGAAGGTCGGTACCGGCGACGGGCCGGAACGTGAGCTGACCAAGACCCTTCAGGAAGTCCACCTGGTCGAACGGGATCGACGTGCAGTCCTGCGGAT
>CAZJBJ010000004.1:0-50577 GCA_964544295.1 uncultured Bifidobacteriaceae bacterium
GTTCCAGACTTTCATCATGCCCTTCTTCTCCTGCATCATCACCGAATGCAGGAAAGCGGTGGCGGTGATCCAGGGCAGGAGCGAGGCGTTTTCCACGGGGTCCCAACCCCAGTAGCCGCCCCAGCCGAGCACCTCGTAACTCCACCAGGCGCCGAGGATGATGCCGACGGTGAGGAACCCCCACGCGACGAGCGTCGTGCGCCGGGTGTCGGCCAACCACCCTTCGCCGAACCGGCCGGTGATCAGCGCCGCCATCGCGAACGAGAACGGGATCGTGAACCCGACGTAGCCGAGGTAGAGCATTGGCGGATGGAACGCCATCAGCGGGTGGTTCTGCAGCAGCGGGTTCGGTCCCCGACCGTCGAGCGGCGCGAGGCCCGAGACGAGCGTGAACGGGTTGGCGGCCACCGCCATGAACAGGAAGAAGAACGCCGACACCGTGAGGCCGACGATGAGCGCCCAGCCCACCATCGGGTCGGCCAGCCGGTGCCGGAACCGGTGGGCGGTGAAGGAGAGGTACCCGGCGAGGATCAGGGCCCACAGCAGGATCGAGCCCTCGAGCGCGGCCCACAGTCCGGTGATCGTGAACAGCGTGGGCGTCGATCGGGCGTTGTTCTCGGCGACGTACTTGATGGTGAAGTCGTGGGTGAGCAACGCCCATTCCATCGCCGCGACCGAGACCAGCGCGCCACCGAGCACCACGAACACGCACACCCGGCCGGCGCGCATGGCCGCCGCGTCCTGACGCACGACCCCGCGCAGCAGCAACGCGATGCCGACGCCCGACGCGCCGAGCCCGATCGCGATGCCCAGGATCCCGAGGGTCGCCCTCATCGCAGCCGACTCACGCGGCGTCGGCCTTGGGGGCCCGTTTCGTGTCGACCTTCGGCGGCTCGTACTTCTCGCCGTGCTTGATGAGGATCCGCTCCGAGTCGAACGTCAGGCCCTTCCCCCATCGCCCCTCGCACAGCACCGGCACCTTGGCCTGGAACTTGGTGGGCTGGTCGCCGTTGTGGACGACCTTCACGGTGCGCTTCCCGTCGGTCACCTCGAACCGCAGGGTGTCGCCGGTGCGCTCGATCGATCCCGGTACCACTGCGCCCGCGAGCTTGAACGGCGTCGATCCCTGATTCGGTCGGTCCGCGACCGCCTCCGAGACCGTGCGGAAGAACACGATGTTCTCGGAGAGGACGACGACGAGGGTGATGGCGATCCCGACCGTCATGAGCACGACGATCCCGGCCACCAGGTACCGCGGGTTCCGCAGGCGCGACGAGCTCACCCGGTCGACTCCGGCGTGACGTCCGAATCCGAGTCCGACTCCGACTCCGCCTCCGACTCGGCGCGGTCCAGGCGCCGGGCGTGTTCGGCCGACCGGATCTTGCGCGCGAGTCGGAAGGTGTAGAGGCCCAACACGATGGCGGCGAGGCTCCAACCGGCGATCACGTACCCGGGATCAGACATGGACGCTCCTGGCGCGGGTGCGGTCGAGAATGGCTTGTTCCAACTCGAGGTCGGCCTGCCCCGCGTCGAGCACCGAGAGGCGGTACCGCCGATCGAGCAGATACACGTACAGCAGCGTGAACGCCAGCGTGCCGATCCAGAGCGTCAGCCCCATCACGCCGTGGATCTGCGGGTTCAGCTCGGGGTTGAAGACGGTCGCCTTCTGGTGCAGCGTCCGCCACCACTCGACCGAGAAGTGCACGATCGGCACGTCGGCGAACGCGATCAGCGCGGCGATGGCATTGCGCTTCGCGGCGCCGACCGGGTCGGCGGCCGGGATCCGCCGCAGCGCGCAGTAGCCGAGGAAGAGGAAGAACAACAGCGCGGTGCTCACCAGCCGCGCGTCCCACGCCCACCAGATTCCCCAGACCGGGCGGCCCCAGATCGATCCGAGCGCCAGCGCCAGACCCGTGAAGATCACGCCGAGCTCGGCCGACGCGCCCGCGACCCGATCCCAGACCTGGGCCCGCGTGCGGGGGACCAGGAACAGCGCCGACGCCACCGCGGTGATGAAGAACGCCAGGTACGCGAGCCAGGCGGCGGGCACGTGGAGGTACATGACGCGCTGCGCGTCACCCTGGATCTCGTCGGCGGGCGCACCCCAGAGCCCGAACAGTGCGAGCGCGACGAGCGACACCAGCGTGAGCCACCCCACGACCCGCCGCACGACCGGCGCGAGCAGCTGGTCCCGGTCGACGGCCGCGTCGAGACTGCCGCTCGCGGGACCTGTCGTCGTGGTCGTCATGTCGCCTCCTCCCAGAGGGCATCAAAGGCCAGCACCCCGATGGCCGTGTACAGCACCGCGAACACGCCGAGCATCCCGACCCAGGGCCACGCATCGCCCGGCACGCCGGCCAATCCGTCCTCGAACGCTCGGGTCGCCCCCAGCATGACCGGGGCGAGCACCGGCAGCAGCAACAGGGGCAACAACGTCTCGCGGAGCCGGAGTCCGGCCGCCAGAACGCCGTAGAGGGTACCGGTGGCAGCCAGCCCGACGGTCGCGGCCAGAGCGGTGAGCAGGATCACCCCGACGCCGTGCATCTCCACGCCGTAGAGCGCGATCACGCCCAGGCCGAGCACGACCTCCAGCACCACGAGCTGGGCGGCGATGGCGGCCGCCTTGCCCAGGAAGATCGCCGAGCCGTCGAGCCCGGCGATGCGCAGGCCGTCGCGGGCGCCGTGATGGGTCTCGATGGCGAACGCCCGGCCGACGGCCAGCAGAAGCGCCAACAGGACCGCGACCCAGAACAGCCCCGGGGCGACGCGGGTCAGGACACCGCGATCGGGATCCAGCGCGAACGCGAAGAGCAGCACCACGATCATCCCGAACGGGATGATCTGGCCGAGGGTGACCCGCGACCGGGCCTCGATGCGCAGGTCCTTGCCCGCGACGAGCGCCGCCTCCCGCCAGATGGTGCGCTCGCTCACGATCCGGCCTCGCGCAGTGGCGTCACCGTCTCGTCGACCACCGGCCAGATCTGGCCGCCGTCGACCCGGACCTCGCGCGAGGCCAGCGGCCGGGCGATCTCCAACTCGTGCGAGACCATCACGACGGTGCGCCCCTCGTCGGGTGCGACGCGGATCACGTCGGCCAACACTTCGCGGCCGAGCGCGTCGAGCCCCGCGTGCGGCTCGTCGAGGAGCAGCAGGTTCGGCGCGCGCACGAGCGCGACCGCGAGCGCCAGGCGACGCCGTTGCCCGGCGGACAGGCCGCGGTGCACGACGTGCGCGGCCTCGGCCAACGC
Organism: uncultured Bifidobacteriaceae bacterium; assembly: GCA_964544295.1. Taxonomy (GTDB): domain Bacteria; phylum Actinomycetota; class Acidimicrobiia; order IMCC26256; family JAENVU01; genus JAENVU01. Next base: position 3,249 of record CAZJBJ010000004.1, read on the forward strand.
CACCCGATCGAGCGCGGCCGCGACCTCGGCGTCGCCGCGCCCCGAGGCCCGCGCGAAGAACGCGACGTTCTCCGCGGCGGTGAGGTCGTCGTAGCAGTAGGTCTCGTGGCCGACCAGCGCGAGTCGGCGACGGGCCGTCCGTCGATCGGCGACGAGGTCCACGCCGAGCACCTCCGCGGACCCCGAGTACGGCGCGACCAGCCCCGCGAGCAGGCGGAGGAGCGTCGTCTTGCCCGCGCCGTTCGGGCCCGAGACCAGCACCACCTCGCCGGGTTCGACGTCGAGATCCGCGCCCGCGAGGGCGGGGAAGCGGCCCAGCAGACAGACCACCGAGCGAAGTCGAACGACGAGGGACACACCGAGCCTCCGGGCCCCGGGACCGGGGCAGAAACAGCTTGGAAAGTGTAGGAACCCGTCGGGAAAGCGGTCGAACCCGGGGCGCGACTACCGGTACCGGGCCGGATCCAGGAAGCCCAGCTGGTACCGGCCGTCGGCAGACCTCGGCCCCAGCGCGACGAGCAGGTCGTCGGCGTGCCCGACGATCTCGCGGACACCGGCGGGCGTCGGGTGTTCGGTCCAGGCACTCGCGCCAGGGGTCAGGACCCGGGTCATGGCACCGGGAACCAGCAGGACGCGATCGTCCGCCACCGTGCCGATGGTGACGTCCGGGAAACCGAGCGGGCCGAAATCCGGAACCTGGGACCACTGCGCCGTGGCCCCGTCGAACCAGAGGCCGCCCGAGCCGAACCCCGTCGGTGCCGGCTGGACCGGGAGATACGCCAACGCGCCGTCGTTGCAGTACACCCGCTCGGAGAACGCGTCGGCCGAGTTCGGCTTCTTCGTGTCGGCCAACTCCCGCCATATCAGCGGCTTCGTGTCCAGTTCGTAGGTCCGGAGCGGCGCGGCCGCCGCGACCGGGTTCGGCGCGGCCACACCGCCGCCGACCTCCACCCGCCCGGTGACGACACCGAAGACGCGACCGTCGACCATGCAGGTCGTGTCCGAACGCTCGACCGTGGCCACCATCCTGGTTTCCCCGGTCGGACTCACGAACAGCAGCAGCTGACGGTTCTGGTTGTCCGAAGTGAGAAAGACCGCCTCGGAACCGGTCCAACCCAACCCGATCGAGGTGATCGCGAGTCCACCGGGACCGCGACCGGTCGGGACGTCAGCCAGCGGACCGCGCGTCCGCCACTTCCCCGTTCCCGGGGTAAACGCGCCCATCCACACTCCGCCGGGTTTGCACCCGGAGAGCCCTTCACCATCGTCGTCCTGGGGCGCGTGGCACGGAGTGCCCAGAACGATGACCTCGGTGCCCGTCCAGACCCCACCCACCTGGAGCAGCGGTTCGGGAAATCCCGCGGCCTCGATCGCGGTCCACGTCCCGCTCGCAGGATCGAAGGTCGCACCGGAATCCGTCGGCCGGCCGTTCGCCGACGATCCCGGCGCGACCTTCGTGCCTCCGTAGACCAGCACGTCGTCACCGATCGGCAGCGTGAGTCCGCCGTCCCGGGGCGAGAGCGGGACCTCCACGGCCGCGAATCGCGCACCCGGGTCGAGCGGGGTCGTGGCCAGGACCCGCGTCGCGTCGGTCGTCCGATGAGGATCACTGGCGGCGCCGCACGCCACCAGCACGAGACCCAGGACCGCGCCGACCGCCGTGGACCGGAGCTTCGCACGCTGGGTCATCGGCACCACTCCCCTGTCGGGTCGGCCGCCATCCCGGCACCGGGGTGGTCGCGACCGGGCGAAATCTGCCGCTACCGTCCTCCGGGTGCGTCGCACCCTCAATGCCATCGGTCGGACGCTCATCGTAGGCGGCACCCTCCTGCTGTTGTTCGTCGCCTACCAGCTCTGGGGCACCGGCTTCTACACCGATGCCCAGCAGTCGGCGTTGCGGGGCGACATCCAGAACTCGATCCGCGAGGCGAACCAGGCCCGGGCGCCGATCTCGGGCACCACGACGACCACCCAACCCGCGCCACCCCCGCCCGAGGGCGACGCCGTCGGGTTCATCAAGATCCCGAGGATCGGCGTGGACGACGTCGTCGTGCAGGGCATCAGCGTGCCCGACCTGCGCAAGGGGCCGGGCCACTATCCGGACTCGCCGATGCCGGGGCAGCTGGGCAACGCCGCCATCGCCGGACACCGGACCACCTACGGCGCGCCGTTCAACCGGCTCGACGAGCTCGCGGTCGGTGATCCCATCACGTTGATCACCCCGGCCGGCACGTTCCGGTACCTGGTGACCGAGCAGCTCATCGTGACCAAGACCCAGGTCGAGGTCCTCGACCAGACCCCGGACGCCACCCTGACGTTGACCACGTGTCACCCCAAGTACTCGGCCCGGCAACGGCTCGTGATCAAGGCGCGCCTCGACCTCGCGGCCAGCCCGAAACCGGTGAAGGCGCGCCCGGCGCCGAACACCGGGTCGACGTCCGCGTCCCGCGCCGCCGTCGACGACCTCAGCGGTTCGACCGAGTCCCGGGTACCGGTGATCTGGTCGGGTCTCATCGTCATCGCGATCGGTCTCGGCTGGTGGGCGGCGTTCCACCGGCGCAAGCACTGGACCATCTGGGTGGCCGGCGCCATCCCGTTCCTCGCCGCGTACGCGTGGTTCTGCTTCTACCTCGAACGGGTCCTCCCGCCCGGGTTCTGAACCGTGGCGCTGATGCTCAGGGTGGAGCCGGTGCACCGAGGGCCGCAGCGAGTTCCCGCATGCCGTCGGCGAAGGACGTGCGCGCCGCGAACCCCAACTCGGTACGGGCCCGATCCGGCGACGCGAACACGTGCCGGACGTCGCCGGCGCGCCAGCCCCCCACCACCTCCGGTCGGGGCGCAGTCGGACCGAACGCGTCGGCCAGCGCGTCGGCCATGTCGAGGAGTCGCCGGGGTTCGCCGCTCGCCACGTTGAACGGGCCGGGCACCCCGGCGCGCAGCGCGAGCACGTTGGCTGCTGCCACGTCGCGGACGTGGACGAAGTCCCGGATCTGTCCTCCGTCCTCGAACACCCGCGGCGCCCGGCCCGCGCCCAATGCATCGGCGAAGATCGCCGACACGCCGGCGTACGGGGTGTTGCGGGGCATCCCCGGCCCGTACACGTTGTGATAACGGAGCGCGGTCACCGTGACCTCGGGATGTTCACGCGCGAAGGCGAACGCCAGGTGTTCCTGCGCCAACTTCGTGGCGGCGTACACGTTGCGCGGGTCCGTCGGCGCCGATTCGGGCACCGATTCCGGCGTGAGGTCGGCACCACCGCGCGGACAGCGCGGTTCGTACCGGCCGGCGTCGAGATCCGCGGGCGCGCGCGGTGGCGCGGGCACGATGCCGTGCTCGGCGCAGCGGTATCGGCCTTCGCCGTAGACGACCATGCTCGACGCCAGGACGCACGGCCCGCGGAAATCCACGCGATGCATCGCGGTCAACACGGTGGCGGTACCGAGGTCGTTGTCGGACACGTACCCGATCGCGTCCTCGAAGTCGACCCCGAGCCCGACCTTGGCCGCCTGGTGACACACTGCGTCGACGCCGACCAGCGCGGCCTCCACCGCCGCGATGTCGGTGACGTCACCGACGATCGCGTGGGAATCACCGCCCGCTGCAACCCGGTCCAGGATCATGACCTCGTCGCCCGCGTCCTGCAGTGCCGCGACCACATGCGAGCCGATGAACCCGGCGCCGCCGGTCACCAACACCCTCATACTGCGGGCTCGCGTGGGAGCCGCACGGTGAACCGCGCGCCGCCGTTCTCGTTCTCGACCGTGATGCGACCGTGATGGGCCTCGACGAATCCGCGCGCGATCGCGAGGCCGAGACCCGCACCGCCGCCGGTGCGCGCCGGATCGGCCTGGTAGCCGACGTCGAAGATCCGCTCGACGTCCTCGAGCGGCACGCCGCCCCCCGAATCGAGGATCGACACGTACGCGTCGCCCGCGGGTTCGGCGCCGGCGAGGACCATGACCGAACCGTCGGTGGGCGTGTGCCGGATCGCGTTCTCCAGCACGTTGCGCAGCGCGCGGAGCACCTCCGGCGTCGAGACGTAGACCGCCGGACTCGGACCCTCGACCCGACCCTCCAACCGCACCCCCTTGGCTTCGGCGACCGGGGCGAGCCCGGCGATGGCGTCGGAGACGAGATCGCCGAGCGAGACCTGTTCGAGTTGCAGGGCCAGCGCGCCGGCCTGGGTCCGGCTCAGCTCGAAGAGATCGTCGACGAGCGCGGCGAGCCGATCGGTCTCGGTCCGCAACGTCGCGTGGAACCGTGCCACGGTCGCCGGATCGGACACGACGCCGTCCTCGAGGGCTTCGACCATCGCCCGGATCGCGGCGAGCGGGGTGCGCAGGTCGTGCGACACCCAGGCCACCAGCTCCCGCCGGGATTCCTCGACCGCCTGTTCGCGTCGGCGGGCCTCGGCCAGCCGCTGCTCCATCAGTTCGAGTTCGTGGGCGAGCCGCACCAGCTCCGGCGGCCCCGAGATGGGCGTCGTCCGACCGACCTCGACATCGGTGTCCGACCCCTCGCCGATGCGGCGGGTGACCGCGACGAGCGAGGAGCTGGTCGCTTCCACCCGGCCGCCGAGGAGGATCGCGGCCGCGATCCCGACCGTCGCCACCGCCACCAGCACGATCTCCACGACGACGAGGTCGTGCTGGGAGATGAACATCGCCTCGGCCGCGACCAGCACGCCGATGGCGATGGCGATCACCAGGACCAACGCCAGGGTCGAGACCTGCACCGAGAGCGGTCGCCCGCGCAGGAGCCGCAGGAGCGGGAGCCCGAGCAGCACGACGATGGCCGCCGCACCGATCGCGATCGCGATCAGTTCGACGCCGTCGGATGCCGGCATGGCGGTCACGGCCGACACGCCCGCGGTCGCGGCGAGCCCGACGACGATCACCAGCAGCGCGTTGCGCACCGATCGGGTCATGGGTCCCACCGGTACCCGACGCCCCACACGGTGACCAGATGTTCCGGCTCCGATGGGTTCGCCTCGACCTTCTCGCGCAACCGGCGCACGTGCACGGTCACCGTCGCGGTGTCTCCGAAGCTGTAGCCCCAGACCCGTTCCAGGAGCTCCTCGCGTGTGAACGCGCGCCGCGGCGACCGGGCGAGATGGACCAGCAGGTCGAACTCACGCGCGGTGAGGGGCACCAGGTCGCCGGCGATGGTCACCTCCCGGGCGGGCAGGTCGATGTGGAGGCGACCGGTGTCGAAGGACTCGACGCCGAGCCCGTCCGGCACCCCGATCGCCACGGCGCGGCGCAATACGGCGCGCACCCGTGCGGTCAGCTCGCGCGGCGAGAACGGCTTCACCACATAGTCGTCGGCACCGAGCTCCAGGCCGAGCACCCGATCCTCCTCGTCGCCCCGGGCCGTCAGCATGATCACCGGCACCGGCGCCCGCGCCCGGAGTCGGCGACACACCTCCAACCCGTCCATGCCCGGCAGCATGAGGTCGAGCACGACCAGATCCGGCCACTGTCGATCCGCTTCGTCGATGGCGTCGCGGCCGTCGCCGACCGCGACCACGTCGAGACCGTCGCGCTCGAAGTAGCGCACGACGACCTCCGAGATCGTCGGATCGTCCTCGACGACGAGCACCCGCGGTGCCTGCTCCATCACCATCGGGACCGTACCCCCACGGCGAGCAGGATCGTGACCAGGATCTGGACGGCGAACCACACCCGGGCGCGACCGACGCGCGGGGCGAACGCCGCCGTGGCCGCCACGATCCACGGGAAGAACGGCAACCAGATCCGCTCGACCTCACCCTTGGCCATCCCCGAGACCGTCGCGAGCGCCACGGCCGTCCACGCCGCGAACACCAGGACCGTGAGCATCGATCGGCGCAGTCGGGAACACGCCACCACCGCCGCCGGACCGACCGCGAGCAACACGACGGCGAGGTTCCCGACGAGGAAGTAGTCGTAGGGCCGCCGGCTCGCGACCCCGACGAAGTAGCGCTCCCGCGTGGCGGCGAGCCCGTCCCACCAGACGAACCCCGTGCCGACGGTGATCGCCACGACGCCGAGCGCGCCGACCGCCGCGGTGACGAGCAACGGGCGGTACGCACGGCGGGCCAGCCCGATCGCGATCGGGATGACGGTCATCAGCACGAGCCCGTACGAGAGGTACGCGGTCGCCACGAACAGGAGACCGCCGACGACGGCGAGCCGGTCGCCGGCGCGACCCGGCCGGCCCGTGGCGACCACGACGCAGGCGACGGCACTCGCGGCGACGCCGGCGAAGAACGCGTCGCCCGACGACCACCAGATCGCACTCGGCGCGATCGCCACGAACGGCGCGGCGAACCGGGCTGCGACTTCTCCGGCGACGTCCCGCACCGCGACGAGCACAGCCACGACCCCGACACCGCCGCCGAGGAACACGAGCACGGCGTTGGCGTGCACCCCACCGAGGCCCACCCGATCCATCGCCCACAGCACGAGCACGAACCCGGGCGGGTGACCCTGGGTGTGGATGTTGTACGTGGGCAGCCGTTCCACGAAGGTCGACAGGAACGAGCCCACGTCGTGCACGAGCGGCACGGTGCGGATGTACTGACCGGACAGCAACGGCGTCGTGAACGCGTCCCGACCGTCGATCAACGTCAGGGCCACGGCCCACGCGATCGCCGCCAGCCCCGCGCTCCCGAGCACGACTGACCACCTGGCCCGCCGGATGACTGCCGCGAAGCCCGCGATGGCCCCGAGCCCGGCCAGGATCGCCCAGACGACCGTCCCCGGGTAGTTCGGATCGTCCAGCCCGGTCAGCGGGGGAAAGCGGAGTTGCACCTTCGGCCCGTCGACGAGGATCCGCTGACCCCAGACGAACGCCCACGCGACGATGCCCCACGTGGCGAGCAGCACGATCGTGGTCACGACGACCTCGCGGTCACGCCCGGAGCGACCGGGATCCGTCCTCGGTCCGTCCACCGCGGCGCCCGCCACCCCGTCGGCGTCATCGACGCCCGGCGGGATCGACGCAGGCACACGGGTGTCGAGCATCCGGCGAGGGTACCGACCCTTCGGCCCCGACAACGCCGCCACCACGGTGATTTTCGGGTCTTGTAAGGAGCAGATGGTCGATCGGGCGGCCGACCGTCGGTACCGTCGTCCCATGATCGACGTGATCCTGCCGGTGCTGAACGAGGCTGCGGCAATTCCGCGCGTCGTCCGCACGCTGCCCGAGGGGTTTCGCGCCATCGTCGTCGACAACGGCAGCACCGACGACTCGGCCGCAGTCGCCGCAGCGGCGGGCGCGATGGTCGTCTCCGAACCGGTTCGGGGATTCGGCAGCGCCTGCTTCGCCGGATTGGTCGCCGCGACCGCCGACATCGTCGCGTTCATGGACTGCGACGGGTCCCTCGACGGCGCCGATCTTCCCCGCATCGTCGAGCCGGTGCGGTCCGAGCGGGCGGACATGGTGCTCGGAGCCCGCATCGCCGAAACCGGTGCCTGGCCGCTCCACGCCCGCCTGGGGAACGCGGTGCTGGCCCGCGCGGTCCGCCGCCGTACCGGTCTCGCGATCCGTGACCTCGGCCCGATGCGCGCCGCGCGCCGGCGCGCGCTGCTCGACCTCCAACTCACCGACCGCCGCTTCGGCTGGCCCCTCGAGATGGTGGTCAAGGCCCACCGGGCCGGGTGGAACATCACCGAGATCGACGTGCCCTACGAAGCTCGCGTCGGGAAGTCCAAGGTCACCGGGACCGTGCGCGGCACCGCCCGCACGATTCGCGACATGAGCGCGGTCCTGCGATGAGCGACCGTGCGACCACCGACGCGACCATCCTCATCTTCGCCAAGGAGCCCGTGGCCGGTCGCGTCAAGACGCGGCTGTGTCCGCCGTGCACACCCGTCGACGCGGCGCACCTCGCGTCGGCCGCACTGGCAGACACGTTCGCAGCCGTGGCAACAGTGCCGAACACGACGGCGGTACTCGCACTCGACGGTGAACCCGGCGACTGGGTACCGGCCGGGATGCCCGTGGTCCCGCAACCGTCGACCGACTTCAACGGCCGCCTGCGCGCCGCCTTCGCGACCGTGACCGGACCGGCAGTGTTGATCGGCATGGACACGCCCCAGATCACGGGCACGCGACTGCGCGCCGTCGTCGACGTCCTCGTGCGCCCGGGCGTGGATGCGGTACTCGGTCGCACCGTCGATGGCGGCTGGTGGACGCTCGGGTTGCGGGATCCGGCCACGGCGGTGACCGCCGGCATCTTCGGCGCGGTACCGGAGAGTTCGTCCCGCACCGGCGCACTCCAGCGCCGCGAACTGGACACCCTCGGACTCACCACCGTCGAGATCGAGGAAGAGACCGACGTCGACACGGCGGCCGACGCGGCACTCGTCGCCACCCTCGCGCCGGCGACCCGGTTCGCGGCCGCGTGGCGAACGATCTCGGCCCGACTGACGGACGCCCCATGACGGTCACGACCGCGGCCCACGCCGTGCCGGCGACCATGCCGTTCGCGGTGCTCCGCGGCCTGACCGGCACGGCCCTCCGCGCGCCGGCCGACCGCTGGTTCGCACCCGCCGAACCCGCCGAGATGCGCGCCCTCGAACTTGCCGTCGGGCCGGTGCTCGACATCGGGTGCGGCCCCGGCCGTCACGTGCGCGCGCTCGCGGAACGCGGGGTGCCGGCCCTCGGCATCGACATCACCGAACGTGCCCTCTCGCATGCCCGCGGTCTCGGCATTCCGGTCCTGGACCGGTGCGTGTTCGACATCCTCCCCGGCGTGGGTCGGTGGCGCACCGCGCTCCTGCTCGACGGCAACATCGGTATCGGCGCCGACCCCGAACGCCTGCTGCTGCGGACCCGCGAACTCATCTCGCCGGATGGCCAGATCCTGGTAGAGGTCGAAGCGCCCGGCGAAGGCACCGACCCGCAGCCGGTGTCGTTCGAGATCGACGGCACCCCCGGACCGGTCTTCGAGTGGGTGACCATCGATCCCGATGGCCTCGCGTCGATCGTCGCCGCGACCGGGATGCACCTCGACCGGATCTGGTGCGACAGCGGTCGCTGGTTCGGTCGGATCACGCCGTGAACCCACGGTTCACACCACCGCGGATCGGACCGTTCCGCCCCGGCGCGTTCGCGAGCCCGGCCCGGTCGGAGCGCACCGCGGCACTCCTCGGTCTCGCACTCGGCATCAGCTTCACCATCTGCTTCCTCACCGGCATCTACTCCCACCTCGCGCAGCACCCGCCGGGCTGGTTCCACCTCTCGGCCCGGCCCGCCGGGCTGTACCGGTTCACCCAGGGCCTCCACGTCGCGACCGGGTTGGCGTCGATCCCGCTGCTGCTCGCCAAGCTCTGGACGGTGTTCCCGAAACTGTTCAGCTGGCCGCCGTTCCCCAGCGTTGCCGTCGCACTCGAGCGCATCTGCCTGCTGCCCCTCGTCGGCGGTTCACTGTTCCTGCTGTTCTCCGGCCTCGCCAACATCAACCTCTGGTACCCGTTGCCGTTCAACTTTCCGGTCGCGCACTACTGGACCGCCTGGATCACCATCGGGGCGTTGATCGTCCACATCGGGGCCAAGGTGGCGGTCACCCGCGCCGCGCTCCGCCGGTCCGGCCCGGACGAAGCCGAGCCCTCGCTCGCGGCCGGCGCGATCAACTCCGTCGACGGCATCGACGGCGGGGCAGATGCCGGACGCGGCCTGAGTCGACGCCAGCTGCTCGCCACCGCGTTCGGTGTCAGCGGGCTCGTCACGCTCGTCACGGTCGGGCAGACCTACGCACCACTGCGCAAGCTGGCGCTCCTGGCGCCGCGTCGCCCCGACGTCGGGCCGCAGGGCTTCCCCGTCAACCGCACCGCGCGCGCGGCCGGCGTGCTCGAATCAGCCCACGCCGCCGACTACCGCCTCGAAGTGACCGGGCGCGGGGCCACCACGATGACGTTCGATCTCGACGCGCTGCAGGCGATGGCCCAGCACCGAGCGACGTTGCCGATCGCGTGCGTCGAGGGGTGGAGCACCACCCAGGACTGGGAAGGCGTCCGCCTGCGCGATCTGTTACGACTCGTCGGCGCGCCGGAGGACGCGACCGTGCGCGTCGAGTCCCTCCAACAGCGGCGCTCGTACCGGAGTTCGATCGTGGACGGTGCCCAGACCGCGGATCCCGACACGCTGCTGGCGCTGCGCGTGAACGGCGAACCCCTCGACATCGACCACGGCTATCCCCTTCGCCTCATCGGACCGAACCGCCCCGGGGTCATGCAGACGAAGTGGGTCACCAGGGTGGTGGTGGTATGACCGACCCCACGCCGACCTCCCCACCCGACACCGGACGAACGACGACCGAGCGGCCCGGGGCGAGCTTCTGGATCGCGCTCGTGATCGGCGGCGCGGTGATGGCGTTCGGGATCCGCGGTGTCCTCACCACGTTCGACACCGAGCAATCGCGGAACCTCGCGGTGTGGATCGTCGGCGCCGACCTCGTCCACGATCTGCTCGTCGCACCGATCGCGATCCTCGTCGGATGGGGCATCGGCCGCCTCGTCCCCCGCCGGTGGCGAGCCCCCGTCAACGCCGGACTCGTCGCCACCGGCGTGGTGCTGGCCGTCGCGTGGCCCGCGCTGCGGGGCTACGGCCGGGCCGTGGTGCCCGACAACCCGTCGGTCCAGCCCCTCGACTACTCGACGGCCGTCGCCTGGGTCCTCGGCGCGGTATGGATCGCGGTCGCCGTCTGGATCGGCGTCCGGATCAAGTCCGCCCGATCCCAACGTTGGGAGTGATCACTCCTACAATCGGGTCATGGCGTTGCGAGCTCCCCACACTTCCCCGGCCGAAGGTGTCACGTTCCGGGTGACCGAGCTCGCTGCCCGCGCCGGGGTGTCGGTCGACACCATCCGCTTCTACCAGAAGCGCCAACTCCTGGCGCCGCCGACCCGGGTCGGCCGGGTCGCCTGGTACGACGCCGGCCACCTCGACCGCCTGACCCAGATCCGGGACCTCCAGGAGCAGGGCTTCACCCTCGCGATCATCCGCCGGCTCCTCGACGGTGAGCTCGGTGCGGCCGACCGCCCGCTCGCCGCCGCGGTGGCCGAGTCCGACACCGAGGAGTTCCTCACGATCGAGGAGCTCGCGAGCCGGGCCGGCATCCCGACCACGCTGGTCGAAGCGGTCGTCGCCGAAGGCCTGCTGCTCCCCCGCGTGCACGACGGCGTCGCCCACTTCACCGCGACCGACGTCGAGGTCGCCCACGCCGGGCTCGCACTCCTCGAAGCCGGCGTGCCCCTCGACGCGTTGCTCAATCTGGCCCGACGACACCACGCGGCAACCATCGAGATCGCGACCGCGGCGGTCGAGATGTTCGACGAGCACGTCCGTCACCCGCTCCTCGACGCCGATCTCGACGACGACGCGCGCGCGGCCCGACTGGTGGATGCGTTCCGCACCCTGCTGCCCGCCACCGGCACGTTGGTCTCCCAACACTTCCGCCGGGTCCTGCTCCGGGTGGCGCAGGAACACCTCGAAGCCGTCGGCGACGCCGACGAGCGCGCTGCGGCCGACGCCGCCGCGGCACGGCGCATCGAAGAGACCCGATCATGACCGTGCATCTCCCCTCCGGTGACGAGAAGCGGGCGACGGTCACCGCGATGTTCGATCGGGTCGCGCCGAGCTACGACAAGCTCAACCGACTGATCTCACTCGGCCAGGACAAGCGGTGGCGGCGCCACACCATCGATTCGCTCGGCATCACCAGCGGTCGCGTGCTCGACCTCGCATGCGGCACCGGTGATCTCTGCCGAGAACTCGACGCACGTGGGCTCACGGCGCTGGGCTTCGATCTCTCGCCCGGGATGCTCGAGTTCGCCGACGTATCGACGCCGCTCGTGCGCGCCGACACCCTCCGGTTGCCGATCGCGACCGGCACCGCCGACGGGATCACCTGTGGGTTCGCGCTGCGGAACTTCACCGACCTCGACGGTTTCGCACGCGAGTGCGCGCGGGTGCTCCGGCGGGGCGGCCGGATCGCGTTGCTCGACGCGGCCGAGCCCACCAACCCGATCATGCGCGCCGGCCACACCGTCTGGTTCCGCCACGCGGTCCCGCGCATCGGCGGGTGGCTGGGCGACGCGCAGGCGTACCGGTATCTCCCGGCCTCCACCGCGTACCTCCCGGCGCCGGACGCGCTGCTCGCACTGTTCACTGCTGCCGGATTCGCCGAGGTCCGTCGGCGTACCTTCACCGGTGGCGCGGTCCAGCTCATCACCGGGCGGCGGGCATGACCCAGACCCCTGTGGTCCCCACCACGACCGAGTCGCTCGTCGCCCGGACGCGGGTCGTCGGGCCCACGGATCTGTTCGCCCGGCTCGGACCCGACGGATTCGCCTGGTTGCGCGACGGCGTGGGGTTCGTCGCCGGTGGGACCGCGGCCCGAGTCCCGGTCGACGCGGTCGCCGACGCGCTCGGGCGGATCGGTGTCGCCGACGACGTGCGCGGCCGTGGCACCGGCGCGATCGCCGTCGGCCACCTTCCCTTCGCGATTCCGTCCGACGCGACGTTGACCATTCCCGCCTGGGTCATGGGCCGCACCGCCGACGGCACCCACTGGCGAACCGACATCGCGGTCGACGGCGTCGCGGTCGAGGGCATCGCCGTCCCGCCGCGGCCCGCGGCCGCCGCGACCACACCCGGTCGACTCACGCGCCACGAACTCATGGACCGCGTGAGCTGGGACCGCGCCGTTGCCGCCGCGCTGGACGCGATCGCGTCCGACGAGCTGGTCAAGGTCGTCCTCGCCCGCGCCATCCGGGTCGACACCGAACGCCCGATCGACCCGGCGTGGCTCCTGCGCCGCCTCGCAGCACGCGAGCCCGATCGCTTTCTCTACGCGTGTGCAGGATTCGTCGGCGCGTCGCCGGAACTGCTCATCCGCCGCACCGGTCCCGACATCACGGCGCGGCCACTGGCCGGCACCGAACCCGTCACCGACGAACCGGCCTCGGTCGAGCGGCTGACCCGGTCACCGAAACAGCGCCACGAACACGAGGTCGTCATCGCCGCCATCACCGACACGTTGCGGCGGTGGTGCCGGGACGTCGAGGCCGGTGCGCCCGAGGTGACCGAACTCCCCGACGTCTCGCACCTCGTGACCCACGTGCGCGCGACCGCCCTGCCCGAGACACCGAGCGCACTCGGGTTGGCCCTCGCCCTGCACCCGACGCCCGCCGTCGGGGGCGAGCCCCGCGCCGCCGCGCTCGAGCTGATCCGTCGCTCCGAGCCGACCCCGCGCGGCAACTACGCCGGACCGGTCGGATGGGTGGACCAGCACGGTGACGGCGAGTTCGCCGTGGCTCTGCGGGGCGCGCAGCTCTCGGGTGCGTCCGCGCTCGTCCATGCGGGGGCCGGGATCGTCGCCGGGAGCGAGCCCGAGAGCGAGTGGATCGAGACCACCGCCAAGCTCGAACCGATCCTGCACGCGCTGACGACTACGTGAGCGCCTGACCGACCGCCGACCACACCTGGGCGTGGTGGTCGACATTGCGCACCCGATCCGTTCGCACCACGACGACGGCCGCGACCGGCGAGACGATGGCCTCCGCCACGGCCGCGCGCACCGCACCCGCAGATTCGACGACGGTGGTGACGAGTCCGTGGGCCCGGGCGATCGCGGCCACGTCGACCCCGGGCGGCGTGCCGAACAGTTCCTCGAAGCCGTCGGGGCCGTCGGCCTGGGGCAGGAACGAGAAGATCCCACCGCCGTCGTTGTCGATGACCACGATCGTCAGGTTGGCCGTCGCGGGGGCTGCGAGCCGGCCACCCCCGTCGTGCAGGAAGCTGAGGTCGCCGCTCAGCGCCACCACCGGACCGTCGTGACCCCGGGCGATCCCCACCGCGGTCGCCACGAACCCGTCGATCCCGTTGACGCCGCGGTTCGCGTGCACGGTGACGTCGGCGCGCGGCGGAGCGAACCACTCGACGTCACGTACGGGCATGCTCGACGCGACCAGCACGGCCGCGCCCACCGGAACCGCCCGCAGCACGTCACGAGCGACCCGGGGCTCCGAGCACTCCGACCAGGAGTCGAGCGTGGCGTCGATCGCGCGTTGCGCCCGATCGTTCGCCTCGGCCCAGGCGGCGAGCCAGTCGGCCCGGGGCGGGGCGCCGGCCTCCAGCCGATCGGCGAGTTCGCGGAGCAACCACTCCGGGTCCGCCGCGATCACCGAAGCGGCGCCGTACACCGGCGCGCGCCAGCGGTCGGTCGCGTCGATCAACCGGGTCTCGGTACCCACACGCTCCAACCCGCGCAGCACCGTGCTGCTCGTCAGCGGCGCGCCCACGCGGAGGGCCAGTCCCGGTGCCTGGGCATCGGGAAACGTCGTCGTGCGCAGCAATGCCTCCGCCCGCGGGATCGCGGTCGGCAGGGCACCGAGCCCGGACAACAGGTCGGCCACCACCGGCCAGCCCGCGGCAGTCGAGAACCGTGCCATCGTGGCGCCCGAGACCCCGTGTCCCCAGCCCGCCAGCACCAGCCCGCGCGGCTCGGCCGCGATCTCGGCGGCGAGCCGGTCGACGGCCACCGCGTCGAGCCGCGCGCTCGGTGCCGACCCCGGCTCGGCCACCGGTGCGGTGTCGGGGATAGCGCTCAGCGCGACGACGAGCGAGTCGGCGTTCGGCACCAGCGGTTCGGCGAAGGCCAGATTGAGGTGCACCGGACCCGGCCGGGCGCCGGTCGCCTCGATCACCGACTGCGCCCCCACTGCGTGCCAGGCCCCGACCCGCTCGGGGTCGTCGACGGGCACCGGCGGGGCGGCGTACCACCGGACCGCGACACCGAAGAGGTTGCGCTGGTCGATCGTCTGGGGCGCGCCGGTGTCGCGCAGCTCGGGTGGACGATCGGCGGTGGCGAGGATCAGCGGCACGAACCCGTGATGGGCTTCGAGCACCGCCGGATGCAGATTCGCGGTGGCGGTGCCCGACGTCGTGACGACGACCGCCCGCCGACCCGTCGCGCGCCCGAGGCCGAGCGCCACGAACGCGGCGGCGCGTTCGTCGAGCACGACGTGACGGGCAAGGCGCGCCTCGGCCGCGACCGCGTACACGAGGGGGGCCGACCGTGAACCGGGCGCGATGACGACGTCGGTCACGCCGGCACCGACCCAACCCGCGACGAGCGCGCGTGCGAAGGCCGAGTTCACTTCCCGGGTCATGGCACCATTCCCCGATGGCGATCGTGTGCATCCCGGGGTTCTCGCAACCGGCGAGTACGTGGGATCCGGTCATCGGCGCGCTCCCCGACCCGGTGCGGGCCGACACCCGGGCCGTCGAGGTGCCCGACGCGCTCGACTTCGCGGCCACGGCCGCGGCGATCGGCGCCGACGGTGGACGCGCCACCTACGTCGGCTACTCGATGGGGGGTCGCCTCGCACTGCAACTCGCGATCGATCGTCCCGATCTCGTCACCCACCTGGTGCTGGTCAGCGCCGGGCTGGGCATCGCCGACGCCGACGAACGTGCCGACCGCGCCGCGCACGATCGCCGCCAGGCCGAACGCGTCCACGAACTCGGCGTCGCCGCGTTCCTCGACGAGTGGGTGCGCCAACCGCTCTTCGCCACCCTGCCGCCCGCTGCGGCCAGGCTCGACGAGCGCGCCGACGCGATGAGCGCCGACCGTCTCGCCCACCAGTTGATCGGGCTGGGCCAGGGCACGATGGCACCGCTCCACGACCGACTCGGATCGGTGCGGGCACCCACCACGGTGGTCGTCGGCGAGCACGACCCGCGGTACACGGCCATCGGTGAACTCATCGTCGCCGGCATCCGCGATGCGAGCCTCGTGTCCCTCCCCGGCGGTCACGCGCTGCCGTTGGAGTGTCCGGCCGCGCTCGCCGCGGTGATCGCCGACGTTCACGACGCGACCGCGTAACGGGCGAGGAGCTCGGCGCTCGGACTCGGCGGGAACTGATCGTCGATCGTGAGCACGCCACCGACCGGCACCAGTGGCGCCGAGGTCACATCCCCGTCGATCCGGTCGAGGGTCGCGAGCCCGCACGCGTAGGGCAGCTCGGGCAACGCGGCAGCGAGCGCCAGACCGGCCGCGAGCCCGATCGACGTCTCGAACATCGACGTCACGACCGCGGGCAGTGCCGCCGCGGCGACGATCGCGAGGGCCGCGCGCACGCCTCCGGCGGGCTGCACCTTCACCACGATCACGTCGGCCGCTCCGAGCGTGCGCAGTTGCTCGGCGTCGGCGACGCTGCGGACACACTCGTCCGCCGCGATCGGCATCGGCACGCGCCGGCGGACGGTCGCGAGATCGTCGATGCCGGCGACGGGCTGCTCCGCGAACTCCAGATCGGCACCGGCCATCGCCGTCAGCGCCGCGACCGCGGTGTCGACGTCCCACGCGCTGTTCGCATCCACGCGGATCCGCACGTCCGGGCCCAGGCGCTCGCGGAGTTCGAGAACCCGGCGCACATCCCCCTCCGGCGCGCCCCGCCCGACCTTCATCTTCACGGTCGGGCGCGAGCCGGCGATCGCATCCGGGAGCGGATCGGCGTGGCCCAGCAAGGTGTTCACCGGCACCGTGGTGCGCACGAAGGCCGGCCACCCGTCGACCGCGGCTTCGATCGCGCTGGCGCGGGCCCGCTCGGGATCGCACGGGAAGCCGGGCAACAGTGAGATCTCGCCCCACCCCGCCGGCCCCTCCAGGAGCAGCACGTCGCGCGCACCGATGCGCAACCGGTGTTCGGTGATCATCCGAACGCGAGCCCGATCGCGGTGAGGAAGGCCACCACGATCGTGAAGCGGACGGTACCGACGAGCGCCTTCACGAACGACGGTGGGTCGGGGCGGGCCACCAGCCGGATCGGGCCCAGGGCGAAGACCGTCGCCGCCAGCCCGAGCGCGGCGAGCGGCACGTCGATCGCGATGGCCACGATGGCCACGAGTGAGCCCACGAAGCAGCCGACGAACAGTCGGCGCGCGAACGGTCGGCCGAACCGCACGGCGAGGGTGCGCTTGCCCGCGACCGCGTCGGTCTCGATGTCGCGGATGTTGTTGACGAGCAGCACCGCGCACGCGGGCAGCCCGACGACGAGTGACCCCCACCAGGCGGCCGCCGGCACCGAGGCGTCCTGCACGTAGGCCGAGCCGGCACAGGCGGCGAACCCGAAGAACGCGAGCACCGCGACCTCACCCCAGCCGGCGTACCCGTACGGACGGCGGCCACCGGTGTAGCCCCACGCCGCCGCGATCGAGAGCGCGCCGAGTGCGAGCAGCCGCAGATCCACGATCACCGCGAGCACCAGCCCGAACGCCGCGCCGAGACCGAGCGCCAGGATCGCCGCCCGCTTCACCGCCGCCGGGCTGGCCACGCCGGTCGCGGTGAGGCGCATCGGCCCGCGGCGGTCGGCGTCGGTGCCGCGGATGCCGTCGGAGTAGTCGTTGGCGTAGTTCACGCCGACCTGGAGCGAGATCGCCACCAACACAGCGAGGACCGCGCGCCCGGGCCGAAGATCCGTCTCGGTGGTGGCCGCGGCAGTTCCGAGGACCACCGGCGCGATCGCGAGCCCGAGCGTCCGCGGCCGCGCCCCCGCGACCCACTCGGCCGCGGTCGTCACGACGCGGCCCGCACGCGCCGACGGGTCACGGGCGCTTCGGGAACTGGTCGAAATCCGGGGTGCGCTTCTCGAGGTAGGCCCGCTTGCCCTCCTGCGCCTCCTCCGACATGTAGTACAGGAGCGTGGCGTCACCCGCGAGTTGCTGGATGCCCGCGAGCCCGTCGTCGGCCGCGTTCATCGACGCCTTGATCATGCGGAGCGCGAGCGGGCTCATCGCCAGCATCTCGCGACACCACCCAACCGTCTCGACCTCGAGATCGGCCAGCGGCACGACCGTGTTCACCAGACCCATGTCGAGTGCCGCCGCCGCGTCGTACTGGCGGCACAGCATCCAGATCTCGCGCGCCTTCTTCTGCCCCACCGACCGCGCCAACAGGCCCGAGCCGTACCCGCCGTCGAACGAGCCGACCTTCGGGCCGGTCTGACCGAACCGGGCGTTGTCCGCCGCGATCGTGAGGTCGCAGACCACGTGGAGCACGTGCCCGCCGCCGATCGCGTAGCCCGCGACCATCGCGACGACCGGCTTGGGCAGCCGGCGGATCTGGATCTGGAGGTCGAGGACGTTGAGCCGACCGATCCCATCCTGGCCGACGTACCCGTCGTCGCCGCGCACGCGCTGGTCACCGCCGGAACAGAAGGCGTCGGGGCCCTCGCCCGTGAGGATGATGACGCCGACGGTCGGGTCGTCCCGGGCGATCTCGAAGGCGTCCCGCAGCTCGAACAACGTCTGGGGCCGGAACGCGTTGCGCACTTCGGGCCGACAGATCGTCAGCTTGGCGATGCCGTCGGACACCTCGTAGCGGATGTCGCCGAACTCGTGCTCGGTCGGCTTCCATTCGGCACCGGGACGGATGGGGTTCGTGGTCACGCTTCCTCCAACTCTGGGAGTGATCACTCCTATCGTTACGCTACCGAGGAATGGCCGGGCCGAACGAGTCGCAGCTCCACGCGATCGCACTCCCGGCTCCGGCCGCGGCCGACGCCGTGCGGCGAGCGTGGGACGCCGGCCACGCGGTCGCGGTGCTGGACCCGGATCCGGCCACCCTCGCCGATCGCCTGACCGGTCTCGCACCGACCCACCTGGTGGATGCCGACGGCACGCGGCCCTTCCCCGACGGCGACGGGGTCGCGCCGGGGATCGGCGCGGTGGTCGCGACCTCGGGCACGACCGGCACCCCGCGGTACGTGCAACTGACCACCCGCGGGCTGCGAGCGTCCGCAGCTGCCGTGCACGCGGCGATCGGGCTCGAACCCTCGGACCGGTGGTTGGCGTGCATGCCGTTGCATGCCGTCGCCGGTCTCGCCATCATCGCCCGGGGCCACTTCGACGGGGTTCCCGTCGACACTCATCCGCGCTTCGACCTCGACGCGGTCCTGGCCGCCGCCGGCCGGTGCACCCTCGTGTCCTTCGTGCCCACGACCCTGGCCCGAACGCTCGACGCCGATCCGAGGGCCGTCGCCCGCTTCCGTCGCGTGCTGCTCGGGGGCGGGCCCATCCCGGCGGCGCTTCTCGCCCGGGCCGCCGCCGCGGGGGTGCACGTCTCGACCACGTACGGCCTCACCGAGACGGGCGGCGGCTGCGTCCACGACGGCCACCCGCTCGCAGGCGTCGAGATCGAACTGGATCCGCTGACCGGGGAGATCCTCGTCCGCGGGTCGATGGTGATGGCGGGCTACCGAGACGCCGAACCGACCGAGCCCGGCGTCGACGCCGACGGTTGGCTCCGCACCGGCGACGTCGGCCGCCGGGCGCCCGACGGTCGCCTCGAGGTCGTCGATCGCATCAAGGACCTCGTCATCACCGGCGGCGTCAACGTCAGTCCCGTCCGGATCGAAGCGGTGCTGCGCGAGACCCCGGGGATCGCCGACATCGCAGTCGTCGGCGAACCGGACGCCGAATGGGGTGAGCGGGTGGTGGCCTGGATCGTCCCCGTCGACGCGGCCGACCCGCCGTCGATCCACACCGTGCGCGCCGCCGGTGCGGCGGCCGGGCTGAGCGCCCCGGAGCTGCCGCGGGCGCTGCGTCTCACCCACGAGATCCCCCGGACCGCGAGCGGCAAACCGCTCCGCCGCGTCCTGCGAACGCCGCGGCCCTAGTTGCCGGTGAAGTCGGGCGTGCGCTTCTCCGCGAAGGCGGCCAGGCCCTCCTGGAGGTCGGTGCTCGAGAACGCGCGACGCTCCCACTCGGCGATCTCGGCCGCGGCCGCGTCGCCGAGCGCACCCGCTGCTTTCACCAGATTCACGGCCCGCTTGTGGGCCTGCACCGTGATCGGGGCGAGCGCCGCGATCCTGCCGGCGAACGCCACCGCATCCGCGCGGGGGTCCTCGACGAGTCGGGTCACCAGCCCGAGCCGTTCCGCCTCGTCCCGGTCGAGGGTGCGGCTCGTGACGAGCAGGTCCGACGCGTGGGCCGGACCGACGAGGTGCACCAGGCGCGTGATGTTCTTCGCGCTCAGCACGATGCCGAGCTTGGAACCGGGCACGCCGAACACCGCGTCCGGGCCGACCAGTCGGTAGTCGCAGGCGACCGCCAGCTGGGTGCCCGCGCCGATCGCCGGACCGTGCACCGCGGCGATGACCGGCGCCGGGAAATGTTGGATGGCGTCGCAGAGCAGTTCGAACGCCGGGCGGAACGAGTCCTCGCCGCCGTGTTCCAGCCCGCCGTGATCGGCGGTGCGGCGGGCGAGATCGGCACCCGCACAGAACGCGCTGCCCTCACCGGAAATCACCACCGCCCGCAGCCCCTGGTTGGCCTCGAGGTGACCGCGCAGGTCGTCGCACAGTTCCGCGTTGAGCGCGTTGCGACGTTCGGGGCGGTCCAGCACGGCCAGCCCGACGTGGGCGGCCGGCTCACTCCAATGGATCACGACCGGATCACGACTCGTCGATCAGCGCGATCAGGTCGCCTTCCTGCACGACCTGCTCCGGCGCGACGTGGAGTTCCCGCACGACCCCCGGCACCTCGGTGACGACCGGGATCTCCATCTTCATGGATTCGAGGATGCAGATCTCGTCGCCCTCGGCGACCATCTGCCCTTCCTCGACCACGACTTGCCAGACGTTCGCGGTGATCTCCGCGCGGATTTCAGCCATGACCGCGCACCCTAATCGTTGCCGGTCGCGGCCTCACTCACCGCCGAGCGTCCAACCGACGCCGCAGGGCCGGGGCCATTCCGACGAACGGATGCCCGGCCATCGCGTCCCGTTCGCCGTTGCGTTCCCAGTTGGCGACCTCGAGCAACAGCCGCACCGAGTGCAGATCCTGGAACCACTGCAGGCTGGCGCTGTCGAGCGGCCGTCCGACGAGGTGTGCATACCGGCGACGAAAGCGACGGGCCACCCGGCCCGCGACGAAGGTGATCGGCCCGTGGAGCCACCCCGGAGCTTGGAGCGGAGGGATCTCGAGCAACAACGAGGTGAACGCCACATCGAACTCCGCCGGGGCGACCTGCGCCGCAGTCCAGTCGATCAAGGTCAGCGTGTCGCCGTCGGCCAACACATTGAACGGATGCAGATCGGCATGGCAGATCACGGGCTGGGCAGCATGCGGCATCGTCGTGCGCAGCCGTTCGAGCGCTGCGGTCTCGGCGGCCGTGTCGAGCGTCCGGGCCATCTCGGTCAGCTGGTCCACGATCTCGTCGACACCGCAAGGATGACCTTCGAGCTCGCAGAACGCGGCGCGGAGTGGCTGCGGGTCCAGGGCGTGGAGCTGCGCCATGATCCGAGCCAGGTCGTCGGGCATCCTGCGGGCAACCGAAGGCAACCGCATGATCGCGGCCACCCCGTCGAGGCCCGCGAGCAGCGGGCGGCCGGCGGCATGGTCCATCACGCACCACGGCCGGTCGGTCGCGTCGGCATCGAGTCCGCCCCAGGCGCGAACGACGGGCGTGGGAAACCCCTGGTCCGCGGCCGCTCGCTGCGCGGCGATTTCCCACCGGGCGGCGCCGCGATCCGGGGCGATCCGCACGACCAGCCGATCCGGCCACCCGCTCGGCACGCCCCGCACGTCGACGGACCACATGTCCGCCCAGAACCCACCACCCATCGACTGCGGTCGCCCAACGGGCTGAAACGGGGCGTCGGGACGATCGTGTCGCAGTGCCGCCATGACCCTGGATACGGGGTGGTTGACCCCTTCGTCGTGCTCGGTCATACTCACAGATATGACCGTAACGGTAAATACCGGTGATGTCGAGGAGCAATCCGGACCTGAGACCACCGTCACGTCGTGGACCATCGACGAACTCGCAGCCGCCTCGAGTGTTCCGTCACGAACCATCCGGGAGTACCAGACATTCGGGATCCTGATGGCACCGGTGCGGGTCGGTCGGCGCGGGATGTACTCCTCCGAGCACCGTTCGCGCCTCGCACTCATCGCCCGGCTCCAAGCTCGCGGGTACTCCTTGGCCGGCATCAAGGATCTCCTCGTCGCGTGGAGCACCGGCGCGAGCCTCGCCGGCGTCCTCGACGGCGTCGACGCGACCGAGTCGTTCCGCGGGCTCGCCTTCGACGAGATGCCGACCGAGATCGACCCGGCCGAACTCGACCGATTGATCGGCGACGAGGGCGTCGATGCCGCGCTCCGTGCCGGCCTCGTCCAGCGCGTCGACGGTCGGATCTTCGCTCGGTCCCCCGCACTCCTCGCGCTCGTCGCCGACGCGGTCGACCACGGGGTCGCTGCCGACGCGGCACTGTCACTCGTCTCGGCGCTGCGCACCGCCGCGCGCGCCCAAGCCCGCGCGGTCGCGCAGGTGTTCGTCGCCGAGCTCATCGAGACCGTGACGACGCAGGCCGGCGTCGACCTCGCGCGTCGGTCGCGGTTCCGGCTGGCCCAGGCAGCCGGCTCGCTGCTGATCGACGAGCTTGCCGCCGCCCTCCTGAACGATCCCGACCCGGCACGCGGTCCGGCCGTCGCCGCGCTGATCGACGGAGTTCGCGTCGGGGCCATTCACCTCAACCAGGAGCAGTCGTGAACCAGGACCAACACGAACGCTGGAACGGCGACGAGGCATCCCACTGGGTCGATCACGCCGACCGATACGACGCACAACTCGAACCGTTCCTGATCGCGCTCCGAGCCGCCCTGCCGGTCGTCGGTTCGGAGACCGTCCTCGACGTCGGGTGCGGGTGCGGTGCGCTGAGCCTGTCGTTCGCTCCCGATGTCGTCGCCGTCACCGGCATCGACATTTCCGCGCCGCTGCTCGCCGTTGCTGCGGCTCGGGCCGCGGCCGGCGAGACTCGCACGGCGACGTTCGTGCAGGCCGATGCGCAGAACGCTCGCCTCGAGCCCGAGTTCGACATCGTCACGAGTCGGTTCGGGGTGATGTTCTTCGACGACTCGACCCGCGCCTTCACGAATCTCCGGTCGGCACTCCGGCCAGGAGGCCGGCTCGCCTTCGCGTGCTGGAAGCCCCTGGCCGATCAAGCCTGGCTCCTCGACGCCGCGGTCGCCGCCGGACCGTTTCTCCCACCGACGGATCCGGGCTCGAGCGGTCCCGGGATGTTCGCGCTCGCCGAGCCCGAACCGTTGCGGGCCGTGCTCGACGAGTCCGGCTTCACCAACGTCGAGATGCGATCGCTGAGCACACCCATGATGATCGGCGGACCGGGCAGCGTCGACGATGCGATCTCGTTCTTCGCCGGCGGTGGCATCGCCCGCCAGATGCTCGACGCCGCGGCACCGCCCGCACGCCGGGCCGCGATCGACGCGGTGCGAGCGCTCTTCGCCGAACACCATGACGGAATCGGCGTGACGTTCGACGCCGCCGCCTGGATCGTCACCGCCGACGCCGGATGAGAACCCCGGAGTTTCGACGATCGTTAGGTCCAAGGCTGTCGTGAGGTGACTCCCCGGCCCTACCCTGCCGGCATGAGCACCGGATCCGTGTTGGACACCGCCCGCACCAGGCTCGACCCTCTGCGCGTCGCCGGACCACGGTGGGCCGGGTTCGCAGCGCGGATCATCGCCGGAATGTTGTGGCTCTCGAACACCGACTGGAAGCGGCCGCCCGACTTCGGTCGCCCCAACCGCGGCCTGTGGGTCTTCACGAACCACGGGATCGACAACCCCGTCTTCGGTCCGTTCAAGTGGTTCCTGCAGGAGATCGTGGTTCCCAACTTCAAGCTCTTCGGTTGGATCACCCTGGCCGTGGAAGTCGGGCTGGCGTTTCTCCTCCTCGCCGGCCTGTGGACGCGATTCGCCGGACTCCTCGGGGTCGGCATGTCGATCTCGATCACGCTGTCGGTGCTCAACACCCCCGGCGAGTACAACTGGGCCTACTACCTGATGATCGCGACCCACTTGGCCATCATCGGGCTCGGTGCCGGGCCGTGGTCGGTCGACTCGTTGATCCTCAAGCTCCGTGCCGGCGACTCCGACCAGATTCGCCGCTCCGTCAACGCCGGCCGGGTCGGGCTCGGAGCACTCCTCGTGTTCGTCGGGAGCTATATCGCCTACCGGACCCGCGACCGCAGCTTCTCGCTCAGCGTGAGCGGCACCAGGTACTTCGCGTCCATCAGCACCGGAAACCAAGCTCTGCGGGGAACCGTGCTGCTCGGCCTCACCCTCATTGCGGTCGGCGTCGCCGTCGCCGCGCTCGCCGGGACGCGCGCCGCCCGGCCGCTGGGTATCGCGCTCGCGGTCGCGGCCGTCCTCTGCGTGGCGACCTACGGCACGAAACTCAACGTGTTCGGAGGTGCCGCATCCACGGCGGCCATCCTGCTCGTCCCCGCCGCGTTCCTCATCGTCTCCGCCCGTGCCGCTCGCCGGGACGAGGCGGCAGCCGTCGACGCCCCGGTTCCCGCCGGAGCCTGACGAGCGCTACGACCAGGACCGGCGGAGCCACGCGCTCGCGACTTCGGCGAACATGGTGATCGCCCCGAGGGCGATGAGACTCCCGGCGAGCGCGTGGTAGTCGAACGCCGCGAGTTGTTGATTGATCACGTACCCGAGGCCGCCGGCGGCCACGACCCCGACGACGACGGTCTCACGCGTCGCCACTTCCCACCGGTACAGACTCAACGCGACGAAGCTCGGCGCGACGCGCGGGAGGCGGTCGTAGAGGTACATCTGCACCCGACTCGCACCCGTCGCCTGCAACATCCGACCCGGCTCGGCATTCATGTTCTCGACGGTCTCGGCGAGCAGCCGGCCCAGCACGCCGAGCGTGTAGATGGCGAGCGCCAACGCGCCCGGTACGACCCCGGGGAGGAACACGAACAGCAGCACGAACGCCCAGATCGCCGGCGGGATCGCCCGCGCCAGCGTCAGTCCGAGTCGCACGACTCCTGCCATGACCGGTCGGATCCCTCGACCGCCACGCGCGGCGACGAAGGCGATCACCACGGCGAGTCCGGTGGCGATCGCCGCCGCGATGATCGACATGGCCAGCGTCTCGAGCGCCAACTCCACGACGCGCCCACCCCGTTGCGGCTGAGCGGTGGCCAGAGTTCGGAACCGAGCTTCCCGGCCGCGGCGCGAGCGCGCGGTGACCACAATGCCGACGGGACGAGCCCGAGTTGGATCCAGGCCGCCGGCACCCCGACGGCGACAGCAGCCACCACCGCGGTGTCGGCGGGGCGCGACCGCCACCGACGTCCGGCCGGGGCGGCCGTACGCACCGGACGGGAATGGGCCCGCCGCACCCAGCTGCTCAGCAACTCACTGAGACCACAGAGCGCAACCAGCGCGAAGAGCAGCGTCCAGATCTCGTCGTAGCGCAGACTCTGGAACGAGAGTTTCAACTGGAATCCGAGCCCGGCGGCACCGATGACGCCGAGCACCGCCGCGGATCGGATCGAACATTCGAACCGATAGAAGGCGTACGAGATCAGATTGCCCACGGCGACCGGCAGGATCGCGAACAGCAGAACCTGCACCCGGCCGGCGCCCATGACCCGGAGTTGATCGGAGCCCGCCGTCGGCACGTCGTCGATCATCTGGGCGAAGACCCGCGCGGTGACCGCGCCGAACGGGATGCCGATCGCGAGCACGGCCACCCACGGGTCGATCCCGAGGATCCGGACGAGCAACAACGCGTAGACCGCCTCGTGGACCGAGCGCACGGGCACCAGGACCCCGCGCACGAGCCGCTGCCATCCCCGCGGCCCCGTGCGGCCGCCGGCACTCCACGCGTCCGAGGCCAGGACGCCACCCACGATGCCGAACCCCAACGCCAACACCGTGCCGAGCACGGCGTAGGCCAGGGTGACGAGCGCGGCGTCCAAGGTCAGCCGGAGGAACTCGGCGTCGAGTCGCGGTGAGGTCGCCGCGGCGAAGAAGTCGCCGAACTGGGTCAGGCCGTTGGGATTCACGACCGGGGCGCGACCGATCTCGGCGGTCCACACCGCCCACGCCACGGCGAGGAGGACCGCAACGACGCCGGGCCAACGGCGTCGACCGCGTCGCCGCGGCGACGCGGTCCGGGCCGGCGGAGCCGGGATCTCGACCCGTTCGTCGATGAGTGTGGTCACGGCGCGGTGGCGTCGTGGGCGAAGCGATACAGCTCGATCAGCACCGACTCGGGCACCTGGTCGGGGGCACCGTCGAACATCACCCGACCGTCACGGAGCCCCACCACCCGGTCGCAGTGGTCCAACGCCAACCCCACGTCGTGCAACGAGACGAGCACACCGGCGCCGGCGAGTGCCGCCTCGCGCAGCACCGTGACCACCTCGGCGCTCCAGCGCGGGTCGACTGCGGACGTGGGTTCGTCCGCCACGAGCAGCCGCGGTGAACCCACGAGCGCACGGGCGAGCGCGACCCGTTGCTGCTGGCCACCGGAGAGCGAATCCACGCGGGCATCGATGAGGTCGCCGACACCGACCCGATCGAGCGCGCGCTGCACGTCGTCGACGCCGACGGGTTGGAGGAACGAGCGCACCGACCGAGCGATGCTCCACTGCGCCAATCGGCCGGCGTTGACGGCGTGGACGACGCGCAGTGAACCAGGGATCGCCGGTAGTTGGGGAACGAATCCGATCGCGCCGGCGACCGCACGTCTCGCTCGCGGCGAGGCCGCCGCGAGGTCGACGCCCAAGGTCTCGACCGTGCCCGCGGCCGCAGTGAGCAGTCCCACCGCGAGCGCGAGCGCCGTCGACTTCCCGGCCCCCGACGGTCCGACCAGCGCCACGACCTCACCGGGTGCCACGCCGAACGTCACGTCGTCCAGGACCGGAGCATCGTCGTAGGCGAACGAAACGTGCTCGTAGTGCAGTGTCACGATCGATGATCCCCCGGAACCGCGCGGGCGTCCCCTCAGCCGACGATCAGCCCCAGCTTGCGACCGATCGACTCGATCTTGTCGTAGTTCGACGCCTTGGTGGGGATGAAGCTCGTGGCCGAGAAGAGATCCAGGATCTCCTTCTGCGCCGGAACGTTGGCGTCGAGGCCGAGAATCGCCTTCCGGAGCGCAGCCTCGAAGCCCGCGCCGTACTTCTTGTCCAGACCGGGACGGGCCAACCAGTGGTAGTCGTAGTAGGTGGGCGTCCGGAACACCTCGGTGACCTTGCTGGTGTCGACGGTCTTCGCCGCCACCGCCGCGTCCCAGACCGCGGAGTTGAGCGCCCCGACCTCGAACGAGCCGGCCTCGACGGCCTTGATCGTCGCGTCATGACTCCCCGAGAATCCCGGCGCCCCCTTGAGGTCGCCCACCTCGACGCCCGCCTGATCGAGGAAGTACTGCGGCATCAGTCGGCCCGAGGTCGAGGACTCGCTGCCGAACGTGATCGAGTGACCCTTGATCGCGTCGAGACCGTCGACCGAGGTGATGTTGGTGACGCCGGAGTTGGCACCGGCGATGAACACGCTCGTGAACTTCGCGTCGATGTTGCGCTGGCCGAGCAACTCCGCCCCCGGGGTCTGCAACCGCGCCTGCACGCCCGTCAGCCCCCCGAACCACACCACGTCGAGGTCGCCGAGCTGGAACGACGACACCGACGCGGCGTAATCGGTCACCGGCACGTACTCGACCGGCACCTTCAGCTGGTCGCCGAGGTACGTGGCCATCAGCCCGTACAGCCGCGTGAGCTTCGCCGGGTCCTGGTCCGGAATCGCACTGATGCGCAAGGTGGCCTGTTCGTACCCGGCGGCCGCCTTCTTCGGTGAGGAGGGCTCGGACTTCGCCGAGCCCGTCGACGAACCACACGCGGCAGCGACCAACCCGAGGACGACCAGCACCGCCCCGACGCGCACCCGACTGGACACTCCGAGTTTTCCGAACACCGACGCCTCCCTTGACGTTCACTGACTGCGACTCGGCCGCACGGTACGGCATCACGCGGCCCCGACTCCGTTGATCCGCACATGGTTTCGCAATCTGTAAGACCCGCGATCGGGGCAGTGTCGCGGTGGGTAGCGTCCGGTCATGAACGGAGCCGAGCACTACGACCGCTACGTCGTCCCGTTCACGGTGCCGTACACGGCAGCGACCGTCCACGCCACCCCACCCGACGCGCGACAGGTCCTGGACCACGGCGCCGGAACCGGCAGTGTCACCCGGGCCATCCTCCGCCGTGCGGTGCGCAGTCGCGTGACCGCGCTCGACCCCAGCGCCGACATGCTGCAGCGCCTGGAGGCATCCTTGGGTGCCGCGGACCGACCGCGGGTTGACGTCGTGCACGGGACGGTCGACGACCTCCCCACCGCTGCAACCTTCGACGTGGTGACCAGCCAACTCGCGCTCGCGTTCTGCCCGGACATCGATCGGGAACTCGCCCGGATCCGAGCGCACACCGGACCTGGCGGCAGGCTGCTGATCGCCAGCCTCGGCGCGCCCGAGGACCTCGGCGCCTTCACGCAATACTGGGAGGTCGCCCGGACCGTCGTCGCCGACCTCTCACCTCCGGCCGACTATCCCCACTTCCGGACGGCCGATCCGGGGCGCCTGCGCGACCGGCTCCACGCAGCCGGGTGGACCGCGACCGCGATCACGCCCATCACGTCGTGGCGCACGCTCGATGCCTCCGAGTGGTGGGACTGGGTCAGCGTCGCCCTCCCCCTCCGTCACGCCGACGGCCACTACGTCTCCGTCGATCCCGCAGCTCGCGACGAGATCCACATCGCCTTCGCCGATCGGTTCCGCGTCCTCGCCGACGGCGTTTCGACCGTGACGCTCCCCATGCACGGGTCACTCGTCGCGGCCCGCAACGACTGACGTACTCACTCCTCCGGAGCGGCCCGACCGGACCGCATCGACATCACGCTCAGCGGATGCCGATCTTGGCGTCGTCGCCCGGTGGTCGCCCTTCGACCATGCGGAGCAGGAGATTCGCCGGACGGGCCAGGGGTGTCGTCGTCCGCGAGATCATCAGATCGGTATCGAGCACATCGTCACGGACCGTCGGGCCGAACGGGCTCCAGAACGCGCCGTCGACCGTGATGCACAACTCCGCCGGGATCTCCTCCGGCAGGAAGTCCTGGCCGAGGTCCGCGTCGGCGGCGCGGCCTCGCCGCACGATCGGGCGCACGATGTGATCCTCGTCCGGGACCCCCAGGTCGCGGTGCAACGCACACAGTCGAGCGTGGTCGTCGTCGCTCAGTCGTCCGGGCTCCCCCGTGGTCGCGATGCGCACCGTGATTCCGAGATCGCGCAGCCGGGGGATGGCGTCGATGACCTTGGCGAAATTGTCCGGGCCGCGCATCTCGTCGTTCACATCCGGGTCCGGTGAGTCGAGCGAGATCTGCAACGCCACCGGCGCGGCGGCCAGGGGCGCGAGTTCCCGAAGCCGCACATCGTTGAACAACGTGCCGTTGGTGAGCACGAGCGTGGGCAGATGCTCGCTGACGCGCGCCAGCGTGTCGGGGAGGTGACGCAGCAGGAAGGGCTCACCGCCGGTCACACCGACATCGGTGTACCCCAGCTCCGCGGCTTCGCGCGCCACGCGCACCATGTCGTCGGGATCCATGGCGCGCTTCGCGACCCCGGGCGCCGACTCGGTGAGACAGTACGTACACGCGAGATTGCAGTGGTAGTTCGCGTACATCCAGACCCGGCCGGGCAGCGCGCCCGCGGCGATCGCGTCTCCGACGGCGGTCATGCCGAGAACCCCTCGGCGTCGAGCCGGCGACGGGTCTCCGTGCTGGTCGGGAGTTCCAAACCGGTGCACAGTCGGTTCAACATCATCGTGGTGCCGATCAGGACGGTGATCTCGACGACCGCCGCGTCGGACCACCGCTCCGCGAGGGCGCCGGCAATGGGGTCGGGCACCTTCCCCCGGCCGCGCGCGATCGCATCGATCCACGTGATCAGACTGCGTTCGGCCGGGTCGGCGAAATGGGCCTCCCAGTCGGCTTCGGTCCGCAAGGCCAGGACCTCCGCGTGCGTCAACCCGGCGTCGCAGGCGACGACCGTGTGGGCGGCCACGCAGTACTCGCACTCGAGCAACGCCGAGGTGCGGAGGATCACGATCTCCTTGGCGCGGAGTGGCACGAACGACGGACCGAGCGTCGCGCCGAGGAACGGCAACGTCACATCGAGGAGCTCCGGCACCTGGGCGATCGCCGCGGTGATCGGGTCGGGTTGGCCGTCCTCGAAATACGGTCGGGCCAGCAGCGGCGCGGTGGCGGGAGTCATCAGTTCGACGCGCGGGCTCATCGCGCCGACCTTACCGAAGTGATCGTCGATCCCCACGCTGGCGCCTCGGAGATTTCTCGATCTGTAAGCAGTGCCGCGACCGTCGATCTCACACCGGCAGGACGCCGTGCTTCCGCCAGGGGCGATCGATCTGCTTCTCGCGCGAGACGTGCAGGCCTTTCCAGATCGCGTGCCGGGTCTCGGCCGGGTCGATCACGTCGTCGAGTTGCGCGTGACCCGCTGCGATGTACGGATCGATGTTGGCGCGGATCTCTTCCGCGAGTTCGAGCCGTTTCGCGGCTCGCTCCTCCTCGGGCACCGCTTCCAACGTCTTGCGGTGGATGATGTTCACCGCACCGTCGGGTCCCATCACCGCGATCTCCGCGGTCGGCCACGAGACGATGTAGTCGGCCTCGTAGGCCAGACCGTTCATCACGAAGTAGCCCGCGCCGTAGCTCTTGCGCAGGATCACGCTGATCTTGGGCACTGTCGCCTCACTCACCGCGAAGAGCATCTTCGCACCGTGGCGGATGATCCCCTGCTTCTCCACCGCCGAGCCCACGATGAAGCCGGGGACGTCGTGGAGGAACACCAGCGGGATACCGAACGCGTCGCACAACCAGACGAACCGGGCCGCCTTGTCGGCCGCGTTCACGTCGAGCGCGCCGCCGAGCACCATGGGCTGGTTGGCCACGATGCCGATCGGCTCGCCACCGACGCGGGCCAACCCGGTCACGACGTTCTTCGCCCACTCCGGTTTCATCGGGAAGAACGCGCCGTCGTCGACGATCGCGGTGATGACCTTGCGCACGTCGTACGCGCGCCGGGGCGCCGTCGGCACGATGTCGTAGATCTCCTCCACCCGCCGATCGACGGGATCCGCGCACTCCCGCACGGGTGGGCGCTCCTGGTTGTGCTGGGGAAAGAACGACAGGTACTCCCGCACGATGCGCAGACACTCCTCGTCGTCGGCCACCTCCAGATCCGCGACCCCGCTGATCTTGGTGTGCACCGCCGATCCGCCCATCTCCTCCTCGGTGACGTCCTCACCGACCGCGGCCTTCACCAGGTGGCGGCCGCCGAGCGCCATCGACGACGTGCCCTTCACCATTGGTACGAAGTCGGCGAGCGCGGGGATGTAGGCGGTGCCGGCCGCGCAGTGGCCGAGCATCGCCGCGACCATCGGGACGACCCCGCTCATGGCGACCTGTTCGCGGAAGAGGTCCCCCGCGCCGGCGAAGGTCGATCCGCTCGTGGATTGGATGCGAGCGCCGGCCGAGTCGAGCAGCCACACCATCGGGATGCGTTGCTTGATCGCGTGATGCCGCATGCGGCGGATCTTGTTCTCGCCGACGCCACCCATCGATCCGGCCATGACCGAGAAGTCATACGCCGCGACCGCGACCTGGCGACCGTCGATCTCGCCGATGCCGGTGACCGCGCCGTCGGCCGCCAGGTACCGGTCGCCGAGTCCGGGATCCATGTGGTCGGCGAGCATCCCGTACTCGACCCAGGTGCCCGGGTCGAGCAGCAGCTCGAGCCGGTCTCGCACGGTCAGCTTGCCGAGCGACTGCTGCCGTTCGACGAACTGTTCGCCGCCCATCCCCAACGCGCGTTCGCGCCGCCGGGTCAGGTCCGCGACGAGCGGTCCCCACTCGTGCTTCGCCGCCTCGCGCTTGCCCGGTTGCTCGGTCACCATCGCTCCTTCGTTCGCCACCGCTCGTGCGAGCCGCCGACCCTAGGCCTGCCGCCACCGCCCACCCTAGAGTCGCAGCGCCGGATCCGATCGAGGAGCGCACCCATGGACGACGTCATCGAACCCGGACCCACCAAGAGCGTCATCGGCGGGCGGCACGGCAGCCCGTCGGTCACCGTGGCCTTCCCCTTCTCCAAGATCGCGAACGTCGACTCCGAGCTCCGCAGCTTCGTCGAGGAACTCGCGGGGATCGTGGTGCAACTCGCGGTCGCCACCAACGACGACGAACGCCGCACGGCGGGCGCCGCGGCGCAGGACCTCGTCGAGCGGCTCGGGACGTCCGACTGAGCGTGGCCCGCTACCGGCCCTTCCAGACCGGAGCACGTTTCTCCGCGAATGCGGCGACGCCCTCGGCGGCATCCTCGGTCTGGGTGTGCACGGTCAACATGCCCTGGAGGTAGTCCAGCGCGGGATCGGCGTCCATCTCGATGACCCGGTAGAACGCGTCGCGTCCCCACCGCAGCACGAGGGGCGACTTCGCCGCCAACCCGGTCGCGCACTCGTCGACCGCGGCGTCGAGTTCGTCCACCGGCACCACGCGGCTCACGAAACCGAGCCGCTGCGCTTCCTCGGCACCCACGCGCCGACCGGTCAACTGGAGTTCGAGCGCGGTCTTCGGCGGCATCGAGCGCAGCATCGGGACCGTGATCATGTACGGCCACAGCCCGACGTTGACCTCGGGCGTGCCGAACTGCGCGTCGTCGGCCGCGATCACGATGTCGCAGGCGAGCGCGAGGCCGAAACCACCGGCCAGGGCGAAGCCACGGATCCGGGCGATCGTCGGCTTGCCGAGATCCCACATCTCGCGGAACAGGTCGGCCAGAAGGCCGCGGCCTTCGTGGGCACTCGCCGCGCCGGCGTTGTCGGCGATGCCGGTGAGGTCGGCGCCTGCACAGAACGCCTTCTCCCCCGCGCCGGTCAGCACGACGACGCGCACCTCCGGGTCGGCCTTCGCCGCCGCCATCGCGTCGCGGAGGCCCTGCATCACGCCGTACGACATCGAGTTGCGACGCTCCGGACGGTTGATGGTGACGCGGGCGATCCCGTCGGCGACGGCGGAGAGCACTTCCTGGTCGGCCATGCGCCGGAGCCTACGTCGGGTCGTTGACTACCGTGCGGGGGTGCTCCTCTACGCCTTCGCGATGCTCGTCGCCGTTGCGGTCGTCCCGCTGACCGACGGTTCGTACGAGCACCTCACGGAGCTCACCTACCGGCGCGCGTGGCTGCTCGTGGTCGGCCTCGGGATGCAGGTCGCGCTCGCGGTGGTCGACCTGCCGAAGGACCGCCTCGACGATCTCGGCGCCGGACTCCTCGTGCTGTCCTACGTCGCACTGCTCGGGTTCTGCGCCGCCAACATCCGCACCCGCGGCATGGTCGTCATCGGGATCGGCATCGGCCTGAACGCACTCGTCATCGCACTGAACCTCGGGATGCCGTATCAGGTCGTGAAGGGGATCCCACGGGAGACGACCATCAAGCATCGACCCGAGCGCGAGACCGACATCCTCCCGTTCCTCTCCGACCGTTTCGCGTTCGGCCCGCCTCTCAGCGCGGCGATGTCGATCGGCGACCTGGTGTTGTTCGCCGGGATGGTCGAGTTCGCCTACGCGAACAGTCGCCGGCCCCGACGGCGAATTCCCACCCGCACTCGTTACGTCGACCTCCCCGCCGCGGAAGCCGAAGACGTCATCGACGTGCGCGAACCCGAACCTCAGCCGACGCGCGTCCCGGACGCGACCACGACGCGATCCAGCGCGTCGAGCACCCGCGGGTCGTAGACGAATCCCGGACCGGAGTAGAGCGCGTCGATCGCCGCCGCGGGATCGTCGGTCCGGGTCACGAGATCGTCGAACGCGCTGACCACGCGCAGGATCTGACTCCCCAGGCGGGCATCGTCGGTCGCGAGCAGTCCGCCTGCCGCGGCGAGGTCGGTCTGACGCAGGATCTCGGCGCCCTTGTCGGCGACCTCGGCCGGCTCGACGGGATGGTCCCGCGTCTCGGGGGCGTCGAGGCACAGGTGGCCGAGGTGGTGCAGCAGCGCCGCCGCCCGGAGGTCCTCCAGCTCGCGCCGGCGCAGACCGATCTCGTCACCGACCCGTACCGACAGGTCCGCGACCCGGGCGGCGTGACCCGGTGATGCGAGACCGGCCATCTCGGGCACCACCGAGAGCGCCTCGATGGTCTGTTCGGAGGTCTTCGAGATGAGCGCGAGCCGTTCGAACGAGTACCACGCGGCCAACAGCGGGATCGAGAACAGTCCGACACTCCACAATCCGACGCTCTCGTGGGGCTCGACACCTCGGAACCCGATCGCCATGAGCATCCCGGACGCCACCAGGGCCAGGTCGGCACCCCCGACCTCCGGGCGGCGCGGGTCTTCGAGGAAGGCGAGCCCTTCGTGGACGGCGAGGGCGGCGATGCCGGCAAGACCGAGCGCGGTCATCAGCTGCGGCGTCGGGTCCAGCAGGTCGACGTTCATCACCACTCGATACACCGCCAGTGCGGCGAGCCCGGCGAGGACCCGCTCCCCACTCGTCCGGAACCGCTCCACCCACGGGCCGTCCCGCAGCGGGACCGCGACCAGCTCGGCCACGGCGATCGCACCCAGCGCGACCCCGGGGTCGGTGCTGCGGATCAGGACCAGCATGAGGGCGTAGGACAACGGGATCGGGCGCCGGTGGGGCGGCCGCAACACCATGAGCTCACCGACCACGACGCCGACCGCGAGCAGCACGACCGCGGTCGTCTGCCCACCGTGGTTCGCGAGTTCGCTGACCGCGACGGCCATCGTGCCGACGACGGCGATTGCGAGGAGCCGCACCGACGGTTTCACGACGGCACCGTCGTGTCGGCGTCGTCGTCGGCGCCGTCGGGCAACAGGTCGCCGAGGCCGGCCGAACCCAGGTGTCCCTGCGGTGCGCTCACATGGTGCACGTAGAGCTCGTGCCCGGCGCCGTGCACCTCGCCGCGTCGGCGCAGCGCGGCGATCAATGCGTCCACGACGCGCGGATGGAACTGGCGGCCGGAGTTCTTCCGGAGTTCGGCGAACGCGATGTCCTGGCTCAGCGCCCGCCGGTAGGAGCGCGTCGAGGTCATCGCGTCGTAGGCGTCGGCGACCGCCACGATGTGCGGCTCGACCGGCTGCCCGCGGTCGTCGGCGACCGGCGAGAAGTGCGCGGCTTCGCTGGTCGCACTCGGCGCGACGGGGGCGAGGAAATCGATCCGGGTGAGGATCTCGACCGACACGTCCTCGTGCTTGCGTACGACGTCGAACTCCTCGGCGGTGAGCTTGCCCGGCTTGTTGAGGAGGTGATTCGGCACCACGAGCTTGCCGACGTCGTGCATCAGCGCGGCGAGCCGGAGGCGCTCCAACCGGTTCGGCGGAATCCCGAGTTCGAGTCCGATGTACTGGGCGTATTCGGCCACCCGTTCGGCGTGGCCCGCGGTGTAGGGATCCTTCGCCTCGAGCGCACCCACGAGGATCCGCACCGTCGCCTCGTGCGACCGCTTCAACGCCAGGTACGACGAGAACGCCTGGCGGGCCACCACGATCGGAACCAGGAACAGTGGGACCAGCGCCAACTCGTAGTCCAGGTACAGCAACCCGAGGAACACGCCGAGCAGCGCGAACGGGAAGTACACCAGGTATTCGCGACTGCCGACCTTGACGACTTCTCGCAGCGGCTGACCGGTCGACAGCATGACCACGACCGATACCAGCACCACGTTGACGACGGCATAGACGAGGGCCGTGGGGAACGCAGCCATGAGGAGGCGACCCGGTGTCGCGCCACCGTCGCCGACGATGGCCCAGAAGGTGAACGCTGACGCGACGGCCGCGATGGCGAACATCGAACAGTTGAAGAGCAGCTTGCGCCACTCCCAGTTCAGCAACTGCGGGAGATAGAAACCGCCGGCGACGCCGACGACGAAGACCCCGAGCGCGCTCTGATCGGCCCGGAACACGACGATCGCCGCAGTACAGAGCATGACGCCCGCACTCGACCCGAGTTCCGCGGTGAGGTCGGTGAGCTGGTTCTCCGCGAACACGTGGAGGAGCGAGAGCGCCAGCAGCGGAGCCAACGCCGGGAGCGGCCCGCGCACGCCGAGCACCAGACCGAGCACCGCGGCCGCGAACGCGAGGCCGACGCAGTACACGGTCACCCTCGTCTCGCGTTGGTCCTTCATGGCGTGTCCCGGTTGATCGGATGTTGGCGGCAAGACCTCGGCTGCACTACGTCTTGACTACTTCCACCTGAGTGCGCCACCGGCGAGCAGCAGGGCTGCTGCGCTGGACATGAGCAGGGCGGTACGGACGTAGATCTTCCGCATAAGAGATCACCTTCTTTTCGAAGATCCTCTCTGGCGGTCCGCTGTGGTGCTTCCAGAGGGCAACGCTTCGCTTCGGGACTCTTCAGTCCCGTGTTCACCGAGGCCTTGCCGTCAAGATCCGATCTGGGGAACCTCCTCGAAACTCGTGGGTTCGATGGCCCCGGTCTCCCGGGAGCGCACCTGGTCGTGCGAGCAATCGGCACGCTCACCACATGACTGTAGGGACCTTCTGTTGCAACTCCAACGCCAGGTCACTATTCGCCCCAAATGCATCATGGGCAACAGCAGTCTCACAGACAACACGCAGAGAAGCAATGACTCGGGTGGAAAACCACCTTCTGTGGGCACGCCGGCCATAGGCTCGACCGGACGATGGAGCACACGATGGACGAAACCCTCGAAACCCCCGGGCCCGACGACGAAGTGCTCGAACTCGAGCGCGAGCTGTGTCGGCTCCCCGAGGTCTCGGCCGCCCGAGTCGTCACCGACGACATCGGGCGCGCCACCGAAGTCCACATCCTTGCCAACGGCGGCAAACAGCCCAAACAGGTGGTGCGCGACGTCCAGTCGGTCGCACTGGCCAGCTTCGGCATCGAACTCGACCGCCGCATCGTCTCCGTCGTGCAACTCAACGGTGACGGCGCCCACGCCGGCGAGCCCACCGCACCCATCGAACTGCACCGGGCGGTCGTCGTCGATGTCACCGCCGAGACCACCGGGCTCCGGAGCCTGGTCCGGGTCACCCTCGCCCGCGGCGACGACGAAGCCGTCGGCTTCGCGGAAGGTTCGATCGCATCGAGCGCTCGCAACCGACTCATCGCCACGGCCACCATCGACGGACTCCGCCAACTCCAGAAGGCCGCCGAGTGTCTCGACATCGACAGCGCGCAGATCGAACGCGTCGGCATCCACGACGTCGCGATCGTGACGGTCGTGTTCGTGATGCCCCCGACCGAACAGATGGTGTCGGGATCGGCCATCGTGCGTGACCACGACGAGCCCGGTGCGATCGTGCGCGCCGTGCTCGACGCGACCAACCGTCGCCTGACTTCCATTTAGCTGCGGCGACGGGACGTCGCACTCCCGGACTGATCAATCCGTCCAAGACTCCTGGCCACGAACAGGAGCGGGGCGCCGCAGTACATCTCGCTGCGGCGACGGGACGTCGCACTCCCGGACTGATCAATCCGTCCAAGACTCCTGGCCACGAACGCCAGCGCGTCGAGCGGTCGGGTGGGTGGCGGCCCTGCCCCGCCACCCGCGGACCGCCCTGCCCTCCACCGGTCACGACCACCCGACGCGTCGACTGCACGTCCGGCGCGGCGCTGGGGGACGCCGAACCAGGTGTGCCGGTTGCACCGAACCGCTGCCCGGGCCAACCGAGGACGGAGCATCACACGGCTCCCGACCGGCGGGTAGACACCGCAACGTCTTTCGCGTTGACACAAAAACGCCAATCGAGAGTGCGCGGTCTTCGGCCGCGTTTCCCTACCATCGACATATGGGGCAGACCACGGTTCTCGTCATCGACGACCACCATGCCCAACCTGGACGGCATCGCTTTGGCGCGCCGACTGTCTACTCTCCCCGGAACCGTGCGGATCGTGTTGATGTCGGCGGCGTTCACCCACGCCGCACTCCAGGATGCCGTCGCCGCCGGCATCAGCGCCTTCGCGTCGAAGCTGGCACCGGCCGACGAGTTGGTGGACGTCGTGCTCACCGCCGCCAAGGGGCACGCCGCCATGACCTCCGACGTCGTCCCGATGCTCGCCGCGTCCACCGATCCCGGCCGGCCGGCCGGCCGACTGAGCGACCGAGAGCGCGACGTCGTCCAGGCGCTCGCCAATCGTCAGACCGTCGAAGAAATTGCCGGCTCCCTGCACCTCAGCCCGCACACCGTGCGGAACCACATCCGGCGAGCGATGGCGCATCTGGGCGTCCACCGACGACTCGACGCGGTGGTCGTCGCCGCGCAGGCCGGGCTGATCCGGCTCCCCGAATGAGTCCGTTCGATCCCGACCGCGATCCACTCACCGAGGCCTTCACCACACTGCTGGGCGAGGCCCACGTCCCGCACCTCGTCGTCGCCGTCGCTCGCGACGAGACCCGCATCTGCGCCGCCAACGAAGCGGCGCGGTCGCTCCTCGTCCGTGACGATCTCGTCGGCATCGATTTCCTGTCGTTGCTCGAGAAGGACCAGCTCCCGACCGATGAGGCCACGTGGTCGGCGGTCTTCGCCGGGCAGCTCGATGTCATCGGTCGGCGGCGGGTGTACCGATGCGGCGACGGACGAGCAGTGGTCGTCGACGCACTGGCGTTCACGATCCGGACGACCGACACCGGCATCCTCATGCTCGTCGTCCTCGCGGAACCAGCGCGCACCGACTGGATGTTGCGCCGGCTCCGGCTCGACATCGAGATCACGACGGCGCTGAGCGGGCTCCGAGCCGCGCTCCTCGCCGGCGACCACGAGGAAGCGCTCCTGCAACGCATCTGCGACTCGACCTCCGCGCTCATGGACGCGGACAACGCGGCCGTGCTGGGTCTCGACGGACCCGACCATGTTCGACTCCTGGCGATTCTGGACGCTTCCGCCCATCCCGTCGGCTCCCGATGGCGCATCATCGACGACGAGTACGGACGCTCCCTCCGCGAATCCCGGGCCATCAACTTCACACTGGCTGCGACGGTCACGACGTCCACCTCGACACGGACCGCCGGACCCACGCACGTCGCCATGGAACCGCTGACGGCCGGCGACCGGACCCTGGGGTCATTGATGGTGCGACGCGACCTCAACCCGTTCACCCCAGAGGAGCTCGCAACATTCGGCGTGTTCGCGTCCGCAGCCAGCGACGCCATGCGACTGGGGCAGTCCCTCACCGAGTTCGTGCGACTACGCGTCCGGGAACAGATCGCCCGCGACCTCCACGACGAGACGATCCAAGACCTCGTCGCGGTGCGGTTGGGATTGGCCGGCCTGTCGATCGAAGTGGACGACGTCACGCTGCGTCCCAAGGTCGCCGAGCTCCTCGAGGAAGTCGATCGCGTGACCAAGAGGCTGCGCGATGTGGTGCGCAACCTGGACGAGGCCGCGACGACCTCCGGTTTCCTGACTTCGATCCGTTCCCTCACCGCTCGTCGCGCGGAACGCGCCGGCATGGACTGGTCGGTCGAAATCGACGAGCCGACGGCGGCGGATCTGACGCCCAACGAGCGACGCGAGTTCACCATCGTCGTCAACGAAGCGGTGTCCAACGCGGTGCGACACTCCGAAGGCACCAAGGTCGAAGTCCGACTCGCCGCGGCCGACGGCCGCGCGGTGCTCACCGTCTCCGATGACGGCATCGGCCCCGACGACTCGAGGAGCGCGGCCGGACGTGGCCTCGGCAACATTCGGGCGCGGGCGTCCGAGCTGGGGGGCGGATGCGCACTTGCACCGCAGCCTCACGGCGGGGCGCGGCTCGAGTGGTGGATCCCGACTCGGCGACTCACCGGTGTGGAACCCTGATTCAGCCCAGCCGGCGGCCGAGGAGCGGCACGAGATCACACGCGGCCTCGACGTCGTGGACCCGCAGGACGTCGGCGCCGTACTCGATCGACAGGGTCAGGTAGGCGAGCATCCGATGGGTGACCGCCTTGCGCGGCACCGGGATCAGCACCGGCTCCCCCGCCGCGCGCAACGCCCCGATGGCGCGGATCGTCGCCAACTGGAGTTGGCCGTAGCGCTCGTAGTCGCTGCGATAGTTGATCGACAGCCCCGGGTCCACCAGCAGCGGTCCGGTGACCCCCCCTGCGCGCAACTCGGCGACGCGGTCCGCGAGACCCGCGGCGACGATGTCCGGTTGACCGTCCTCGAGCGCGCGGTAGCCGACCTCGAGCGGGTTCGCGCCTTCGATGTGCATCACCACCGCGCCCACCCCGGAGTCGCGCACCAGCGCCGTCATCGCCGGATCCGCCAGACCGCCCGTGTCGTTCACGATCGCCGCGCCGTGGGCGACCGCGGCCGCGGCGACCTCCGGCTTCCACGTGTCGACGGAGACCACGAACTCGTCGGCCACGAGCAGTTCGAGCGCCGGCAGCAGCCGGTCGATCTCCTCGGCCGGGGCCAGCGGTCGGTTCTCGAAATGGCTCGACTGCGCGCCGAGATCGATGATCGACGCGCCCAGGTCCCGGTACTGCCGGGCCCGTGCACGAGCTTCGGCCGGCGAACCGACGACCGAATGGGCGACCCGGGACTCCGGTGAGAGGTTCACCACCGCCATCACATGGGTGACGTCCGGACCGAACTCGAGCGCGTGGAGACGATCCAGGGCTGGGGCCACGGCGGGCATCCTACGTAGAGTCGTCGGCGTGCCACCCCCCGGAGATGCCGCCGACGATCCCGTGCTCGTGCGCCGGGCCCGGATCGCGGCGCAGGTGAACCTCGCCAAGCGCATCGGCTACCTGGGCCTCCTCGTCGCCATCGTCGGCTTCGGCATCGGTATGGCCACGTCCTTCTCGGGACCGATCATCACGATCGCCGTCGTCGGTCTGATCCTCGGGTGCGTCGTACTGCCCATCCCCATCGTCCTGGCCTACGGCGTCAAGGCCGCCGACCGGGAAGACCGCGGCGGCGGCTCCTTCCATTAGATTGCGCGCCGCCCCTCCACCGTTCAAGGAGTCTCCATGCCCAAGGCCGCCATTGCCACCGCCGTCGGTTCGCCGCTCGAAGTCGTCGACATCGACGTCGCCGACCCGAAGGCCGGTGAGATCCGCATCCAGATGGGCGCCTCGGGCGTCTGCCACTCCGACCTGTCGGTCGTGAACGGCGTCCTGCCGATCGCACTCCCGGCGATCCTCGGCCACGAGGGCGCGGGCACGATCACCCAGCTCGGCGAAGGCGTCGACCACCTCAGCGTCGGCGACCACGTCGTCGTGTCCTGGGTCCCCCAGTGCGGCACCTGCTACTACTGCGAGCACGACCAGGGTGAACTCTGCGAGGCCGGAAGCATGGCGTCGATGAGCGGCGGTCTGCTCGACATGACGTCCCGCGCGTCGCGCAACGGCGAGCCGATCTCGGTCATGGCCGCGTCGGGGACCTTCGCCGAGGAAGCGGTCATCCCCGCCATCGGCGCAGTCAAGATCGATCCTTCGATCCCGCTCACCGCCGGTGCGCTCATCGGCTGTGGCGTGCTCACCGGGTTCGGTGCCGCGGTCAACACCGCGAGCATCCGGAAGGGCGACACGGTCGTCGTCATCGGCTGCGGGGGCGTCGGCCTCAACGTCATCCAGGGTGCGAAGCACAAGGGCGCGGAGCGGATCATCGCGGTCGACATGGTCGACGGCAAGCTTCAGACCGCGAAGAAGTTCGGTGCGACCGACATCGTGAACCCGTCGACCGACGGCGACGCCGTCGCCAAGGTCATGGAACTCTCCGGCGGACGCGGTGCCGACGTCGCCTTCGAGGTGATCGGCCTCGGCCCGACCATCGAGCAGGCGCTGCAGATGACCCGCCGCGGCGGCCAGGCCGTCATCGTCGGCGTGCCCAGCTTCGACACCATGCTCACGATCAACCCCGCCATGGACCTGCTCGTCAACGAGAAGCAGATCCGTGGTTGCTGGTACGGCGGTTCGAACGTCCACCGTGACGTGCCGACG
This sequence comes from uncultured Bifidobacteriaceae bacterium, assembly GCA_964544295.1. Classification (GTDB taxonomy): domain Bacteria; phylum Actinomycetota; class Acidimicrobiia; order IMCC26256; family JAENVU01; genus JAENVU01. Next base: position 45,122 of record CAZJBJ010000004.1, read on the forward strand.
CTCGCGGGCCTCTACCAGTCGGGATCGCTCATGCTCGACGAGCTCATGTCGGCGCAGATCTCGCTCGACCAGGTCAACCAGGCCATGGAGAACATGGGCTCCGGCGAGATCGCCCGGTCGGTCATCGTCTACTGACCCACGCGTTCAGGCACTGAGGCTCGGCCCCGAACCGTCCCGCACGGTTTGGGGCCGAGTCGCGTCCGCTCGGTACGCTGGCCCCTCCACCCCAGGAGGTCACGATGCGGTACCGCCGGTTCGGTCAGAGCGACATCGAAGTCTCGGAAGTCGGGTTCGGCACCTGGACCCTCGCCAGCGACTGGTGGGGTGAGGTCGAGAACAAGCAGGAGATGCTCCACGCTGCGCTCGATGCCGGCATCAACTTCATCGACACCGCACCCGTCTACGGCGAGCACGGTATCGGTGAGACCCTGCTGGCCGACATCCTCGCGACCAACCGGTCCGACATCGTCATCACGACCAAGTGCGGGTACGACATCGCCGCCGAGCGCCGCAACGGGCGCCAGCGCGAACGTCCGCACGACTGGCGTCCGGCGTCGATCCGGGCCCAGATCGACGCGTCGCTCCAGCGCATGGGCACCGACTACATCGACCTCTACCAACTCCACAACGTGCGCATCGAGCCGGTGCTCGACGACGAACTGTGGGAGACCCTCGACGCGCTCGTAGCCGAAGGCAAGGTCCGCGCCCTCGGCGTTGCACTCGGCCCGGCCATCGGCTGGATCGAGGAAGGCGTCGAGGCGATCCGTCGCCGCAACATCTGCTCGCTCCAGACCGTGTTCAACATCCTCGAGCAGGGTCCCGGCCTGACGTTCGCGGCGGAGCCGAACGTCGCCGACGGACGCGTGAGCCTCATCTCACGCGTCCCGCACGCGTCCGACACGCTCTCCGGCAAGGTCACGCCCGACACCGTGTTCCCTCCCGGCGACCACCGCGCGCACCGCAACAAGCAGAACATGCTCGACAACTTCGAGAAGGCCGACACGCTCGCCTTCCTCTGGGAGGGCACCGGCCGCACCCGCGGTCAGGCCGCGATCGCGGGGATCCTCGCCAACCCGGCATTCGCGACCGTGCTGCCGACGTGCGTGAACATCGACGAAGTGCGCGAGTACGCGGCGGCCTCCGATCTCCCGTTGACCGACGACGAGGCTGCGCATCTCGCCGACCGGTACGAGCGCAACTTCGACCACGACGACCGCTACGAGATGCCGCTGAAGTCGAGTCGCTGACCTCATGCGACTCCCCGCCGAACAGCGGCGCACCCAACTGCTCGAGGTTGCAATCGAGCTGTTCGCGGAACACGGCTTCCACGCGACGTCGATGGAGGACATCGCCGAAGCCGCGGGCGTGACCAAGCCGGTCGTGTATCAGCACTTCCCGTCGAAGCGAGCGCTGTACCGCGAACTGCTCGACGACGTCGACACCCAGCTGACGAACCGTCTGATCGTCGCGACCGCGAGTGCCGCGACCGGTCGCGAGCGAGTCCAGGAAGGATTCGCGACCTACTTCCGGTTCGTGGCCGAACATCGCGCCGCGTTCCGGCTCCTCTTCGGGGCGTCGGTGCGCAACGACCCGGAGTTCTCCGTGGTCGCCGAGGCCACCATCGACCGCGTGGCCGACCTGGTGGCCGACCTGATCGACATCGACGCCGCCCCCGAGCACCGGCGCGCCCTCGCGCACGCCGTCGTCGGGATGGCCGAGGCGACCAGCCGCCGCACCACCACCGAGGACGACGACCCCGATCGCGTGGCCGGTTGGCTGGCCGAGATGGCCTGGTTCGGGCTCCGCGGCGTGCGCGCCGAACAACCAGCCGCGGAACGGGGCTGACCGATGCCGACGATCGGACCGCTGCTCCCTGCCGACGAGTCGTTCCACCATCAGATCACCGACACGTTCGCCACCGTGAGCCAGTCGGACCGCTCGTGGACTGAGAAGGTCTGCGCGATGGCCTGCGCGCGCGACGGGTCGTTGCAGCTCGGCTTCGGCATCGGCAAGTACGTCAACCGCGGCGTGATGGACGCCTACGCCGGCGTCTCGCGTGGGGTCGAGCAATGGACCGTGCGCTCGAGCCGCGAGCTGGCCGGGGACCCGGAGACGACCGCGGTCGGGCCGATCACCTACGAGGTGCTCGAGCCACATCGGGTCGTCCGCTTCGCCCTCGCCCCCAACGACACCGTGCCGATCAGCTTCGAGTGGATCTTCGAGGCCGCGGTCCCGTCGGTGCTGGAGAACCGCGAGCATCACCGGTCCCGCGACGGATTCCGCCTCGACGCCGACATCGTCCGGTACCACCAGACCGGTCACGGCTCCGGGTGGGCCGAGGTCGACGGCGTGCGCACGGAACTCACCGACTGGGTCTCGACCCGCGATCACTCCTGGGGCGTCCGGTACCAGGTCGGTTCCGTGCCCGACGATCTCATCCCCGCTCCCGTCCCGGAGGGGGTGGCGATGCTCATCAACTGGTGCCCGGTGCTGTGTCGGCGACCGGACGGATCCGAGTACGCCCTGCACTGGTACTACCAGCGGCACCGGTTCGGCGACTGGTCCCGCATCGAGATGCAAGGCGGCGTCGAACACCCCGACGGTCGGCGGGAACCGTTCGTCGCGCTCGTCCCCGACCTCCGCTTCCGCGACGACAACCGTCGCTTCGAGGGCGGCACGCTCACGATGACCATGGACGACGGCACCAGCCGGCCGCTGACGCTCACGCCGGTGTCCGACACCGGGTTCCATCTGGGTACCGGCCTCTACCACGGCTTCGACGGGCAGGCACACGGCCAGTGGCGGGGCCGGCTGCACGTGGACGGCGAATACATCGCCGATTGTTCCGATCCCGTCACCGCCCACCGGGTCCACCAGCACCGCGATTGCGTCATCCGGGTCGAGGATCCGATCGGCGGTGGGATCGGTATCGGCAACCTGCAGTCGATCGCGCTCGGCGCCGACGACGCCATGGCTCTCACCGACGCCGCGTCATTCCTCTGACAGCACCCGCACCAACGCCGCCTCGGTCGGGTTACCCCGGGTCAACCAGGAGTCGTCGACCCCCTGCGCCGCGAGGATCCGCGCGATCCGCACCATGATCGCCCCGCTGCGCAGCAGCGCGAACGCCTCGTACCACCGCAGGTCGGCGACCGGCCGACCCAACGCGCGTTCGTAGATCGCCAACTTCGACGCCCGGTCGCCGAAGCCGTCGAGGTCGCCGCCGGCCACGGCGACGGTCATGTCGTGCAGCGCGAAGAACCAGCCCAGGTCGAGCTCCGCGGGACCGGCGCCCGCGAGTTCGAAGTCCAGCAGCGCGACGACCGTGCCGTCGTCGGCGAACACGCAGTTCGCCAGCTGCACGTCGCCCCAGAGCACCGAAGGTGCCGACGACGTCGCGGGCAGGTGATCCGCGCACCAGGCGCTCGCGGCCACGAGATAGGCCGGGACGTCCCCGTCACCGGCGGCCCAGGCCAGGTAGTCGGTGGCGCGCGTCAGCGCCGCCCTCATCCCGCCGGGCGAACCGACGCCGACGCGCTCCGGGTCGAGTCGATGCAGCCCCGCCAGGCACGTCAGGAAGGACTCGATGAGGCGCGTGCGGGTCGCGACGGGCGCCTCGACCAGCCATCCGGCCGCCAGGTACGACGGGTTGGTCGACACCACGCGTCCGACGCACCGGGGCATCACGACGAACGGCGATCCGACCCAGGACGGGTTCGGCTCGAACCAGGCCGGTGCCGCCACCGGGACCCCGGCAGCCGCCAACGCGTTCTGGAATCCCACCTGTTCTTCGAGGTCGTACACCGGGAACAACCCGGGGCCGGTCGGCGGCAACCGCACGACGAAGTCGCGTTGCCCTCCCGATCCGCTCTCGGCACTCACGAACACGGTGTCGCTCGAGAGCCCGGCGGACGGGCGGGTGATCGGCGCCACCGTCGCGTCGGCCAGCACGTCGATGTGGGCACGCAGCCAACGTTCGACCCCGCTGCGCACCTCATCGTCGTCACGCGCCTGCGCTGCGACCGCCACCCTCGCCCCCCGGCTCGATTCCGGACCTAGCATGCCCGATTTTCCCCCGAAGGAGACCCGAATGGATCTGCACGGAACTGCCGCGCTCGTCACCGGCGGCGCATCGGGCCTCGGTGAGGCCAGCGCCCGTCGACTCGCCGCGGGAGGCGCGCAGGTCACGATCTTCGACCGCGACCTCGCCAAGGCGGAAGCCGTCGCGGCCGAGCTCGGGCCCGACGCACGGGCCGTCGGTGGCGACGTGACCCAGGAAGCGGACACGCTCGCGGCGGTCGCCGCCGCGGCGAGCCGCGCGCCGCTCGGCATCGTGATCGCCTGCGCCGGCGGAGCACGCGGCGGCGGCCGGACCGTCGACCGCCAAGGCGTTCCGCACGACCTCGCGCTCTTCCAGGACACCGTCGACCTCAACCTCGTGGGGACGTTCAACACCGTGCGTCTCGCTGCGGCCCAGATGGCGACCCAGGACGCCGGGCCCGACGGTGAGCGCGGTGCCATCGTGACCACCGCGTCGATCGCGGGCTTCGAAGGCCAGATCGGCCAGATCGCCTACGGGGCCGCGAAGGCGGGCATCATCGGCATGACGATCATCCTCGCTCGGGATCTCGCGGCGATCGGCGTGCGGGTCAACTGCATCGCGCCCGGCACGATGGGCACCGCGGCCTGGGACCTCGCCCCGGCCGAGATGCGGGCCGCGCTCGAGGCGAAGGTGCCCTTCCCGACCCGGTTCGGCGAGCCCGACGAGTTCGCCCACCTCGCCGAGCATCTCGTCACCAACCGCTACATCAACGGGCAGGTGATCCGGCTCGACGGCGCGATCCGCTTCGATCCGAAATAGCCGACGGATGTTCCCGGTACCGACTTCAGCTGGGGGACCTCAGTGATACCGGGAACTCCGTCGATTCCGAGCCGGACGCGCAACGCTCGATGACCGGCGCACCTCCGAACTCGATCCTGCCCCGACATGCGGCGTGACGGACCCCTGCCGTGCGCACACGAGCTCATCGAGCACAGTGCGCGTCCGCCCGCCGAGTTGTCGGATCAATGCCAGTGCCAGCGGCGGGACGCCGGCGACCAGCTCCACGAAGACATTCGCGGGAAAACACCGCAGCACCATCGGCGTCTGACTGACGACGGTGATCGCCGACCCCGAGCCGTCGATCGCCTCCGGTCCGCCGAGCACTGCACCCGGGCCCAGCACGATCGCCGGTACCCCACCGTGCTCAGCCCCGGCGTAGCCGTCGAGCACGACGACGACCTCCGCGACCTGGACGCCTTCGGTGACCAGGGTCGTGTCCGAGGGCACCCGCCGCTCGTAGCTCGCGGCCGCGATCCGGGCCAACGTGCGGACCGGGAGTTCGCCGAAGACGGGAACCGACCGCAGCCGACGTTGCGTCAGCTCGCCCGAAATCTCCTCGACGGACCTTGCGCCC
>CAZJBJ010000005.1:0-49884 GCA_964544295.1 uncultured Bifidobacteriaceae bacterium
ATCGTGGCCGGCTCGGAGGCCGCAATGGTGTTCGAGATCAACGCCCACATCGGTGACGGGGGCATGGTGCTGCACGCCGTGGACATCATGCAGTGCAACGAAGCCGGTCAGCTGCAGAGCGTCCGGGCCTTCTGGGACATGGCCACGGCGGCCCCGCTGACCACCTGAACCACGCTCGACGACCCGCCGCAACCGCGGTGGGCGCAGAATCCGACTGGCTCCTCCGGGAGCTGATCGGGCACAATGGAGACACGATGCAGGTCGAATCCCGTGATTCCGTTTCGCTGAAGCCCGCCGAACTCGACGAGCTGGGTCAGCTGCTCGACTCCGTCGGGTTGTCCGGTATGGACACCCACCTGGAGAGTCACGTCGAGCATTTCCCGCTCATCGTGCTCGCTGCGGTCGACGAGGACACCCACGGCTTCATGTTCGGCTCGCTCGAACGCGTCGGTGGCACACCGTGCATCCTCTGGGGACTCGGCGCCGCGCGCAAGGGCCGACAGGCCGGTCTCGCGGTCAAGGGCATGGTCGGTGAGCTCTACCGACGGGCCGCGATCTCCTTCCCCGACGAGGACGTGCTCGTGGCCGGGCGCATCGCCCACCCGGCGGCGTACGGCCTGCTCCAGGGCCTCGTCGACGTGGTCCCGCGACCCGAGTACTCACCCACCGGCGAGGAGCGGGCATGGGGCCGGCGACTCGCCCGTCGGTTCGGTTGCGACAGTCGGTACGACGACCGCGCCTTCCGGGTCGCACACAAGGGCAAGGGCAAGGCGTCGCCGGAAGCGGTGCTGGACGCCAGCACGGTCAAGGGTGGCGGCAAGGCCGCGACGCAGGTGCTCGGCGAGGTCGACCCGATGCGCGGCGAGGCCGTCATCGCGTTCGGCTGGGCCACGGCGGATGCGCTCGCGAACGGCCTGGGTCACTCGGACAGCTGACCTGTCCGGTCACACGCCGAGTTCGGATCGGAACTCGGCGACCGTCTCGATCGGCGCCCGGCACACGAAGTTCGTGCAGAGGTAGGCACGCGTCCGTTCGGTGAGCGGTCGACCTTCCAAGAGCGGGGTCAGATCCGCGCCGGTACCGTCCGGGCTCCGCACCCCCACGTCGGTGCTCGTCACCCGTGACGCCCACGCGGCCACGAACGCCTCGTCGGCGCCGACCAGCGCGAGTTCGGTCGCCGGGTGCAACCCTCGCTCGTACGCGCCGAGCAGTCGCCCGAACGCGGTGGGGTGCATGGCCATGGTCGGTCCCAACGCGGCCAGCAACCGCAGCGATCCGGCCGCCAGCTCGTGGTCACCGGTGACTGCGGCGAGGCGCAGCAACGCGTCGGCGGCCAACGAGTTCTCCGACGGCGTCGCATTGTCGAAGAAGTCCTGCGGGCGGGTGATGAGCGCCTCGGCGTCCACGCCGGTGGTGAAGACCCCGCCACTCTCGGCATCGGCGAAGAGGCGTTCGAGGTCCGCAGCCAGCTCCCGGGCCGGCGCCAACCAGCGCACGTGGTCGTACTCGGCCGCGGTGAGCAGCGCGCCGGTCAACGCGCCGTAGTCCTCGGCGTACGCGAGCACCCGAGCGCCGCCGTCGGCCTGCCAGGACCGCAGGAGCCGACCGTCGCTCGTGCGGAGTTCACGGACGAGGAACTCGAGATTGGTCCGGGCGGCGTCCATCCAGTCCGATCGGCCGAAGGCAGCGGCGGCTTCGATGAGGGACCGGGTGAAGAGCCCGTTCCAGGCGGTCAGCACCTTGTCGTCGAGTCCGGGCCGGACGCGGCCCGACCGGGCCGCGTGCAGGAGCGGGAGCGCGCGGCGCACTGCGTCGGGCCGTTCCTCGACCCGGTCGACCTGGGCGAGAATCGATCCCGAGTATCCGGTGTGCGGATCGGTGAAGTTCCCACGCTCGGTCACACCGAAGTAGCGGACGACCTCCTCGGCGTCGTCACCACAGACGGCCCGGATCTCGGCGGGGGTCCAGAGGTAGAACTTGCCTTCGATGCCCTCGGAGTCGGCGTCCTCGGCGGAGAAGAATCCGCCGTCGGGATGGCGGAGCTCCCGCAGCACGTAGTCGATCGTCTCCTCGACGACCTCGCGGTAGCGGGGCCGACCGGTGACGAGGTGACCTCGCAGGTAGGCGCCGACCAGGAGTGCCTGGTCGTAGAGCATCTTCTCGAAGTGCGGCACGAGCCAGACCGTGTCGGTGGAGTAGCGCGCGAAGCCTCCGCCCACGTGGTCGTAGATGCCTCCGGCGGCCATGGCATCGAGCGTCGTGGTGACCATGCGGAGGGCATCGGGCGTGGCCTCCGGTGCGGCCTGGTGTCGCCGGAGCAGGAAGTCGATCGTCATCGACGGCGGGAACTTGGGTGCGGTTCCGAATCCGCCATCCGTCGCGTCGAACGCGGTCGCGACGTTCTCGTAGGCGCGGTCGAGCACGACCTCGGTCATCGAGTCGGGCGTGCCGTCGAGTCCGCCCCGCAATGTGTTGGCATCGATCGCGTCCTGCAGCTTCGTGGCCTGATCCAGCACCTCGGACCGCTGGTTGGTCCAGATGTCGGCGACGGCTTCCATGACCCGGACGAACCCCGGCATGCCGTGGCGGTCGGCGGGCGGGAAGTAGGTCCCGCCGTAGAAGGGCTGGCCCTCAGGGGTGAGGAAGACCGTCATCGGCCACCCGCCCCGCTGGGTCATGGCCTGGACCGCGGCCATGTACACCGCGTCGACGTCCGGTCGCTCCTCGCGATCCACCTTCACGTTCACGAAGAGACGGTTCATGACCGCCGCGATCTCGGCATCCTCGAACGACTCGTGGGCCATGACGTGACACCAGTGGCACGCCGAGTATCCGACGGAGAGCAGGACCGGCCGATCCTCGGCGCGGGCCCGTTCGAACGCCTCCGACCCCCAGGGGTACCAGTCGACCGGGTTGTCCGCGTGCTGACGCAGGTACGGACTGGTTTCGGTGCCAAGACGGTTCACCGCGTCGAGACTAAACCTTGAGATCGGTGAGGACCTTGTCCAAGGCGTGGTCGACCGAGTCGGTGAATCTGTGCTGGCCGATGGAGTCGTGAGCGGCCGCATCCGCACTACGCCACAGTTCGTCTTCGACGGCCGCGAGAGTGAGGCGGGCGTGGGTGAACGCGTCGGCGTCGGTCGCCGTCCGATCGCGTAACGCGGCGAAGCGACGCCACATGGTGGCATCGGCGAGGCAGGCGGGAACACCGACAGCCGGAAAGACCGGCACGAAGATCGAGACGCAGGGGCTGCCGAGCAGGAACCAGGTGCGCGGATTCGTGGGCGAACGCCGATCCAGTTCGACGATCATCGACGCGGTCGTCGCCTGGTAGTCGGCGACGTGCATACACACCGTCACACCGCGGTGATCGTCGCCGATCTCCACCGGTGGGAGTGCGACCGGCGCAGTGTGGTCTCCGAGCGGTCGACCCCACGGCCCGGTCCCGTGGTCTCGCATCGCGGCCGCCACGTCGGCGACCGCGGGGTCGGCACCGGCGCGCCGGGTGCACTCGGTCGTCGTCCGCAGTCGGTGATCCGCGATGGTCGTGGCCACCCGCGGCGAGCGCCAGGAGTCGATGTCGGTGCCCGGCGCGACGCCGGCCGACGCCCGGGTCCAGTCGGTGGTCAGACCGATCCGGTTCGAGAGTGCCGCGGCACCGGTCACCGGACGGGCCGCCCACTGCCGGTTGCACGTCTCGAGGACCCATCCGCTCGTGGCGTCCGCGATCAGGAACGACGAGTCGTAGGGCTCGTCGGTGTTCAGCTCACCGCTGCCTCCCTGCCCGTACCGCTCGATCAGGTCGGTCATGACGGTGAGAGCGGCGTCCGCGGTCGTCGCTCGTTCCAGCCCGAGCCGGACGAGGTCCATCCCCAGCAGCGCCGGGGCGCGACGACGCGGGTTGTCGACCGTCCAGATCTTCTCGTTGCCGATGACGACACCGGCGGCGTTGCAGCCGTGCTCGACCCCCCACAACCACGTCGGGCGCGAGCCGACGAATCCGACGGAACCGGTGTCGGGGATCTCGAGGTACTGCGTGCGGAGCGTGCCTCCGCCGGACCGGGCCGGGAAAAGTTCGACCACCTGGACCTCGTCGGGCGGGCGATCCGAGTTCTTGGCGAAGACCGTCCGGTCCGCGCCGAGGATGCAGAGCGAGTCGCACATCGTCAGGCCCGCACCTCGAGTTCGCGCGCGAACGCGTCGACCGCGAGGGGCGTGCCGGTCGCGGTCGCGATGAGACCGTCCCAACGTTGTGACCAACCGGGGGAGAAGACGTCGCGGGTGAGGAACTCTCCGACGGCGGGCCGACCCACGATGCCGCCGAAGCGGTCGGTCAGGGTCGCCTGGATCTGCGACGCGACCAACTCACCGAGGAGGTAGTTCTGGTAGTAGACGGGCGCGAGGGCGACGTGCAGCTTCGCCGCCCAATCGGGCGCGTCGCGTCCTTCGGGGCGGGTCAGGAGCTGGAACCGCTCGACGAGATCCCACCAGCGCGTGTTGTGGTCGGCATCCGGATCGGCGTAGAAGCCGCGCTCGAAGTTCGTCATCACGAGTACCCAACGCGCGAACACGAGCAGCGCCGTGCGCCGACGGTCACGCAACGCCGGTGCAGCTGCCGCGATCGTGGCTGCGTCGATCCCGAGGATCTGGCGCAACCACTCGGAGTCCAGCGTCAGCCGACCGAAGAGCATGGCGATGCCCTCGGTCGTCAACGGATGCATCGTGCGGACTGGCCAGGGGAGTTGCGGGTCGACGCCCGCGTCGTAGATCGCGTGACCGAACTCGTGCAGCATCGTCTCGGTCCAGTACTCGCCGGGCACGTTGTTGCACAGCACGCGGATGTCGCCCCGGCGGTCGACGTCGATGCAGAACGCGTGTTGGCTCTTGCCCGCGCGCGGTTCCAGATCGCTCCGGGCCAGGATCGGGTCGATGTCGATCCCGATCCCGGCGTAGGTGCGACGGGTCACGTCGACCAGATCCACGGATGCGAACCACGCTTCGAGGTCGAGCGCGTCGCCTCTCGGCGCACTCTGGAAGAACGGGTCGTCGTAGTGCCACGGTCGCAGTGCAGCCGGATCGCATCCGAACCGTGCGGCCCGGTCGGCGTCGGTGGTGGCCTTCCAGGCCGCGAACGGTTCCCGGGTGGCCGCGTCGACCGCGTCGAGCGTCGCGAACAGGTCCGTCTCGTCGAGTTCCGCGGTCTCGAGCGCGAGGGCGAAGTAGTCCCGACTGCCGAGCTCCCGGGCGGCGGCGTTGCGGAGCCGGGCCAGGGCCCGCACGTCCTCGGCCACCTCGATCCCGACCTGTTTCGAGGCTTCCCAGGCCGCTCGACGTTCCGCGCTCGCATCGGATCGGCGGAGTATCTCGGCGAGGTGGTTGTCGTCCACGTCGTCACCGTCGAGGGTCGGCCGGAAGGCGTTGTAGGTACCGTCGAGCCGCGCTTCGAGCCGGGCGAGGTCGCCCCGCACCGCCGGCGAGATCTGCTGCGGTCGCATCCGGTCGAGGAGGACCTCGCGTTGGCGCAGTTCGGCTGCATCTCCGTCGGTCGCCTGCTGGAGGTGCGCGAAGAGTTCTTCGTCGCCGAGCAGGGTCCGGATCGCGATGTCGGCGGCGACCCGTTCGGCCTCGTGGTCGGGGCTCACCTCGGTGCTCGCTCGCCACCAGGCCTCGTTCGCGGCGCCGTCCAACGGCGCCAGTTGCTCCGTGATGGAGAGGAGGAGCGTGGTGAGATCGGTCATCGCGCGCAGTGTAGGAGTCCGCTCCGGCGCGCCGGTGGCCTCGGATAGGGTCCGGCCCCGCGAGTGAGGAGTGGGTATGACCGCATGGCGATTCGGCGCGTTCGCGCCCCAGGGCTGGAAGACCGAGTTGGCGGGGATCGAGGGTGCGCCGGCCCAGTGGCAACGGTGCCTCGACACCACGATGCTCGCAGAGGAACTCGGCTACGACTCGATCTGGGTCTATGACCACTTCCACAACGTGCCGACCCCGGCCCACGAAGCGGTGTTCGAGGCGTGGACGACCATGGCGGCGCTCGCCCAGGCGACCACCCGCATCCGGCTCGGACAGATGGTCAGCTGCACGTCCTACCGTCCCCCGACGTTGACGGCCAAGATCACGAGTTCGCTCGACGTGATCTCGGGTGGCCGCCTGGATTGGGGCGTGGGTGCAGGGTGGTACGACCACGAGTACCGGGCCTACGGCTACGAGTTTCCCGCCCCGAAGGTGCGGATCGGGATGCTGCGCGAGGCCGTCGAGGTGGTCAAGCTCATGTGGTCGGAACCGGACACGAACTACGACGGCCGCTACTACCAGGTGGCCGGCGCGCAGTGTGATCCGAAGCCGGTGCAGACACCCCATCCCCCGGTCTGGATCGGCGGTGGCGGTGAACAGCTGACGTTGCGGGTCGTGGCCCGCCACGCGGACGTCTCGAACTTCGGCGGCAAGCCGGACGAGTGGCGGCACAAGCGCACCGTGTTGCAGGACCACTGCCGTGCCGTCGGTCGGGACGAGGACGAGATCGTCAAGAGCTGGAGTCCCGAGCTGCTCATCCGGGACACCGAGGCCGAGGCGCGGGCGTTCCACGACGCCCGTCGGGAGCAGCAGCCGTGGCTGGAGGAGTGGGACTCGTACCGGCAGGGGAACCTCGCCGGCACCGCGGACCAGGTCGGGGAGCGCCTGGCGGTCTACGCCGAGCTCGGGTGCAGCTACGTGGTGCCGTGGATGCCCGACTATCCCGGCGAGGAGACGCTGCGCCGGTTCGCGGCCGACGTCATGCCGGCGCTGCGGGACTGAGGTCAGCCGGGCACTCCCACCCGGCCGGTCGAACGCGGGCCGCTCGGACTAGCGGAACCAGAGACGCTGGTAGTCCCGGCTCATCGGGTGGACGAGGAGCACGACGAGCATCACCGCGAACGCGAACGTGATGATCTGCGGGTACCCCAGAATGTTCCCGCCGAAGATGCCGAGCCAGAACAGCACCTGGAGGACCGCGCCGGCGATGGCGACGATGTAGCCCCACTTCTTCTCGTTGGCGATCCCGAATCCGCCGAGCCCGAGCGCGACCGAGATGAGAATCAACTGGCGGAAGCCGCCGCTGTCGAGCAGCCCGAAGACGGCGTCGATGTAACACAGCAGGGTGGCGCTCACCAGCGTCTGCGGTTGCGCCTGATTGAGGAAGCGGACGTCGTTCACGGGGCCATTCTGGTCGACGGGGGTGCGACGACGGTGGTCGCGCGTTCCCGGAGCTGTCCGCAGGCCGCATCGATGTCGGTGCCGCGGTTGCGACGGACGGTGGCGTTCAGGCCGTGGTCGCCCAGGAGGTCGGCGAACGCTCGAATCCGTGAGCCGAGCGGTGCGTGCCCGGCGAAGTCGCGGGTCGGGTTGAGCGGGATCAGGTTCACGTGGGCGCCGAGGGGTCCCATCGGGCGGAGGAGTTCGGCGAGCTGCACCGCGTGCTCGGGCTGGTCGTTCACGCCCTCGACACACGCGTACTCGAACGTGACCCGCCGACCGCGGGCGCGGGCGTACTCGTGCGCCGCGTCGATGAGTTCGGTCAGCGGGTATCGACGGTTCACCGGGATCATCGAGCTGCGGAGATCGTCGTCGGCCGCGTGCAGGGAGACGGCGAGTGTGACCGGGATGTCCTCCCGGGTCAGGCGCCGGATCCCGGGCACGATGCCGACCGTCGAGATCGTGATCCGCCGGGCAGAGATCCCGAGATCCGCGTGCAGGCGCTCGACCGCGGACCACGTCGCCTCGTAGTTGGCGAGCGGTTCGCCCATGCCCATGAACACGACGTTGGAGACGCGTGTGGGGCTCGAGTGGGCGGCGACGAGGACCTGCTCGACGATCTCGCCGAGATCGAGCTGGCGTTCGAACCCGGCTTGGCCGGTGGCACAGAACGTGCACCCCATGGCGCACCCGGCCTGGGACGACACGCACACCGTCGCCCGGTTGGGGGAGATCATGAGGACGGTCTCCACCTGCCGGCCGTCGGGTGCGGTCAGGAGCCACTTGCGGGTCTGGTCGTGGTCGCCGCGTCGTTCGAGGGTCTCGCGCAGCGCGAGCGGGAACGCCTCGGCGATCTCGGTGCGCAACGTCGCGGGAAGATTGGTCGCGGTCTCGAGCGGGCGGCGCTGCTCATAGAGCGCGTCCCAGATCTGTTGCACGCGAAATCGGGGCTCGCCGACGGCCGCCAGGAACTCGGCGTAGTCGTCGCGGGTGGCTCCGTACCTCGAAGTCGTCATGGTCGGTTCCGATCGAAGTGGAGCGCGGTGTCGGTCCGTCGCGGCACGAAACCGAGCGACGTGTAGAGCGCGATCGCCGGATCATTGTCGGCGGCGACGTAGAGGATCGCCCGCCGCATACCCCGGCGCCGATGGAGATCGTCGAGGCCCGCGACGACCAGCGCGCGCCCGAGGCCGAGGCCCTGCGCCGACGGGTCGACCCCGATCACGAAGATCTCGCCACACGGATCCGGGCCGGGATGGACCTTCGTCCAGCAGAAGCCGACGAGTTTCGACCCGCGCCAGGCCAGGAGGAAACCGTCGGGATCGAACCACGGTTCGGCCATCCGCCGGGCCAGGACCGACTCGATCCAGCCCCCTTGCTCGGGGTGATTGGCGAAGGCCGCGTTGTTCACCGTGAGCCACGCCGTCTCGTCGATCCCGGGCCGGAAGGTCCGGAGCGCGACGTCGTGCGGAAAGAAGGTCGGTTCGGACCGCAGGGGCAGGGCCACCTCCATCTGGATCTGAGATCGACCCACGACGAATCCGGCGCGCTCGAGGCCGGCCACGACGCGCGGATCGGAGCCGGGAATCCAGGCGACGACGTGGGCGGTGGTGGCGTCCGCGTCGAGCAGGGCCCGCACGGCGGTGGTCAACGCCCGGCCCGAACCGGCCGACGGGGCGGCGGCGACCAACTGCCGGTGGGCCGGCGCAAACGTGTCGGACGGCACCAGCGCGGCTCCGGCGTCGACGGTCACGGAGATCAGGCAGGCGTCGGGCTGATCCCGCAGGGTGGACCAGAGCCGCTCGGGGAAGGCCTCGTGGCCCCGCTCGTCGGCCACGGCGTGGTCGATCCGCTGCAGGGCCGCAACGGCGTCGGCGTCACGTCCGGTCGTCACCGAGGCAGTGGGCATGAGCGCGAGACGCTACCTTCCCGACATGGCCCGACCCCGAGGCGCCCGTCAGCGGGCCGACGCCGTCCGCGCCATCCTCGAAGCCGAGTATCCGGGGCGGGCGGTCGATCTCTGTGCCCTTCGGCACGAGAATCCGTTCCAGCTCCTGGCCGCCACGATCCTCTCCGCGCAGTGCACCGACGAAATGGTCAACTCGGTGACCCCCGCACTGTTCGAGCGCTATCCCGATGCCGCGTCGCTGGCCGTCGCGGATCCGGCCGAGGTCGAGGAGTTGGTCCACGCCACCGGGTTCTTCCGCCAGAAGACGAAGAGCCTCATCGGTATGGCGACCGCCGTCCGGGACCGGTTCGACGGCGAGGTGCCGACCGAACTCGACGATCTCGTCACCCTGCCCGGCGTCGGTCGCAAGACCGGCAACGTGCTCCGGTCCGTGGCGTTCGACCTGCCCGGTCTGCCCGTCGACACCCACGTCGGTCGCCTGGCGACTCGCCTCAAGCTCACGAACGAGACCGATCCGGTCAAGGTCGAGCATGACCTCAACGCGCTGGTGCCGCCCGAAGCGCGCGGCGGCATGTCGTTGCGGCTGATCCTGCACGGGCGCCAGGTGTGCAACGCGCGCCGTCCGCGGTGCGACGACTGCCAGCTCGCGGAGCTCTGTCCCTCGGCGGGTCGGCTGTGAGCGACATCGAGGTTCGCGAGGTCGCCGATGACGACCTCGACCAGTACTTCGACGTGCGCGTCCAGGCGTTCGGGCGCTCGAACGCGGATCGGGACCGGTGGAAGCTCCGAGTCCTGGCCGACCCCGACACGGCCCGGCTCGGCGCGTTCCGCGGGTCCGAGCTCGTCGGCGCCCTCCGGGTACTGCCCGGTGGCCAATGGCTGGAAGGACGCCGACTGGGGATGGGCGGCATCGCCTCCGTGGTCGTGCGACCCGAGGTCCGGCGGATGGGCGTCGGACGGCGCCTGCTCTTCGCGGCCTTGGACTGGATGCGCGACCACGAACTCGTGGTCAGCGCGCTCCATCCGGCCTCGACCCGGGCCTATCGCCGGGCCGGCTGGGAGCTGGCGGGCGACGAGGGGGTCTACGCCGTGCCGACCCGGGGTCTGGCCGCTCTGAGCACGGCCGAGGCGCCGGAGGTCAGACGCCTCACCGAAGCCGATCGAGGCGCGATCCGGAACTGTTATGCCCGGTACGCGCCGACGCGCCACGGTCACGTCGACCGCTCGCCCAGCTTCTGGATGATGCGGGACGAGGTGGACGACGAGGACGGCGGGTACTCCTACGGTGTGCGCGTCGACGGCCTGATCGCGGGATACGTGCGGTACCGGCAGGATCCCGCGACCGCCGGATGGGGATACCAACTGCGCATCGACGACTTCGTCGCGCCCGACCCCGTGACGGCCGCCGCACTCTGGGGTTTCCTCGGTGGTCACGCGATGCAGGTCGAGTTCGTCGAGGTGCCGGCCTTCCTGCTCGACGATCTCGTGATGCGGCTCCCCGAACAGGACGTCCGCCAGGTGACCCTCAATCGCTGGATGCACCGCATCGTGGACCTGCCCGCGGCGCTCGCCGCCCGGGGCACCCGCTTGGTCGGCTCGGCGGCGCTCACGATCGCGGTCGCGGATCCGTGGCCGGGCGCAGCGGCCCAGGTCTGGAACGTGCAGGCGGACGGGGGAGCGCTCCGCGTCGAACCGGCAGCCGAACCGACGGTCGGCCCGGGGCTCGTGACCGACATCGGGGCGTTGAGTGCCCTCTCCATCGGGCGATTCCGGACCGATGCGCTCGTCGCCGCCGGACGGATCGAGGGCTCCGCCTCCGATCGGGCCCTGCTCGACGCGATCTTCAGCGCCCCGCGGCCGGAGTTGGCCGACGACTTCTGAGCGGCTGCACGGGCACGCGATCTAGGCCCCGGCGCGCTGGGCCAGTGTCCGCAGTGCCCGATCGAGTGCCCGGCGGGCGGTGATCAGCCCGCGTTCGGCGCTGTCGAGGTCCGAGGCCGTGCCCGACTCGTCGGTGTTGCGGTACCGGTCGGCGACGCGCACGATGCGTTGGGTCGCCTCTTCGAGGGATGAACGCAGGGTGCTGAGTTCGGCATGGTCGGAGATGGCGGTCACCGGCGCAGCCTGACAACGGCCGCTCGGCGACGCAAACGCAACCAGCCCGAAGTCGGATAGGCGCGCCAGTACGATGCCCGGATGCTCGATCGCCTCGACGTCCGTGACGCGCGCGCCGACCTCCGCGCCCGCCTCGGGCTCGGACCGGGCGCGTCGAACCCGGACGACACGGTGACCGACGCGGTCCGGGCGATCCTCGACGCCGTGCGCGATCGGGGAGACGCCGCGGTGCGCGAGTTCACCGAACGGTTCGACGGCGCGACGATCGACGAGTTGCGGGTTCCGCGCTCGGAGTGGATCGCGGCGGCCGAGCAGACGCCACTCGAGGTCCGGGAGGCGCTCGAAGTCGCCGGTACCCGGATCGCCGAGTACCACAAGCTCCAGGTGTCGGTACCCCCGGCCTCGTTCGTCGCCGACGGGGTGACCGTCTCCGAGGCGATCCGGCCGGTGGACCGGGCCGGGCTCTACGTGCCCGGCGGCCGGGCGGCCTATCCGAGCACGGTGCTCATGACCGCGGTGCCGGCACGCATCGCCGGGGTGCCCGAGCGGGCACTGTGTGTGCCGCCGGATCGTGACGGCAACATCCCCGCGGTGACGCTCGCCGCCGCGCTCCTCGCCGACGTCACCGAGGTCTATCGGGTGGGCGGCGCGCAGGCCATCGCCGCGCTCGCCTACGGGACCGAGTCGATTCCCGCGGTGGATGTCATCGTCGGGCCGGGCAACGCGTACGTGGACGCGGCGAAGCGACTCGTCGCCGGGGCGGGGATCGTCGGGATCGACGGTCCCGCGGGACCGTCCGAACTCGTGGTGATCGCCGACACCCACGCCGATCCGCGGCAGGTCGCCCTCGATCTGGCTGCGCAGGCCGAACACGGCCCCGGCGGTACCGCCATGGTCCTCGCCTGGGATCCGGCCGTCCTCGACGCGGTCACCGACGCGCTCACCGGCTATCTGGCCGACGCCGATCGCGCCGACGAGATCCAGTCGACCTTGACCACCGGGGGGCGCGCGGTGCTGGTGCGCGACGTGGAGCAGGCGGTCGACGTCGCGAACCTCGTGGCCCCGGAACACCTCGAACTCCTGATCGACCACGCCGCGGAGATCGTCCCGATGATCCGTCACGCCGGCGCGGTCTTCATCGACGCGCCGACGGCGATCGGCGACTACGTCTCGGGTGCCAACCACGTGCTCCCGACGGGCCGCGCCGCCCGGTTCTCGAGCGCGCTCCGGGTCGACGACTTCCGCACCCACATGCACGTCATCCAGGCCACGGCCGACGGGCTCGCCGCGATCGGTCCGGCCGCCGCGACCCTTGCGGACGCGGAGGGTCTGGTCGCCCACGCCGCGTCGGTGCGCCGGCGGTTGCGCGCATGACTCGCATAGCGCCGCGCGACGACCTTCGCGAACTCGCCGGATACCACTCACCGCAACTCGATGTGTCCGTGCGCCTCAACACGAACGAGAGCCCGTACCCGCCGCCGGCGGCGTTCGTGGACGCCTGGCTCGACGAACTGCGCGTCGCGGAACTGCACCGCTATCCGGACCGGGCCGCGGTGGCATTGCGCACCGCGATCGGCGAACGGTTCGACCGCACCGCCGACGAGGTGTTCGCCGCGAACGGTTCCAACGAGGTGCTCCAGACCCTGCTGCTGACCTACGGCGGTCCGGGCCGGCGCGCGCTCGTCTTCGAGCCCACCTACGCGCTCCACGCGCACATCAGTCGGATCACCGGGACCCGGACCATCACCGGGCACCGGCGTGACGACTTCCTGATCGACGCCGAGGCCGCCGTTACCCAGATCGAGCGCGAGCAACCCGACATCGTGTTCGTCTGCTCGCCCAACAACCCGTCGGGGACGATCGAGCCGACCGCGACGATCGCCGCGATCGCCGACGCGGCGCCGGGGTTGGTGATCGTCGACGAGGCATACGGGGAGTTCTCGTCGACGTCGGCGCAGTCGCTCGTGTCCGAAGACCGCGCGGTCGTCGTGACCCGCACGTACTCGAAGGTCTGGTCGCTCGCCGCGCTCCGGCTCGGGTTCCTGCTCGGACCGCGGTGGCTCGTCGCCGAACTGGACAAGGTCGTGCTGCCGTACCACCTCGACGTCAGCACCCAGACCGCGGGTCGCGTCGCGCTGGACTTCGTCTCCGAGATGGACGGTCGGGTCAGCCGGCTGGTCGAGGAACGCGAGCGGCTCTTCGCCGCGCTCCAGGAACTCCCGGACGTCACGGTGTTCCCGTCGGGCGCGAACTTCCTGCTGTTCCGGTGTCACACCGGCGGTCGGGCCGTGTGGCAGGCGCTCGTCGACGCCGGGATCCTCGTGCGCGATTTCACCAGCTGGCCCGGTGTGGAGGACTGCCTGCGGGTCACCGTCGGCACCCCGGAAGAGAACGACCGGTTCGTGTCCGGCCTCCGGACCGCCCTCGCGCGAAAGTAGACCCCGATGAAGGACGCCCGATCGTGACCCGTCATGCCCTCGTGAACCGGTCGACCAAGGAGACCACGATCGAGATCGAAGTCGATCTCGACGGTGGCGGTGCGGTGTCGGCGAGCACCGGCATTCCGTTCTTCGACCACATGCTCGACCAGCTGGGTCGGCACGGGGGCTTCGATCTGCGGATCGCCGCCACCGGGGATCTCGACATCGACACCCACCACACGATCGAGGACGTCGGCATCGTCCTCGGCACCGCGTTCCGGGAAGCGCTCGGCGACAAGGTCGGCGTCCGTCGCTTCGCGTCCGGGCTGTTCCCGCTCGACGAGGCGCTGGTCCAGGTCGCCCTCGACCTCTCGGGCCGCCCCTACCTCGCGTACGACGTCGACCCCGTGGCCGAGTGGATCGGCACCTTCGACCCGCAACTCGCCGAGGAGTTCTGGCGGGCGTTCAGTCAGGCCGCCGGCATCACGCTGCACCTGCGTTCGATCGACGGCCGCAACGGCCACCACGTGATCGAGGCGTCGTTCAAGGGCGTGGCGCGTTGTCTGCGCGACGCCGTCCGGGTGGAGAGCACGCAGCTCCCCTCGACCAAGGGTTCGCTGTAGACCTCTACCCGGCGATCGACCTGCGGGGCGGGAACGCCGTGCGGCTCCTGCGCGGCGACTTCGCGGCCGAAACCGTCTACGACGCCGACCCGGTGAGCGTGGCCCGAGGGTTCGAGGCCGAGGGCGCGTCGTGGATCCACGTGGTCGATCTCGACGCGGCCCGCACCGGCGCGGCGACGAACCTCGATGCGATCGAGGCGATCTGTGCCGGCGTCGAGTGTCGCGTGCAGTCCGGGGGCGGGGTGCGGTCGGTCGAGGCCGCGAGCGCGCTCTGGGGCGCCGGGGTCGAGCGGGTGATCGTCGGGACTGCGGCCGTCGAACACCCGGAGCTCGTCGACGAGTTGTGCGCCATGCATCCGGGCCGGGTGGGCGTCGGCCTCGACGCCCACGGGCGCGAGGTCGCCGTGCGAGGCTGGGTGGCCGGCAGCGGCCGGGATCTGATCGACCTGGCGCAGCGCTTCACCGATTCCGGTGTGGCTGCGCTCGTGGTCACCGAGATCGATCGCGACGGCACGATGGAAGGTCCCGACGTCGACCAGCTCCTCGCCGTGGTCGCGGCGACACCGACCCCGGTGATCGCGAGCGGTGGCGTGGGGACCCTCGCGGACCTGACCACGTTGGCAGCGGCGGAGGTCGACGGGCGGCGGCTGCACGGGGCCATCGCCGGGCGCGCCATCTACGAACAGCGCTTCACCGTGCGCGACGGCATCGCCGCGTGCGCGGGTGCGGACTCCTAACGAATCGGTCCTGGCTCTCCGGAGCCGGGAACGACCGCCGCGACCCACTCGGTGATCGCCTCCACCAGTCGCCCCGTCCGTCCCACGAAGAAGTGCGATGCACCCGGGATCACCGACACGGTGGCGCCGGCCCAGGTGTGCGCCACCTCGGCCACCTCGACCGCCGGGCGGACCTCGTCGTGCTCGGCCAGCAGCACCAGCTTCGGTCGGGGATCGGTGGCGGTGACCTCGAGGTTGTGGACGTAGGCCAGCGGCGGCGCGATGGCGACCCAACCGGCGTGGCGACCGTCGGCGACCGACAGCGCGACGTCCGCGCCGAAGGACCATCCGGCGATCACCACCGGTGTGGGGGCACCGTCGGCGAGGTGGGCGAGGGCCGCCTCGGCGTCGTGGCGCTCACCGTCGCCGTGGTCGTGGTCTCCGGTACTCCCGCCGACCCCGCGGAAGTTGAACCGCAGGCACGTGATCCCGAGGGTCGGAAGCGTGCGGAACAGTTCGGAGATCACGAGCGAGCGCATGTCGCCACCGTGGAGCGGATGAGGATGGCACAGCAGCACCCGTCGCGTCTCGGCCGGCGCGACCGCCAACTCCGCCTCGAGGGTGTTGCCATCGCGCGTGACCAACGCCACCGATTCGACCATGGCCGGCGAGCGTAGGCTGCGCCGCTTGGAACCGAGCCCCTTCGACACGGAAACTGCGGTGCGGCGGACCGGTCCCGGTCACTACGCAGCGACGATGTCGCGCGAGTGGTGGGTGGCGAAAGGGCCGAACGGCGGATTCGTCGCGGCGGTCATCCTGCGGGCGATGCAGCAGGAGATCGACGATACGGAGCGCACGCCTCGATCGTTGACGGTCCATTACCTGAGCCCGGCCGGAGACGGCGACGCCGAACTCCAGGTCGTGGTCGAGCGGACGGGCCGGTCGATGACGAACTGCTCGGTGCGGCTCAGTCAGGACGGGCGCGTGGTCGCCCTCGCACTCGGAGCGTTCTCGACCTCCCGCCAGGCCGTCGAGTTCACCGACCTGGTGATGCCCCAGGTCCCGGGACCGAGCCATTTCCAGGCCCGGCCCGCGCCACCGGAGGCACCTGCCATCGCCCGACGCTGGGACACCCGCTGGGCGATCGGACGCCCGCCCGAACTCGGACGGGCGCGATCGGGTCAGGCAGTCGCCGGCGGCTGGATCCGCCTGCCCGAACTCCGCCCGGTCGACGCGATGGTCGCGGCGGCGATCACCGACGCCTGGATACCGCCGACGTTCAGCCGCCTGGACGAACCGGTCATCATCCCGACGGTCGATCTCACGATCCACTTCCGGACCGCGTTGCCGCACCCCGGTCTCGCGGCCGACGACTTCGTGCTGGCTTCGTTCCGCACGACCGTGGCGAGTGGCGGGTTCCTGGAGGAGGACGGAGAGGTGTGGGCGCCGGACGGCACGCTGCTCGCCCAATCCCGGCAGCTGGCGACGGTCCTGCCGTTCCCGGGAACGCGTCCGGTCAGCTGACGACGCCGCGCAGCCCGTCGGCCCCGTAGAGCGGCTCGATGAGGGACCGGTAGGACGGCCCGCGAGTGAGCTGGTGCCCGCCGTCGACGTTGATGAGTTGCCCCGTCATCCATGTCGACTCGGGACCCACGAGGAAGCGTGCGAGTGCGGCGATGTCATCGACCGTGCCCACGCGGCTGATCGGCATGCACTCGAGGTAGTCGTCGAGGACGTCGCCACCGGCGGTGACGAAGCTCACCAACTCCGTGTCGACCAATCCCGGACGGATCGCGTTGACCCGCACCCCGCTCGCGCCGAGTTCGATCGCCGCGAGCTGACACACGTGGTCGATACCGGCCTTGCCCGGTCCGTACGCCCCGAACCACGGATGCACGTTGGAACTCGCGATCGACGAGATGCCGACGAGGGACCCGCCGCCGGCGCCGGCCATGACCGCGCCCGCGTGCTTGAACGTGAGCATGGTGCCGGTGATGTTCAGGTCGATCGTCCGTCGCCAGGCCTCGGTGTCCATCTGCGTGATCGGTCCCAGGGTCTCGGAACCACCGGCACACGCCACCGCGCCGTCGAGCGTGCCGGTGATCCCGGTCGCGGCGGCCACGGCGGCCGCCACCTGCTCCTCGTCGGTCACGTCGGCGACCACGTGCTGCACGGTCGCACCCGAGCCGGCGTCGGCCCGGAGTCGTTCGGCCGCGGCGACGAGGCGGTCCTCGGTGCGAGCGCAGATCGTGACCGAGGCACCGTCGCGGACGAACCGGGACGCGATCCCGAGCCCGATGCCGCTGCCGCCGCCCGTCACCAACATCGACGCGCCTTCGAGCCCCCCGGTGGGAATCGACATGGTCATGAGAGTGCTCCTGTCAGTTCGTAGATGAGAAACGCGAGAACCATCGCCTCGTCTCGCCAGGCGTCGTATCGGCCCGAGGGGCCGCCGTGGCCGGCGCCCATCTCGGTCTTGAGGAGCAACCGCCGCTCGTCGGTCTTGGTCGCCCGGAGCTTGGCCACCCACTTGGCCGGTTCCCAATAACTCACGCGCGGATCGTTGAGGCCCGCGGTGACCAGCAGCGCCGGGTAGTCCTGGGCGACGACGTTGTCGTACGGCGAGTACGACTTCATGTACTCGTAATCGTCGGGGTCGTCGAGCGGGTTGCCCCACTCCTCCCACTCGGTCACGGTCAGCGGGAGGTCGACGTCCTGCATCGTGGTCACGACGTCCACGAACGGCACCTCGGCGACCGCCGCCCGGAAGAGGTCGGGGCGTTCGTTCACGACCGCGCCCATCAGCAACCCTCCGGCGCTCCCACCGCGCGCGGCCAGTCGAGCCGGAGAGGTGTACCCCGCGGCACAGAGATGCTCGGCACAGGCGATGAAGTCCGTGAACGTATTGCGTTTGGCACGCAACCGCCCCTGTTCGTACCAGGCGCGCCCGAGTTCGCCGCCGCCGCGGATGTGGGCGATGGCGAACACGAATCCGCGATCGAGGAGGCTCAGCCGGACGGAGGAGAACGTCGGGTCGATCGAGGACTCGTAGCTGCCGTAGCCGTACAGCAGCGCCGGTGCCGTCCCGTCGAGTTCCAGGCCGCGGCGATGCACGACCGACAGCGGGACGGTGGTCCCGTCCGGGGCCTGCGCCCACAGCCGGGCCGATTCGTACTGGGCCGGGTCGTACCCGCCCAGCACCGTCGTCCGCTTCACCAGGGTGCGGGTGCCGCCGACGAACGGTTCGTCGTACGCGCTCGGTGGAACGACCAACGAGGTGTACCCGAACCGGAACGTGTCGGTGTCGAACTCGAGGTTGTCGCCGGACCACACGCTGTAGACGGGATCGTCCATGACGACGAGCCGGTCCACCGGGGAACCATCGAGCCCGATCACGTGGAGTTGTTCCAACCCGTCTCGCCGTTCGGCGACGAGGAGCGCCGAACGGAACACGTCGATGTCGTCGACCTTCACGTCGTCGCGATGAGCGAGTACCTCGGACCAGTGGGCCCGTCCGGGCGTCGCCAGCGGCGCGCGCATCACCTTGAAGTTCGTCGCGCCGTCGGCGTTGGTCACGATGAACAACGACTCGTTGCCGTCGGCGTCGACGTGGTGGTCGATGCCGTACTCGACCTCGTCGTTCCGGGGTTCGACGATCCGGAGCGGGCCGGTGGGATCCGCCGGGTCGACCAGGTGCGCCTCACTGGTGAGCTTGGACTCGACGCCGATCACGATGAGGCCGCCGCTGCGCGTCCGCCCGACCGAGACGAAGTAGCGCTCATCGGCTTCGTGGAACACACGGACGTCCTCGGTCTCGCCGAGGGTGTGCCGCCACACCTCGAACGGACGCATGGCGTCGTCGGGGCGGACGTAGAAGATGGTGCGGCTGTCGTCGGCCCACGCCAGGCCGTAGTAGACGTCGGGGATCTCGTCGGGCAGGTCGGTCCCAGTGTCGAGATCCCGGAACCGGAGTCGGTGCCGTTCACCGCCGTCGTCGTCGAAGGAGTAGGCGAGCATGCGCCGATCGGGCGCGACGGCGAGACCGCCGAGCGAGAAGTACTCGAGATCGGCGCCGAGTTCGTTCTCGTCGAGGATCACCTGTTCGTCGGTGCCCTCGGGTGCACCCGCCGGTCGGCGTCCGTGCCACGCGTACTGCGATCCTTCGAACGTCCGGGTGAAGTAGTCCCACGGGCCCTTCCGGGCGGGCGGCGACACGTCGGTCTCCTGGATCCGGCCGCGGATCTCCTCGAAGATGCGTTCCTGGAGCGGCACGGTGGGTGCGAGGATCGTCTCGGTGTAGTCGTTCTCGGCCCGCAGGTAGTCCAGGACCGCCGGATCGTCCCGTTCGTTCAACCAGAACCACGGGTCGTGGCGGGTGTCGCCGTGGCGCACGAGTTCGACGACGCGACGTGGCGCGACCGGAGGGGGAGGTGTCACAGCCGGGCAGTCTGCCATTTCAATGCTTGGGGGCCTGCGCCAGGCGGGCGGTACGCTCGCCCGCATGACGAGGTCGACCCCCACGCCCACGCCGATCGCGTACACCGAGGCCGAGATCGCGGGCGTCCACTTCGACGCCGCCGGGCTGGTGCCCGCCATCATCCAGGAGATCGGCACCGGTGCCGTGCTCATGATGGGCTGGATGAACGAGGAGTCACTGCGCCGCACGCTCGACACCGGTCGGACCTGGTTCTGGAGCCGCAGTCGGCACGAGTTCTGGTGCAAGGGCGAGACCTCCGGCGACCGCCAGTTCGTCCGATCGGCCGCGTACGACTGCGACGCCGACTGCCTCCTCATCGAGGTCGAGCAGGAGGGACGGGGCGCGTGCCACACCGGCGAGCGCTCCTGCTTCTTCCGGGCGTTCGGCTCGGGCGCCGAACCCGGACCCCGGTAGTCCATGCCCAGTCCCACGCTCGAGGAGTTCCACACGCTCGCCCGGGAGTACACCGTCGTGCCGGTGTGGCGCGAGGTGCTGGCCGACCTCGAGACGCCGGTCTCCGCGTTCGCCAAACTCGTGGGTGACGGCGACGGCTTCCTCCTCGAATCCGTCGAGCACGGCGAACACTGGGGTCGGTTCTCGTTCATCGGACGGGATCCGGTGCTGACGTTGGTGGCGAGAGGGCTCAACGTGGACGTCACGGGCGACCTGCCCGACGGCGTGCCCACCGATCAGGGCGCGCTCGCCGCGCTCGAGTCCCTCCTGGAACGTTTCCGGGCTCCGCAGTTCGACGGGCTGCCGCCGTTCCACGGTGGCGTGGTGGGCTATCTGGGTTACGACGTGGTCCGAGAGGTCGAGCGGCTCCCGGACGTTCCCGCCGACCCGATCGGCTGGCCCGACGCGGTCCTCACCCTCACCGGCCACGTCACCGCGTTCGACCACTACCGCCAGCGGCTCTACCTGATCGAGAACGTGTTCATCACGACCGGCATGACGCCGGGCGAACTCGACGCCGCCTATGCCCGGGCGCAGGAACGGATCGACGCGCTCGTGGGCGAGTTGGCCCGACCGTTGCCGTACACCCCGTCGCCCCCGCCGGACGCCTCGCACCGCGAGCTGCCGCCGTTCACCAGTGCGATGGGATCCGAGATGTACCGCCGCGCCGTCGAGGCGGCGCGGGAGTACATCTTCGCCGGCGACATCTTCCAGGTCGTGCTCGCCCAGCGCTTCGACCTCGAGGGCACCTACGTGCCCTTCGACGTGTACCGGGTGCTGCGGCAGGTGAACCCGTCGCCGTACATGTACTTCCTCCGCCACGAGGAGGCGACGATCGTCGGATCCTCACCCGAACCCATGGTGCAGGTCACCGGCGGCCGCGTGATCAGCCGTCCCATCGCGGGCACCCGGTTCCGGGGCCGCACCGAGGAGCACGACCGGCGCATGGCCGCGGAGCTGAGCGAGGACCCCAAGGAACGCGCCGAGCACGTGATGCTCGTCGACCTCGGCCGCAACGACGTCGGCCGCGTCGTCACCTTCGGCACGGAACAGGTCGACGAGTTGATGATGCTCGAGCGGTACTCCCACGTCATGCACCTCACGTCGCAGGTCTCCGGCGAGCTCGCACCGGGCCGGTCGGCGGTCGACGTACTGCGGGCGACGTTCCCGGCGGGGACGGTCAGTGGCGCGCCCAAGGTCCGCGCGATGGAGATCATCGACGAACTCGAGCCGGTCAAGCGCGGCCCGTATGCGGGAGTCATCGGCTACCTCGACTTCTCCGGCAACCTCGACACCGCGATCACGATCCGCACGATGGTCTGGCGCGGCGATCAGGCGAGTGTGCAGGCCGGTGCGGGCGTCGTCGCGGACAGCGACGCCGAACTCGAGGACCTCGAGTGTCACAACAAGGCCAAGGCGCTCCTCGCCGCGGCCCAGGCCTCACGCCGGCTCACCACCCTGGAGATGCCGTGACCGCCGCCGACGCGCGTCGCGACCGGGTGCGCGTCAGCGGTCCGGATACGTGGACGTTCCTGCAGAGCCTCCTCTCCCAGGACCTCGACGGGATCGAGGTGGGGGAGCGACGCCCGACCCTCCTGCTCACACCGCAGGGCAAGGTCGACGTGCTGGCCGGCGTGACCCGCGAAGGGGACGACGCCGTCCTCGACACCGACCCGGGTTGGGGTACGCAACTCCGGTCCTCACTCGAACGGTTCGTCATCCGGACCAAGGTCACCATGACCCTGGACCCCGCCCCGGCAGTCGATGCCCGGACGGAAGCGGCCGAGGATGCCGCCCGGATCGCCGCCGGCGTCCCACGGCTCGGCGCCGATCTCGATACGAGTGTGATCCCGCAGGAAGCGATGCTCGAAGGTGACGCGGTCAGCTTCACCAAAGGGTGTTTCATCGGCCAGGAGTTGGTGTGTCGCATCGACACCCGCGGCCACGTCAACCGGTATCTGCGCCACGTGATCCCCGAATCCGACGCGCTGGTCCTGCCCGTCGGGGCCGACATCACGGTCGGCGAGCGCGTCGTCGGCACCATCACCAGCTCGGCACCGGGCATCGCGCTCGGGTACGTCCGGCGGGAGGTCGATCCCCCGGCCCCTGGCGACGTCGCCGGGGCTGCGGTCACCATCCGCACCCGGCCCTGACCATCCCCGACGGCGAGAGCACGCAGCCGTAACGTTCCCGTCAGTCTGCAGGGGGAGGTCGAGCTGTGAACTCGTCCATCATCGTCAGCGCCGCCATCGTCACCGTGATCGCGACGATCATCGTCTTGATCTCGGCCCGCCGGGAACCCGACCACGAACGGTCCCGGGCCCTCGCCCGGTATCTCGACTCGGTGTGCCTGTTGTCGATCTTCGTGGCACTGTTCGCGCTCTACGCGATCGCAGCCCAACTCACGCGATTCATCATCCCGGCGTCGCACCGCTTCGGCGGCGGGTTCGCCGGTCCCGGATTGATCGATGCGGCCGAGTCGTCGTTCTCGGGGAGCGGGCTCGCCGCGATCAGTCGCGGCAACGACAGCATCTGGCGCAGTGCGGTCCAGGCGGCCTTGGTGCTCCTCGCCGCCGGCATCATCTGGTCGTTCCACCATCGGCAGCGGACGGCGATGCGAGCGCAGCCCGGGTTCGTCGACACGACGGCGGCACGCGTCGACGTCGCGTTCCGGTACGCCGTGTGCTTCGTCGCGATGTTCATCGTCCTGATGGCGATGTCGTTCGGCCTCTTCGCGGTCTTTCGGATCGCCGCGCCCGGCGTGGTGAGTGGTATCAGCCGGGGCGGTGAACGTCAGCGGGGGGTCGCGCAGGCGCTCTCGTTGCTGATACTCGGAGGCGGGGCGCTGACGGTCTTCCGGATCCACTGGTCGGACACGATGCGACTCGTCCCGGGGGTGCCCGCGCAACCGGCGGCGCCGACCGCGGTGACCGACGCGACGGTTTAGGGCAACCGGTTGGTGCGGGCGATCTCGCCCAGCCAGCGGGCACTGGGCTTGACCGTGCGCGCCTGGGTCGTGCGGTCGACGCCGACCAGGCCGAACTGGGGCCCGTACCCCAACGCCCACTCGAAGTTGTCGAGCAGCGACCAGTAGAAGTACCCGCGAACGTCGATCCCGTCATCCAGGCAGCGCACGAGACCACCGAGTGCATCGGTCACATACCGGATGCGTTGCGCATCGTCGGTCGTACCGATCCCGTTCTCGGTGACCATGACCGGGGACCCGGTGACCTCGGCGGCGGAGCGGATGCTCACCTCCAGCGCGTCCGGCCAGTACTCGTAGCCCATGATGAGGGTCTCGACGCCTTCCTCGGGGCCGGTCGGGAGTCCGTCGGCGTCCAGCCGGGTGCGGGAGTAGGCCTGCACGCCGATGAAATCGTCACCGGCCGCCGCTTCGAGGTGTTGGCCCTCGTGCAGCCAGCGGGTCGATTCGAGCACCGACTCGGAACCCGGTGGCGCCCACCAATCGCCCATCGCGACGGTGGAGCCGACCGGGAAGTCGCCGGGACCGGACTTGATCGCGTCGTAGCCCTTGCGGTGCGCAGCCTTGAGGTGATCGTTCGCCACTGCGTACTCGCCCAGGTCCCGACGGCCGGGCGGGAAGGCACCGACCATGTACCCCATCAGGGAGACGATGTTCGGCTCGTTGATCGTGGCGGCCATCCCGATGCGATCACCGAGGTGTGCGGTCGCGCGCTCACAGAACCGGGCGAAGCGGTCCACGATCGCCGGGTCGGTCCACCCGCCGTCGGTCACCGCCCAGCGGGGAGTCGTGAAGTGGTGATAGGTCACGACGGGCACCAGACCGTGCTCGATGGTGGTGTCACACATGCGTCGGTAGTGATCGAGTGCGGCGACGGAGAACTCGCCCTCGTCGGGTTCGATGCGGGACCACTCGAGCGAGAACCGGTACGCGCCGAATCCGAGATCGGCAAGCAGTGCGATGTCGGACGGGTACCGCCGGAAGTGGTCGCACGCATCACCGGCGGGTTCGAGCGTGCCCGAACCGGGCTGGTGCTCGAACGCCCACCAGTCGTTGTTCCACGTGCCACCCTCGACCTGATGGGCCGCCGTCGCGGTGCCCCAGACGAAGTCATCGGAGAACGAGTAGCTCATGGGCCGAACCCTAGACTTCGACGTTCATGACGGTCCTCGATCGCATTCTCACGACCAAGCGCGACGAGGTCACCGTGTTGCGGCGTCCCCAGACGCGCGACCTCCTGCGCAAGACCGCGCTCGATGCACCGCCCACGCGTGATTTCGCCGGCGCCCTCCGGCGGGCCGACGGTCATCCCGGTCTCGTCGCCGAGATCAAGCGGCGGTCACCCTCGAAGGGCGATCTCGCGCCCGACCTGGATCCGGACGCGGTCGCCCGCCAGTACGAGGCCGGCGGTGCCACGGCACTGAGTGTCCTGACCGATTCGGTGTACTTCGGCGGCGCCATCGCCGATCTGCAGGCGGCGCGCGCCGCGGTGGAGCTCCCGGTGCTGCGCAAGGACTTCACCATCGACGAGGTCCAGGTCTACGAAGCCCGCGCCGTCGGCGCCGACGCGATTCTCCTGATCCTGAGCGCGTTGCCGGACGACGCACTGCTGCGCGATCTGCTGGAGTTGGCCGTCGGACTCGGACTCGGGGTGCTCGTCGAAGCCCACGATGCCGAGGAGGTCGCCCGCGGGGTGGGCCTCGGGGTGCCCATCCTCGGCGTCAACGCCCGCGACCTCGGCACGTTCTCCGAGGACCTCGACGGTGCCGCGACCCTCGCCCGCACGATTCCGTCGTCCACGATCGCCGTGGCCGAGAGCGCGATCCGCACCGCCGCCGACGCCGCCCGGATGGCCGCCGCCGGGTTCGACGCACTGCTCGTCGGTGAGGCGCTCGTCCGGAGCGCGGATCCCTCTACGCTGGCCCGATCGTTGGTCGCGGCCACGGTGGTCGCCCGTTGAGGAGGACCCATGACGAGATTCGATCTTCGCTCGGACCAGATCCCCACCGCCTGGTACAACGCGCTGCCGGATCTCCCCGGGCCGCTGCAACCTCCGCTCCATCCGGCCACCAATCAACCCGTCGGTCCCGACGATCTCGCACCCCTGTTCCCGATGGGACTCATCGGGCAGGAGGTGTCGACGGAAGCGTGGATCGACATCCCCGGTGAGGTCATCGACATCCTCCGCCTCTGGCGTCCGACGCCGTTGGTGCGGGCCGAGCGACTCGAACGCGCCCTCGGGACACCTGCCCGCATCTACTACAAGGACGAGTCGGTCTCGCCCGCCGGTTCCCACAAGCCGAACACCGCGGTCCCGCAGGCGTTCTACAACGCCGCTGAGGGCATCACGCGTCTCACCACCGAGACGGGAGCCGGGCAGTGGGGGAGTTCCCTGGCCTTCGCCGCCGCCCAGTTCGACATCGAGTGCAAGGTGTACATGGTCCGCGCCAGCTACGAGCACAAGCCGTACCGCCGCGTGCTCATGGAGACGTGGGGCGCGTCGGTCGTGCCCTCGCCGGTGGCGGACGAGTCGAGTCCCGGATCACTCGGGATGGCGATCTCGGACGCGGTGGCCGACGCTGCGCCGCGCGCCGACACGCACTACGCGCTCGGGTCGGTGCTGAACCACGTGCTCCTGCACCAGACCATCATCGGGCTGGAGGCCAAGGACCAGTTGGCGTTGGCGGGTGAGTCACGGCCGGACGTCGTCATCTCGAGTTGTGGCGGCGGCTCCAACCTCGCCGGCCTGGCGTTGCCCTTCATGGGAGATCCCGACGTGCGGCTCGTGGCCGTCGAGCCGTCGAGTTGTCCGACCCTGACCGAGGGCAGCTTCGAGTACGACTTCGGCGACACCGCCGGGATGACACCGCTCCTGCCCATGTACACACTGGGGCACGCGTTCATGCCGCCGTCGATCCACGCCGGCGGCCTGCGCTACCACGGCGACGCGCCGATCATCTCCAACCTCGTCCAGCACGGCCGGATGGAGGCGATCGCGTACCCGCAGGGCAAGACCTTCGAAGCGGCCGTGCAGTTCGCCCGCACCGAAGGAAAGGTGCCCGCCCCCGAGACCGGTCACGCGATCCGCGGCGCGATCGACGAAGCGCTCGCGGCGAAGGAAGCGGGCGAGGAGCGGGTGATCCTGTTCAACTACTCGGGTCACGGTTTCCTCGACCTCGCCGCCTACGACGACTTCCTGAACGGTCGCCTGATCGACGCCTGACGCCGCTCCCGTGTGGTCCCCGGCCCATCGGAGACCAAGCGGTACCGTTTGCGCACTGTGTTCGTCAAGATCTGCGGCATCACGAACGAAGAGGACGCGCTCCTCGCGCTGGCCATGGGTGCGGACGCGCTCGGATTCGTGTTCGCTCCGGGCAGCCGTCGACAGGTCCGGGTCGAGACGGCCAAGGAGATCATCCGACGCCTGCCGACGGGCACCGTCACCGTCGGCGTGTTCCGCGACGAGCGCCCGGAACGGGTCATCGAGGTCGTGAACGCCGTCGGGCTCACCGGCGCCCAACTCCACGGACGCGAACCGCTCTCGGAGATCCGGTGGATCCGGCAACGCACGACCTTCGTCATCCAGGCCTTCGCCGCCGGCGATCCCGCGCTCGCCTCGGTGGGCAACGGTCCGGCCGACGTGATCCTCGTCGACTCGCCGGACCCGGGCTCGGGACGACTGTTCGACTGGAAGTTGGCCGAGGGCGCGCCCGGCGGCATTCGCCTGATGGTCGCCGGCGGCCTCACCGCCGACAACGTGGGCGACGCGATTCGTCGGCTCCGCCCGTGGGGCGTCGACGTGTCGACGGGGGTCGAGTCGTCCCCGGGCCGCAAGGATGCCCGCAAGCTCCGCCGCTTCATCCAGGAGGCGCGTGAAATCGGCGAGGACGTCGAGGACGACGATCGTCCGCCCGTGGCGAGCTCCACGCCGTACAACTGGGAGTTCGACGAACTCACCGGGCTCTGATCGTTTCCAGTCTCCTCGAACGGGGACCGCTCATTGGATCCCGGCGCGAGCGTTCACATCCGTATCATGAGGGCTCCTCGATCCAGGAGATTCCATGTCCGCGCCGCGACGCGGTGACGCCGTCACCTTGGGCCCACCGGGTCCCGAACCAGTGGGCCTCGGTCGCTACGGCGAGTTCGGCGGCCGCTACGTGCCCGAGACGCTCGTCCCGGCACTCGAAGAACTCGAAGCCGAGTTCCGCACGGCCTGGGCGTCCGAGGCGTTCCGGCTCGAATACGCCACGCTGCTCGCGCAGTACGCCGGACGGCCGACCCCCGTCACCGAGTGTCACCGGCTCTCGGACCGGCTCGGCGTGCGCGTGCTGCTCAAGCGTGAAGACCTGACCCACACCGGGTCCCACAAGATCAACAACGTGCTCGGTCAGGCGCTGCTCACGAAGCGTATGGGCAAGCAGCGGGTGATCGCCGAGACCGGGGCCGGCCAGCACGGCGTCGCCACCGCCACCGCCTGCGCACTCTTCGGGCTCGACTGCATCGTCTTCATGGGTGCGGTCGACGTGGAACGGCAAGCCCTCAACGTGTTCCGCATGCAACTGCTCGGCGCGGAGGTCGTCCCGGTCACGTCCGGCAGCGCCACGCTGAAGGACGCGATCAACGACGCGTTGCGCGACTGGGTCGCGAGCGTCGAGTCGACGCACTACTGCATCGGTTCGGTCGTCGGTCCCCATCCGTTCCCCTGGATCGTGCGGGAGTTCCAACGCATCGTGGGCGACGAAGCCCGGGAGCAGACGCGTGAACTGCTCGGACACGATCCCGACTACGTCGTCGCCTGCGTCGGTGGTGGCTCGAACGCCATGGGGACCTTCGCCGGCTTCATCGACACCGGCGCGCAGTTGATCGGGGTCGAGGCCGCCGGGTTGGGGCTGGAAACCGGTCAGCACGGCGCCTCGCTGAGCCGAGGGGTTCCGGGCGCGCTGCACGGGGCGCGTTCGCTGTACCTCCAGGACGAGGACGGCCAGATCCTCGAAGCCCATTCCATCAGCGCCGGCCTCGACTATCCCGGGGTCGGACCCGAACATGCGGCGCTCGCCGCCGACGGTCGCGCCGAGTACACGTCGGCGACCGACGCGGAGGCGCTCGCCGGATTGCAGGAACTCTCGGCGACCGAGGGCATCGTGCCGGCACTGGAACCGGCCCACGCGATCGGCTGGCTGATGCGCGAAGCCGGGAACCGGATCCCACTCGGGGCCACGGTGATGGTCACGTTGTCGGGTCGGGGCGACAAGGACGCCATGCAGGTCGCCGAACTCCTGACCGGGGAGCCGCTCGCGTGACGCTCGAAGCCGCGCTCCGCGCCGGTCGGGCCGAAGGGCGCAAGCTCCTCGTTCCCTACGTCACCGGCGGCCTCGGTCGCGGGTGGCTCGACATCGTGCGCGCCGTCGCCGACGCGGGCGCCGACGCCATCGAGGTCGGTATTCCGTTCTCGGATCCGGTCATGGACGGGCGCACGATCCAGGAAGCGTCGCAGCGGGCGCTCGAGATCGGCGCCACCCCGAGCGGGATCATCGACGAGTTGACCCACGCCGACGTCGCCGTACCCCTCGCAGTCATGACGTATTACAACCCGGTCCACCACATGGGCCACCGCCGGTTCGCGCAACGGCTGGCCGCGGCCGGCGTCCAGGGCGCGATCGTCCCCGACCTGCCGCTCGACGAGCTCGACGGGTGGGCCGACGCGGCCGATGCGGCCGGAGTCGAGACGGTCCTGTTGGCCGCACCGACGACCTCCGACGAGCGACTCGCGGCGATCTGCGCGCGATCCCGTGGCTTCGTCTATGGCATCGCGCTCCTGGGCATCACGGGGGAGCGCACGGAACTGGCCGTCGAGGCCGGTGAGATGGGCCGGCGGCTCAAGGCCGCCACGGACCTGCCCGTGCTGCTCGGTCTCGGCATCTCCACGCCGGAGCAGGCCCGGGAGGCCGCCGCGTCGGCGGACGGCGTCATCGTGGGCAGCGCGCTCGTCCGGCGGTTGTTGGAAGGCGGCGGTCCCGAGGGGGCGGCTGCGTTCGTCCGTGAGCTCCGCGAAGGATTGGATCGAGATGCCTGAACCCACACCGCGCGCGTTCTCCGACGATTGCGATCTGTGCGAGGCGGCCAAGATCACCGAGTGGTTCCACGAGGACGACATCTGCTGGATCGCGGAGTGTGAGATCTGCTCGGTGCCGATGGTCGTGTGGCGCGGGCACGGGATCGACCCGCCGGCGCACGAACTCGATCACATGCACGCGATGCTCGGAACCGTCGTCACCACCCACTTCGAGTTCACCCATTACGTCGACGACAACATGCGCAACATTCCGGACCACTACCACGCGCACGCACGTCCTCAGGGTGGCTTCTTCGGCCACGGGCTGCGGCGGCGGACCGCCGAGTAGTCGCGCATCGGACGCGCACGCCCGACGGGTGACCGTCGGGCGTCAGACCGTGAGGCGCTTCCGGCGATACCGATTCGGTCGGGACGTCGTGACGCCACCGCCGGGTCCACCGTCGAAGCAGCCGAGCTTCGAGAAGTTGTAGCCCAGCACCTGGGTGGCGTCGGCCCGCAGCCAGGTTTCGAGCACGGTGGCATAGACCGACCGGAAGTCGACGTGATACTTCAGGTTGCCGTTGCGGTCGAGGTCGGTCGTCGGCGACGGCGCCCCGTACAGGCCGCCCTTCACGCGTGAACCGACGAGGAACAGCGGCGCGGCGGTGCCGTGATCGGTTCCGAGATCGTCGTTGCGTTCGGGACGGCGACCGAACTCCGAGAACGTCATGATGGTGACGCGACTCCGCCACTCAGGGCCGAGGTTGGCGAAAAAGGCGTCGATGGCACCGTCGAGTTCGGCCAGGCGGTCGGCATGGTCGCCGGCCTGACCCGAGTGGGTGTCGAATCCGCCGAAGCTCGTGTTGAAGACGCGGATGCCGAGATTCGTGTTGATCAACTTCGCCGCCAGGGTCAACTGACGGCCGAGGTGGGTCGACGGGAACGTGCCCTGGTAGGCGGGCTGGATCCGTTGGGTGAGATCCAAGGTGTTGTGCTCGACCTCGGCCACCATGTCGCCCCACTGGCCGATGCCGGTGGCCGCGCCCGAGAACGCGCCGATCGCGTCGAACATGCGGGCGTCGTTCGGGTCACGCCGGTCGAGTCCGAATGCGCCGCCGATGTTCTGGGGGAGGCCGGACGCCCGAGCGACCGAACCGACCATGTGGAGCGGGACCGACGTTCCGATCACCGCGCCGTAGAGCGACTCGGTCGCCGCGTTGGGAAGTCCGTCGAGGTACCGACCGATCCAGCCGGTCGGGCCTCCGGGCTGCGCGCCGCCGCCCCACCCGTTCATCCAGATGCCCATGGACGTGAAGTGACTCAGGTCCGGGTTCGCGTAGCCGACCCCCTGCACCACGGCGACGTCGCCCTGGTCGAAGCGCGCCTTCAGCTTCGCGAGCGCCGGGTGCAGGCCGACGCCGCTAGCGATCGGCAACGCCGCGGCGGCCGGGATCGCCAGGCCGGGCCGGAGTTGGTAGTAGCGAGATTCACCGGTCGGCACGACCGTGTTGAGCCCGTCGTTGCCGCCCTCCATCATGATGAGCACGAGGATGCCGTCGGACGCGCCGACGGGTGGTGCGGCGAACGCACTCAGGTTCGACAGCAACGTGCCCATCGACGCGACCCCGGCGCCCGCGCCGGCCAACTGGAGGAACCGGCGCCGGCTCAGGCCGCCCGGCAGCGATGCCGGACGGGACAACCGATCCAGGGCGAGGTCGTCGAACTCTTCGGCGTTCATCGTCGACTCCTCATGCGAGCAACACGTCGGGCGTGAGCATGGTCATGGTGGTGAGGTTGATCGCGGCCCAGTCGCGCCACGAGTAGGTCGGCGCGTTCTCGGTCGCGCGCTGGGTCGTCAACCAGTTGATCAACACGCTCCGCACCCAGGGCGACACCGCGTTCAGCGATGGGTCGCGCCCGAATCGAGTGAGGGCCAGGTCGACGGCCGCGGCCGCGGACATGACGTGCTGGTTCTGTGCGTTCCGCGCCGTGATCTCCATGAGGAACCCGGCGTCGTGGGCCTTCCACGTGAGGTTCCGGGCGAACCCGGCTCGCGCCCAGAGGGCGGTGCTGTTCAACCAGTACGCGTTGTTCTTCCAACCGGCTACGTTCGGCGGTTCGAAGAGCTGCTGACCCATGTCCTCCATGTACCACTGCGGATTGGTCTCGGCCGCGGTGAGCCCCGTCGCACGCAGGCACGTGACGATCCACTCCACCGGACCCCGCACCAGCCCCTGGCGGGCGGCGTTCGCATAGAACTCGGGCGCGAGGAACATCGTGCGCAGCAGGGTCCGGATGTCGAGGTTCGACCCGACGAACGCAGTCGTCAGCGTGTCCAGCAGCGTGCTCGACGGGTTCGGAGAGGCGAAGAAGGTCCAGAGCTTCTTGGCGATGAAGCGGGCCGCGATCGACCGCTGAGGTTCGACGGTGAGGATCCGGGTGATGATCTCGGGTCCGTCCCAGTTCCGGGTCTCGCCGAGGAATGTCTTCGGATCGGTGTCGTGGCGGGTGGGGTAGAACCGGTACGCGCGCGGAGTCGCCTGGTAGTCCACGTTGTGACCGGTCCAGGCGCGGGCCGCGGCCACCACGTCGGCCTGGGTGTACTGGTTCACCCCGAGGGTGAAGAGCTCCATCAGCTCCCGCGCGAAGTTCTCGTTCGGCGAGCCTTTCTCGTTCGGGTCGTTGTCGAGATAGACGAGCATCGCCACCTGCACCGACATCTGCTGCACCAGCGATTCGAAGCTGCCGAGACCGGCCGTGCGGAACAGATGGTTCTGGTCGAACATGTCGGTGGCGTGGCCGACCTTGCTCACCTGGGTGGCGAAGTGGCCGTGCCAGAAGAAGGCGAGCTTCTCCTGCAACGGTCGGGGCACGGTCGCCATCCGGTCGATCCACCACTGGGTGAGATCGACCATCTGCTGCCAGTCGCCGACGTTCGGATCGCCCAGGCTCGCCGGCGGCGTGTCCGCCGGGTTCGGGGTGAAGTCGAGGAGCGTGTCGACGATCGCAGGCAGGTCGAGCGGAGCGAGCGCGCCGATCTCGGCGGCGGTCGCCTCGAACCCTGTCCTGCGCAGCAGGTGGGCAACGTCGGTGGGTGCAGTGGGCAGGACGTCCTCCTCTCGACAGGCCCGTAGGGGACATATCGACGCCCGCTCCCAAACTTCTTGAATCGGACTCGTACGCGGTCACCGGGACGCGCTCAGAGCTCGGACGGACTCACGTCGTCGAGGGCGCGTCCGGACGATTCCGGGAGGCGGGGGAGGAGGAACAGTGCCGCGGCGACAGGCGCGATCCCGCAGACCGCGATGGCCAGGCCGAGGTCGTCGAAGCGGTCCGACAGGTAGCCGGCGAGTAGTAGCCCGGTCACCGAGCCGAGCACCGACATGATCAGCAGCAGCGAGTTCGCCGTTCCGCGCACCTCGGTGGGGAACAACTCGGCGTCCATCGTGCCGACCGACAGGGTCCCGGACGCGCCGGCGACCACGGCCAGACCGGAGAACAGCCACAGCCACGGCCCCGTGCTCACGAAGAACGCCATGGTCAGGAGCGAACCGACGAGGAGCCCGACGATGGCCACCGGCCGCCGACCCCGGGACTCCGACAGCCGACCGGCCAGGATGATGCCGACCAGTCCGGGGATGCCGGTGGTGACCCCCTTGAGTCCGGCGATCTGGCCGTTGGAGAAGCCGCGTTCGTCACTGAGGAACCGATTCGTCAGGGACGCGGAGGGCGCACTGAACATGTTGGACAGGAAGCCGACGGACGCGAGGAGGAGCAGACGGGGACCGTAGGTGCGATCGATCACCTCGCGGAGCCGGCCCCGGGCCGTGGTGCGCGCCGTCAACTGCGTGAAGCGTTGGGTCTCCTGCAGGCGCCGCGCGATCACGGGCACCAGCACGACGCTCGCGGCACTGACTCCGAAGACGACCCGCCAGAACTCCGGCGCGATGTCGGCCAGGGGCAGGAGCACCACCGAGATCGCGTACCCCGCACCGGAAGCGAGCGCCAACATCGACACCGCGAACGCCCGCGCCCCCTCGGGGGCCTCCTCGACCACCGCGATCCCGCCGACGATGAACGCAGTGTTGACGCCGGCCCGGACGAAGACCTGCGCGGCCGTGAACACTCCGAACGACGGTGCGAGCGCGGCCACCGCGTTTCCCGCGCACAGCACGACGATCGAGGCCAGGAGGATCTTGCGGCGACCGATGCGGTCGGCAAGCACCCCGGCGACGAGCGCCACGAGTGCGCCGAGCCGGGTCACCGCGAGTGCCTGGCCCAGACCCTGATCCGAGATGTCGAAGGTCTTGGCGACCGGGTCTCCGAGCTGTCCGAACAGCGCGGCGGCGAACGCCGTGACCAGACCGGCGAAGGCGACGGTCGCGATCAGCGTGGCGGCGTCCTGGTCGAAATGGCCGGGCGTCGCGAACGGGTGGGCGCCCGGCGGCGAGGGAGCGGCCTCACCGGCGGCGACGGCCCGGACTGCGGCGGCACACCACGCGAGCGAGCGGCGGAGTTCCCACCGGAAGATCAGGCCGAAGAGCCACTGGAAGAACGGCAGTCGCGTCGTGTTGGTCGCGTGCAGGACGAGCAGCGACCCGTCGGCGTCGGATTCGACGTCGACCGTGAGCCTGGCTTGACCGGCGCCCGGCAACGGGCCGGCGAGGTCGGGATCGATGCCGAGCGCGGTGCGGACGATCTCCCGGGCGCGATCCGGGTCAACCGGGAGATGGATTCGCTCGGAGCGCCGCACGACGCGGCATGCTACGGGTCGTCCCGTCGACCCCGATGCACCGGAGACCCCTCATGGCACCACTGGCAGTTGGAGACCGCGCCCCGGCGTTCACGCTCGTCGATCAGAGCGGCGCCAAGGTGAAGCTGAGCGACTACAAGGGCAAGAAGGTGATCCTGTACTTCTACCCGAAGGCCGACACGCCCGGGTGCACCACCCAGAGCTGCGAACTGCGCGACCACCGCAAGGAACTCACCAAGCTCGGCGCCGAGGTGCTCGGGGTCAGCCCGGACTCGCCGGCGAAGCAGGCCAAGTTCGACGCCAAGTACAAGCTCGGGTTCCCGCTGCTCGCCGACGAGGAGCATGTGGTCGCGGAGAAGTACGGCGCGTGGGGCGAGAAGTCGATGTACGGACGCAAGTACCTGGGCATCATCCGCTCGGCGTTCGTGATCGACGAGAAGGGCAAGATCGCCGGCGCCTTCCCCAAGATCAGCCCGAAGGACACGGTGCCGAAGTGCAAGGCGGTGTTGAGCGCCTGACGCCGGCGCGCCGCGTTGCCGGGATCAGGCGGCGGCGCTGAGCTTGCTGAGCAGGAGATCGACGGCACCGCCGACGGT
Organism: uncultured Bifidobacteriaceae bacterium; assembly: GCA_964544295.1. Lineage (GTDB taxonomy): Bacteria > Actinomycetota > Acidimicrobiia > IMCC26256 > JAENVU01 > JAENVU01. The sequence continues at coordinate 34,328 of CAZJBJ010000005.1, forward strand.
GACGACCCCGACGAGGTCCTCCTCGGGGATGGACACTTCGAACCGTTCCTCGAGCCCCATCACGAGCTCGACCAGGTCGAGGGAGTCGGCGTCGAGATCCTCGGCGAACCGGGCGTTCTCGACGACGGCGCCGGGTGCCACCTCGAGCACCTCCACTGCCACCTCGCGGATCGCCGCCAGCGCGTCGTCACGGTCCATCCTGCATCAGCTCCTTCGCACCCCTGCACCGTCCGCCGGGCTGGCAACGTTGTAGCCGACCGGCAACGGTCAGAGGTTGATCCCGGGGCCGTGGGGGGCTTCCTCACCAGGATCCGGTTCCGCGTCCCGTTCGGGATGCTCGCCCAGGAGGAGCCGAGTCTCGAGATCGGAGGGCAGGGGACCGTCGTCCGGCCGGCCGCTGCGGGGCACGAGCACGATTGCCAGCACCGCCGCCACCGCGCCCACGCCGAGGATCACCGCCACGAACATCTGACACTTCCTTCGCCCGAGAGGATTTGCCAGCTTAGTGCCCGGTCCAGTGGTCCAGAGCTGCCAACATGGGCCACCACGCCCGGGTGGTGGAATGGCAGACACGGCGGACTCAAAATCCGCTGCTCGCAAGAGCGTGAGGGTTCAAATCCCTCCCCGGGCACCATCCGACCGGCTCAAGTCCGGTTCGGTCGTGTGCCGATATTCCTCGAGGAATCGAGAGGAAGGTCGGCGGATGTTCGTGTGGCTCGGAGTCGGGTACGCGGCGGTGTGGGGACTGCTCGCGGTGTTCGCCGACCGGACAGACCAGCTCGCCGCAGCCGGTGCGGACCACACCACCTGGTCTCGGGAGTCCGGGCTTCGGGTCAACGGAATGGAGCTGGTCTACGGCGGGGATCCGCGACCCACGGGTGAGCAGGACGACCGGGCGGCAAGCGAGACGGCCGACACCGTGACGGCCAACCGGTCGCACTGACCGACATTTCCGTCGATCGCGGCCTGGCGCGGGTACGCCGGCACTGACCCGCGAGTCGGTCTCCCCGAAATCGGGGAGGGAGTTTCTGGCACCATGCCTGCATGGGGCACGACGTTCGGGGCACGAGGCGCACGCGCGGATTCGGACGGGCGGTCGCGGGCCTGGCGCTCTTCGTCGGGCTGCTCGCGGCACTGACCGGGTTACCCGCCGCGCCGGCCGGCTCCGCGCCGGGACCCCGCGATTCGGTGACCAGCGCCCGGCAGCAACTCGACGCGGCTCGGATGACGATCTCGGCGCTGCAGGCCGAGTCGGCGGCGCTCGAACTGACTGCGGTCGCCGAACGCCGGGACGCGAAGACGCGCGACTCGGACCGACGGGCCGAACGCGGACGACGGATCGGGCGTGCCGTTGCGGTCTACCGCGGCTCGCGCACGGTCATCCCGATCGATCATCCGCAGCAGCAAGCCGTGACCCTCCGGCGCACGGAGCGGCTCTTCGATGCGGCCGACCGGCGCAGCCAGACGGTGATCCGTCAACTCACGAACCAAGCGAAGTTCCTGCGTGCCAGCGCGACCGCACACGAGGCTCGGGTGGTCGAGGCCCGGGCCGAGACAGTTCGCCTCCAGGAGACCGCCGACACCCTGGCGCACAAGTTGGCGAACTGGGACAGCCCCCTCGGCGTCATGGCGAAGCCGTCCCCGATCGGCGCGGCACGGACACCGGTGGCTCGAGCGGCCGACGTGGCTGCCCGGGCACTCCAGGCGCGGGCGGCGCCGGGCTGGGAGACCGACCCTGGATGGCTGGGTCCTCGCCACGATCTCGCCAAGATGCTCGTGCGGTCCGAATCGGGCGCGCGTGCGCTGGAGCTGGAGTGGGACGCAACCCCGCGACCGGCCATGGAGGCGGTGCTCGCTGCGCTCCGCCAGGTCGGCAAGCCTTACGTGTACGCCACCGCGGGCGCATCGACGTTCGACTGCTCCGGGCTCACGCTGCGCGCCTACGCCGAGGCAGGGCTTCGCCTCCCACACTTCTCCGCGGCGCAGCTCCACCTCGGCGCACCGGTGCGGACCTCCGACCTCCGGCCCGGTGACCTGCTCGCGTACGGATCGGACGGCGCCGATCACGTCGCGATGTACGTCGGCGGTGGTCAGGCCGTCGAGGCCCGCAGCAGCCAGTCCGGCGTGGTCGTCAACCCGGCCCGCACGGGTGGCGACTTCGCCGGCGCCACCCGCCTCGTTCCCTGACGCGCCGCGGCGGATGAGCTGATCAGACGGGCACGAAGCGCCACGCGGGCCCGTCGGTGACGACGCGGCCGGCAGGGCGGGTGGGGAAGTGGGTCCCGATGACGACGTACCCACCCGCGGCCGCGTCGTGCAGCATGCGGTGACGCGTCACTCGGGCCTGGGCCGCGTCGATGTCACCGATCTCCGCCCAGTCCGGCTCGGAGCACTGCACCGGGTGGTGGATGAAGTCACCGCTGATCAACGCCCGCTCGCCCTCGCTCTCGACCCAGAGCGCGACCTGGCCCGGGGTGTGTCCCGGCGTCGGTTCGAGCCGAAGGCCGTCGCCGAGGTCCGCGTCCATCGCCACTTCGTCCGCGAGGCCGGCGGTGATGATCGGCTCGATCGAGTCGCGGTAGGTGTAGCGCAACTGTTCGTGATCGGCGGCGAGTCGGGCGAAGGCCAACTCCTCGGCGGTGTAGAGGTGACGGGCGCCCGTGAACGTCGGCACCCAGACCCCGTCGCTGAGGTGCGTGTCCCAGCCCACGTGGTCCGGGTGGGTGTGCGTGTGCACCACCGTGTCGATGTCCTCGACGCGGAACCCGGCGGCTGCGAAGCGCTCCATGAACGGCCACTCCTGGTTGCCCCAGAACGGCGACGCCAGGTCCTTGAAGTTGCCGACGCAGGGATCGACCAACACCCGGCGGTTCCCGGTCTCGACGACGAGCGCCTGCACCCGGAGCGGGATGTTGCCGTCGGCGTCGGCGTAGTGCGGTCGACACCATTCGTGCGCGGCGACGGCGGCCGCGGTCGCGTCGGGGAAGAAGAACTCGGGCGGAATGTGCGCAACCTCGTCCTCGACGACACTCGTGATCGTCGCGGTCCCGATCTTCCACTGCTGGGTCTCGGTGGTCATGCTCGGGGACGGTAGCGAGTCGGGTCAGGCCTCGCGGCGGCGTACCTGCGAACTCCCGCCCCAGACGCCGAGGTCGGCGAGCAACGCCACGCCGACGAGGATCCAGCCGAACCCCCGAACCCCACGAACGGGCGCGTAGGCGAACGTCCAGACGAGCGTGGTCCAGGGCAGGAAGATGAATCCGACGAAGCCCATCCAGCCGTGGTCGAAGGCCACGCTCATGCGATTGGTGAACGCCCAGACGAAGAAGATCGCCAGACGCGGCGACAACATGGCGAACAACGCGGCGAGACATCCACAACCCATCGGCGGATGGTAGGTCAGCCCGTGATGCCCATGCGTTTGGCGATGACCTCGTTCATGGTGCGCCGCTGTGCGCTGTGCGCCAAACCGGGGGAGTAGTGAAACCGGGCCGCGCTCGCGAGCGAAGTGCGCTTCGTGTTGTCGCGAACGAAAAGGACCGGCTACTCGCATGTACGCCTCGGATGGGTTCGCCGATTCGGGAGTGGTTCACCGATGCCGACCAGCGCGCACGTAGTCCGCTCTCGGCCGACATCCGCGAGTTGCAGCAGTGGCACCGACTGACTCGTCCCGTCCCGCTTCGGAGCCCCATACCACCGGCATCGAGTCCGGCGTGTGGGACTCCGTCTTGTCAAGGGTCATCTTTGTTGCGGCCGAGATTGTTGGTCGCTAACTTGCCCCGCCGTGGGCAGGGGAAATGAGCATTCTGGAGTTGGTCGGTTCCTTCGGCGGCCGGGTGTGCGTCTGGCACTGGCCCCGGCGGCGACGGCCGCCGTTCCTTTTGCCCCCGGGGTGGTGCGCTTCGGGATGGCGTTCGGAGCAGCCCTCCTCACGGGGGCGTCGGGCCTCGCGTCCGGCCGGATGGAGGAACGCCAGCGCCTGGAGGAAAAACGCCTCCGCGCCGAAGCACACCTAGTGGCTTACCTTCAGTCGATCCTCTCAGTGTTGGAGACGCACCATCCTTCGCCGGAGGCGAGCTTCAGAATCAATGTGATGCTGACGGATGGTGATTCCTTGAAAGTCACGTCGGCAGTCGGTACGTACCGTACCGAGGAGTTGCAAGTCCGGTGGCAGCGCCGTCAAGGGGTGTGCGGACACGCGTGGGCCGAAGGGCGCACGATGGAGGCACCAACGGTCGGCGCTCCGCTGCCGGGCGGCGACGATGCGCTAGGGACCACCCGGCCATGGGGCATGACCCCGGAGCAGATCAATTGGTCGAGAGGGGTAGCGTGGGTGATCTCGGTACCGCTGCGGGATGGGCCAAAGGGTGAGCCGTTCGGAGTAGTCAACATCGATGACTCAACGCCGCCGTCGTCCGAGGAAATCCGGACAATTGTGCGAGAAGTTGCTGAGGGTGTTCTTGCGCCCAATGTCACAAGAATTCTCAATGAAATGGGGATTCCGACCGATACCCCCGACGTTGGAATTGAGTGATAATGGAGCGAGTCCGCGCGGTGGTCGTACCTGCGTGCGAGAGTTTCGGTGGACCTGGCAGACTGCTCGGTCCGGACGCCAACCCGGGTAGGAGTGGAGCGCAATGAGGGAGCCAGGACAAAGGCGGGCACAGCAAGCCCAGCAGACCCCCGGCACGCTGTCACGGCAGGTTCAGGACATCGCGCGCGAGGCTGACCGCCAGACCAAAGTGCGTGAGAGCCTCGCGCCTTCGCGCACTCCGAGGCGTTAGGGCTTCACCCAGCGCGCCGCATCACTTGCCGTTCGGCTTCGGTGGTCCCGCCCCAGATCCCGACGAGGTCGCGGTCGGCGAGGGCGTATTCGAGACAGTTCGGCCGCACGAAGCACGTCGTACAGATCGCCCGCGCCGTCGCGGTTGCGGTGCGGGAGGGGAAGAACACGACGGTGCCGTGCCCGCGGCACGCGCCGTAGCGCATCCAGCGGGGTCGCCGTTCTTCGAGGCGTTCCGCGAGGGTGGGCGGTTCATGGCCGGCGTGGAGGAGTCGCCAGTAGTCCGCGGCCGCCTCGGCGTCGATGTCGACGGGCTCGGGTAGGACCATGCAACCTCCCCCACGTTGCGGTTCTGAGGTGGTGCACTGGCCGGGATCGTCTACGAGGAAAGACGATCCCGGCCAGCTTGTTAGCGCAACCGGCGCTTCGGTCCGACGGGGAAGCTCTAAGAACCCGTTGGAGCGGGGCCGGTCACTGTCGACGCGTGGAGGGCTTCCGGCGCGTCGAGTTCTTAGGCCTGTTGCAGGTACTTGAGCGCGCCAGTCGAGTCGACCACCTTGGCGTCGACGCGCAGCACACCCCGGTACGTGATCATGTCGTTCGCAAACGCGTAGTCCTCGGACCTGTCGATCTGCACACCGCGCACGATGCGGAGCACAAACCGGGAGAGGTCACCGAAGACCACGGTCTTGTTCCCGGTGGTCATCGCCGGCATGCCGGAGTCGATGATGACCGGATGACCGAGCAGCGTCGCCGGCTGACCGGCAACGAGTGACGGCTGCCAGACGTAATCACCGCCGCCGGAGGTCTTCAGCTTCGAGAGGCTGTGAGCGGTCGCGTCGGACATCACCCAGGCGCATTGCTTGGACTTCCGGTACGGGGCGATCACCGAGGCGTGCAGGTCGAACAACTCGTCCGCGGTGATGGCCGTTGCCGATGCTGCGGTCTTGCCGAGGGTCGCGCCGGTCACGACGCCTTGGGGCTGACTCGAACCGGTCCCGGTGACCAGGTGGGGCGAGACCGCGACACCGAGGGCGGTGCCGAGGTTGTGCGCCACCATGTTCTCGACATCGACGCCGGAGTCCTCGCGGAGTTCGCGCGACACCTGGTTCAGCGCCGCGATCTTGAACGAGGTCAGGGTCGCACCGGAGAACGTCGGGTCCGACTCGGTGATGGCCGCCGCTTCGGCGGTAATCGCCGCGGTGCTGTAGCCGCTCATCGCCGGCACGACGATCGGGCCGCCCTGGTCGGTGACGAGCACGTTCGCCGCACCGAGCAGCGGTGAGGTGTTGACGAGGGCCTCGACGAGCGGGGCGACCGAACCGAGCGCGACGGTGTACCCGCCGGCACTGTTCGTGCCCTTCAACAGGTCACGGTGTTCGCGGAGGTCGCCAACCGCGGCCAGGTCCGCACCGGTCAACGGCACCATCATCGAGCTGCCGGCCGGTGCGCCACGAACGAACGAGCGGAACTCGGTCGAGCTGTGACCGTTCCAACCGGTGTTCGCGGTGGCCTTGGCGATGCGGGCCTCGAGGTCGAAGTTGGAGACCATGATCTTGCATTGGTCGAGCAGGTCGAGCCAGCGGCCCGCGGTGCGGGACTCACTCGCGGTCAACTTCGACGGGTCACGGTCCGGGCAGAGTTCATCGAGCACGTTCTCGGCGAGTTCGAGGTACTGGCGTGCCTCGGTTTCGGTCGCGCGATCCAGCGCCGCGCGGTCAGGGATCTTGTGGGTCATGGTGCACTCCAAACGAGAGAAGGGTGGCCGCGGTCAGACGCGGCGAAGAAAGAGGGTGGCGGTGCGGGGCACTCACGCCGGGCTCGGTCTCGATGAGCCGCCGGAGGCGCTGATCTCATCTCGACACCCCACCGGCCGGAGACCGTCGCGGGGGTGAGCCAACGTGACCATTGTACCGGGTGCTGTGTCACTTGTCGTCGTCAGCTTCGAGAAACGCGACGCCGGTGGTCAGTCCCGCCGCTTCGATGAGTTGGTCCTCGAGCGCGTCGAGCGCGACCCGGTCGGCACGGTGTTGGTCGTTCCGTTCGGTGAGGTGTTCACGGTCGACCGCATCGAGCAGCTCGGCCAGGTCCATGCGGAACGCGGCGAGTACCCGCGCCGGCTCGGAGTCGTACCCCAGCGCGACCGCCTTCCCGCACTGGCGCTCGAACTCGGCGACGTCGCGACGGATCGGCGGCGGTAGATCACGCGCCGCCGCGACGAGGCGTTCCACGATGGTCGCAATCTCGGGTGACATCACCACTCCCTCTGTTCGGGGTATCCCTCGACATGTCCACGCGTTCCGCGCGGTGGCGTCCTCGATTCTCCGAATCCCGGGTCGCCGGGGATCATCACGCCCTGCACGCCCTTCTTCGGTCGGCCCACGGGGCGACCCGTTGGCACCCGTTCCGGTGGTGGAGGTCCGCCACCCGTCTCGGTGTCGCGCAGGTGGAGGCCCGCCGCGATCGCGCGCCCCGCCAACTCGGCCATGCGGGCGTTCCGGCGCGCGCCGTTGCATCGGGAGCAAGAGCTGACCAGGTTCACCTGGGTGTTCTGACCGCCCTCGGACACCGGGCGCAGGTGGTCGGCCACGGTCGCCCGGCCGCCGCACCAGTGGCAGACGTGCCCGGCGGCCGCCAAACACTCGGCACGCAACGCCTGCCACGCACGGCCCGCGTACGGGCTTCTGCCGCTCACGTCAGAACCAATGGATTCGCCGGGGGGAGACTGAAATCGTGGCGGGGATAGGCGGAGGGTGCACCACAAAAGAAACGGGACGACCCGCGCTCCCGTTGTCGAGGGGCCGTCGGAATCTCCGAGAACAAAACGAACTCGGGCGGCGTGCAGGTGGGGCGTGCCGGAGGAAAAAGGCGACTGAACGGAGCCGGGGATATATCTCGACGGCGCAGTAAAGGCCGGATGCGTCCACCCCAAACTTTTCGGTCCAACTCCGACACCCGCGCCAGCCGCCTCACGCCTCCGACTCCGCGCCGCACCACTGGCCCACGGTCTCGACCTCCCGTTCCGTACGCTTGGCGAGCCTGCGCCGGGGTCGTGGCGGTGACGATGCTCTGCCGAAAAGTCAGCGCCGGCGTCACGCGTCCGCCTCCGTGCCGCACCACTGGCCCACGGTGCGCCAGGTGACGTCGACCGCCTCGAACTCACCGGACCCCCGGAGGGCCTGTGCGAACCGGCACGCAGGCACCTCGAGCTGGTAGTACCGCCGCGCCCAGCTCGAGTGCTTCCAGTCAGGCCGCCGCCAACTCACGCGCCATTCGGTGCGGGTCATTGTTCTCCTCCTTGGTAGATACGGGATCGCCAGAGCGCCACGGGCCGTCCGTGGGTGTCGGGGCGTTCACTGATGCGGAACTCGCCGTGCTGACGTTCGATGAGTTGGGCCATGGCCGCGCGCCGCATGGCCGCGCCCATCGCCTTCCGGTCGTGCACGGCCTCGGTGACGTACGGCCAGACCTGGTCGACGGTGAGTTCGGAGTAGATCAGCGCCGCCGAACGAATCGCATCGAGGGCGTGAGTGATCCACTCCTCGCCGGCGTTGGCCGCGACGGCATCGAGTACGGGCGTCAACGGGTCATCGAACAGGCTCGGTGGTTCGTCGTGTCGTTCGGCGCGAACCTGAGCGAGTGCGGCGCGCGCCTCGGCGAGTCGGGCGCTCATCGTTCCGACCCCGCTTCGGTGGGTGTGAGCCAGCGGGCCTGCGGGTCCCGGTCGAGGGCGGGACACTTCGGCTCGTGATGCACTGCGGCGACGGTCGTGCCACGGACGTGGCGCTGAATGACCGATGCGGCACAGGTACAACCTCGGAGCATCCGGGACGCCTCGATGACCGCGGCCTGAATCTCACGGCGGCCGGGAGCGGTTCGGCGACGAGAGCGGCGGTTGCTCATGGCCGCACCTCGTCCCGCGAGCCGGTGCCGACTTCTTTCGCTTTACTCTCTTGCCTCGCAAGCACAGAGACGAGGGAGGGACGTCCTCTTGTCTTGATTTGGGCGGTAGTGATGGAACCGCGATCTTCGAGAACTCTCCGAGCGGTAGCCATTTCTTCTTTCGTCCCGTGGCCCGAAACCGCCTTCCACTGCTCTGCTCCAGTTAGTCCCTTCTCTCCTGCCTCAGAGATGGCGGAGAGGAGACGTTCAGCTAGTGGATTCCCGGTGCTACCTCGGTAGATGTGTTTCACCGTGTCTTGTGAGTAATCCCACACAGCGAGTGCAGCGTCGATGTGTTCGGGACCTATCTCGTTCGTTCCGTCGAGGCCAGCGAAGATGAGAGACAAGCGAAGTGTCATGGGTTCTGCTCTTGCAGTGAGAGCCCCAATGACTCCTTCGTATTGGTCACCCTCCTCGGCGAGTCGCCGGTACACCTCCGCCCACCGCGCTTCACCTTCCGGGGTGCGAGCAAAGCGAGTAAAGCGGCGAAAGGTCGTGATGGCATCGGCGAGATCGCGGCCGAGGGCCGTCACCCGTTCGTGGGGGAGTCCGCCGCCGGACGGGAGCAGTTGCGCACGTTCGGCCCACACGTAGAGGAACCGGTTCCCGAACCCGTTCGCAATTTCGACGCCCGACAACTCGCGCCGTAGCTCCTCGGCGGTGATACCGGCCGCGATGCAGATATGAGCGCCGGTAGCCGTGACGGTGCGCTGTCGAGTGCGGGCCTCGAGGCGGTCGCCATCCCATGCCTGCCGGACGATCATGGAGAGCGTGCTGCCATCCCGACTGGCCGCGCGGAAGATCCGGGCAAGTTCGGACTCGTGGACGAGGAGTCGCCGGTCGCGCACGCCCTGGTCCTTGTCGTCGTTCGGGTCCGGGTCGCGAACGTGATCGACGACGGCCTCGCCGCTACCGAACCCACCGAGCACCCGCACCGCCCAGTCCGGCCCCGCGGCCTCCTCGACGATGCGCCGCACCTCCCTCTCGGCGGTGTCCTTGCGCGCTCGAGAGGTCTTGCCGACCACCGCCGCGAAGAGCCGCGCGGGATGCTTTGACGCGCCGACCTCGACGTGCGGGCCGGAGTTGAGTACGCAACCGACCTGGGTGAGGAGTATCGCGAGCATCGCGGCCGGGTCGGCCTCGGTGGTCGGGGCCAACTCCGCGACGATGCGCCCGGCGATGCCGTGGAACGCCTCAGGCCGCATGACCGGACGCTCCTCGACGGTGCGCGGCGCTCCACTGTCGAGGTCGGCGAGCCACTGATCCATCGCGTCGGCCGGCGCGGTCGTGGCCTTGGTCGTGGAGACCTTGTGGTGGGCGGTCCTGACGAACTCGTCAAACTCTTTGCCCGCGGCGTCGGAGTCTGATCGGTCGGCAACTGCGGCGATGAACACGGGGCGAAGCGCCTTGAGCGCCACCGCACCGCCGGTGTATCCGCGTTCGGAGAGCCGGACGATCGCCATCGTCGCGTCGCGCGTCGTGTCATGGCGTGACCCGTTAGCGGTCGGATGCGTGATCTCGGCGATGCACGTCGCGACAGTCTGCGCGACCTTGTCGTGCATCGGCCCGTCGGTGATCGTGAAGTTGACAGGGTCGCGTTGTTCGCCGGCACCTGACACCTGCACGTCGTCAGGGATTGCCGCCGCCAGACGCTCGAGCGTGTACCGCACCGTGCCGCACCCGGATTCGAGCGTGATGGTCTTCCCGGTCTTGTGATGGATCGTCTCGGGCACCCGGAGGATGCGGGCGAGGTCACCGACCGAATCGAGCACCCATCCGCGCTCTGCGGCGTTCTTGGCACCGAGGGCGATCCATCGGGCGGGCAGGTCCCGGTTCGCGTCGGTCACCGGCACGGGCCGATCCAGGATCCAGTACGCGTGTGCGCCGTGGCCGGTATGGACAATGGCCGACGGCGGGAACGGGAAACACGAGATGGCGTCGGCAATCGACGGCGGGTAGGGCTTGCCGTCCGGCTTCAGCGATCCAAGATCCAAGTCCGCCCACAGACACGTCAGGTAGCTCGCGTGGCCGGCATCGTTTCTGCCGTTGTGCTTCTTGCGATCGCGCAGGTAGTCGATGGGAGAGGCGCAGGGTGTGAAGTACACCTCGCGCTTGGTGGAGATACTGACGCCGTAGTTCGTCGCCTCGGTGATGCTGCTGGCGTCGAACATCGCCGCGATCGGGGCACCCTTCTTCCCGGGCGTGATCGCCACGATGGCGATCGCGTGGCCGTCAGGCAACCCACCAAACAGGGTGGCGAGCAGATCGGGCGATGGTGAATGTCCGACCTCTGCGGTAGCGTTGAGAGGTTCGCAGCTTTGGACGGTGGCGGATGCGGAGGGGGCCTCGCGGCCCTCTCTTCGCGTCACGATGCTTTCCGAGCTCGTCGGGCCTGAGCGCTCAGCAGAGCGAGGCGAGCGAAGTGGGCCTTGCGGGCGTGCTCGGCGCGGCGGGTCCGCTCGGCCGGCTCGAGGGTGCCGTCGGGGTCAACCTCACGCTCGAAGCGGTCGAGGAACGCCTGACGACCGGGTGCGGTGCGGGCCGCGGGATCGGGTGTCACCGCCCATGACGAATGAGCGGCAATTCTGGAGCGCAACTGGCGCTCGGAAGCGGTAAGACGTGGCACGCGAAACCTCCATGAGGTTCCGTGGCCATCGGACGAGGCGCTGAGCGCGGCGAGTCGGTTGTGTTCAGTTACGGTACAACAGCGCTCGGGCGGTTGCTACCTAACTTCCAGGTTCTGGCAGGTATTCGTTGAACTTCAGTTCACGGGGCAGCCTGGTCGAGCGAGCAGCCTCCACGGTCGCACGGTCGATGGCGGCGAAGTCTGGCAAACCCAGGTTGCCGTGTTCCTGACACCAGCCCTGATAGATCGCGAGCCTCGGCCCGTCTGCCGCCCGTTGAGCCACCTCGCGCAGTTCCCAAAAGCCGACGACCCAATCGCGTGCCATCGCGTCGGCCGGAGGGCGTGCCCAGAGTCTGTGCGGGGCGACTGCGCCGACGAGTATCAGTACAGCGCCTTCGTCGACCTGGACGACCCGACCAACCGCTCGGCCTCGCCCTCGGCCGTGGGCGTGCTTGTGAGGGCACCACAGTCGAACGAGGACTACAGCGTCGCGCCGCTTTGCTCGCTCTATCCATCCTGGCGGGGCGACGAGTCGGCTATTGCTCTCGTCCACTTCTGGACGGAACTCTGCCTCAGTCATAGGACGTCTCCGAGTGGGTCGATGCGGCGGTGGGCCTCGATGGCGCGCTCGGTGGCCGCACTGGCCCCGTAGCGGGCGAGCATGGCGGGGGATCGCCAGCCGCCGAGGGATGCGAGTTCGCCCTCTTGGCCGCCGTCGAGGCGGAACCGGTGAGCGAACGTGTGGCGGAAGATGTGCGGGTAGAGACCGGAGATCCCCGCCTCCTCGCCGCGGCGCTTGACCATGCGCCAAACCGTCGCCTCGGTGATGCCGCCGCGCGTCCCGATCCAGAGGTCGGGCATATTCGCCAGCCGCTGACCCGCGCGCGCCCGGAGGTAGGTCAAGAGCAGCTTCCCGGTCTTCGGTCCGAACGCGATGACGCGCCGCCGTCGTCCCTTACCCATGACTTCGGCAGTGGACGTCTCGAAGTCGATGTCCTCGACCTTGAGTCCGCAGAGTTCGCCCACCCGACACCCGGTGTCGGCGAGGAACGCGAGCATGGCGAGGTCTCGACGGTCCTTGAAATCCTTCCCGCGCGCCGTGGCGAACAGGGCGCGCAGCTGGTTGATCGTGAGCACGTCGGGAGGCTGTGCCGGTGATGAGGGTTCCCGGAGCCCGACCATGGGGGAGCGAGAGATGATCTCCTCACCTTCGGCCCACCGGAAGAACGCGCGGAGGTGTCGGAACCGCGTCAGGACCGTCTCGGGTTTCTCGGTTTCGGTGCGGGCGGCGATCCACCGCACGATGTGTTCCTTACCGATGTCGCTGACCATGGCCGGCGGCTCGTCGAGGGTGTCGCACCAGTCCGCGAAGATGCCGAGGGTGTAGGTGTAGTTGCGGATCGTTGCCGCAGCACGCCCGCGGGCCTTCAGCTCGTAGACGTACTCGGTGAGGATGGGGTCCAAGTCTTTGACGATTCTTAGATGTTATCGCGTGTGAGCGCTATGCTGTGGGGATGCAAACCGAAAGCGACCGGTTTTCATAGCTAATTCAGCCCGTGATGCCCATGCGTTTGGCGATGACCTCGTTCATGATCTGGTCGGTGCCGGCGCCGATCCGCTGGAGTCGCGCGTCGCGCCAGAGACGGGACACCGGCGTCTCGGTCAGATACCCGGCGCCGCCGTAGATCTGCAGACACGCGTCGACCAACCGGTTCTGTACCTGCGCCGCGTACTTCTTCGCCATCGAGATCTCGACGACGGGATACTCCCCCTGCTGGACGCGCCAGATCGTGTCGTAGGTGAGTGCACGGGCGGCCTCCAGCTCGGTGGCCGCGTCGGCGAGCATGTGTGCGACGACCTGGTTCGCGGCGAGCGGGCGACCGAACGCGTGACGTTCCCGTGCGTAGGCGATCGTCTGCTCCAGTACGTCGTCGCCCTGACCGATGCTCTGGACCGCGCCCGACAGCCGTTCGTACTGCAGCTGCCAGGACATCTGCGTGAATCCCTGGCCCGGCTCCCCGCCGAGCAGATTCTCCGCCGGTACCCGCACGTCGTCGAGCACGATCTCGGCGGTGTCGGACGCGCGCATGCCGAGTTTGTCGAGCTTGCGCGACACCGACACCCCCGGGCTGTCGGCGTCGATGATGAACAACGACACCCCCCGATGCTGGGATCCCGGTTCGGTCTGGACGGCCATCGTCATGAAGTCGGCGCGGGTGCCGTTGGTGATGAACATCTTGCGGCCGTTCACCACCCACGAGTCGCCGTCGCGGTCGGCCCGGGTCGCGATGCTCGCCACGTCGGAGCCGGTGTCGGGCTCGGTCAGGGCGATCGCCCCGATCTTCGTCCCCGCGATCGCCGGTGCGAGGTACCGCGCCTTCAGCTCCTCGGTCCCGAAGTGTTCGATCGCCGGGGTGCACATGTGGGTCTGGACCGCGATCGCCATCGGGATCGATCCGGCCCCGCACCGGCCGAGCTCCTCGATGAAGAGGAGACTGCTCGCCAGGTCGCCACCGGAGCCGCCCCACTGTTCGGGGTAGTGCAATCCGAGGAAACCCAGCTCGCCGCACCGCCGGAACACGGCATCCGGGAAATACCCGGCTTCCTCCCATTCCTCCACGTGGGGGCGGAGTTCGCTCGCCACGAACCGGCGGATCGATGCCCGCAGCGCCTCGTGCTCGTCGGTGAAGATCGGGTGGCGCGTCATCGGGGCATTCTGTGACGATCGGCGCCGTCGCGGGAACCTCCTCGGAGAATTTTCCCCCGACCACGTACAATGCCGCCGTGTCCCGGGCATCCATCGAACGGCGCCTCCTCGATCTCAGCGGCCGCATCAAGGCCGCGACGACCGAACTCGCCGTCACCGACGAACAACTCGACTTCCTGGAAGAAGAGGCGGAGTCCGCGCGCCTGCGGGCGATCGTCGCCGAGACGCCGATGGAAGTGGCCACTGCGAACGAGGCGCAGAAGCACGTCGACGCGCTGCGTCGGCACCGGGAAGCGCTCGCGACATCGATCGCATCGCTCCGCACCGAGCAAGACGAACTCCTTGACCGCTTGACCGCCGAACCGGCACCCCGCTGAGCATCGACGAGAGGATCCCTGTGGCCACCGAACGAACTCGTGTTGTCGTCGCCGAAGACGAAGCCATCATCCGGCTCGACCTCAAGGAACTCCTCGAGGAGGAGGGCTTCGAGGTGGTCGGCGAGACCGGCCGCGGCGACGAGGCCGTCGAGTTGGTCCGCAGCGTCAAGCCGGACCTCGCCATCCTCGACATCAAGATGCCCGGGCTCGACGGCTTGTCGGCGGCGCGGCAGATCACCGAGGACCGCTTGGCCGCGGTACTCATCCTCACCGCGTTCTCGCAACGCGATCTCGTGGAGCAGGCACGTGACGCGGGCGCGATGAGCTACATCGTGAAGCCGTTCCAGAAGAGCGACCTCATCCCCGCGATCGAAGTGGCGCTCGGTCGTCACGCCGAGTTGACCAGTCTCGAGAACGAGGTGAGCGATCTCGCCGAACGGCTGGAGGCGCGCAAGACGATCGACCGCGCCAAGGGGCTGCTGATGGACAAGCACGACCTGACCGAGGCCGACTCGTGGCGGTTCCTCCAGACCGAGGCGATGAACCGACGCACGAAGGTCCACGAGATCGCGGCGATGGTCCTCGCCGGCGACCTCGCACCTACCACCGCCGCGTGAGCGAACGGGTGCGCAAGCTGCTGTTGCTCGACGGGCACTCGCTCGCGTACCGCGCCTTCTACGCCCTGCCCACCGACCTGGCGACGTCGTCGGGCCAGGTGACCAACGCCGTGTACGGCTTCACGTCGATGCTCATCAAGGTCGTCGGCGACGAACGCCCCGACCACCTCGGGGTCGCGTTCGACACCGCTGCGCCCACCTTCCGCAAGGAGATGGACGCCACCTACAAGGCCGGTCGGAAGGAGACCCCCGACCTCTTCAAGGCCCAACTCCCGCTGATCCATCAGGTGCTCGAGACGCTCAAGGTGCCGATCGTGGAGATCGACGGCATCGAGGCCGACGACGTGATCGCCACACTGGCGGAGCGCGCGGCCGCCGACGGGGTCGACGTCATCATCGTCACCGGGGACCGCGATTCCTACCAACTCGTCCGCGACCCGCACGTGCGGGTCCTCTACAACAAGCGCGGCGTGTCCGACTACGCGCTCTACGACGAGGCCGGTAT